>NZ_JBSGPD010000002.1:0-460391 GCF_053567335.1 Leucobacter sp. GX24907 | reverse complement strand
CAGACACACGGTCGAGTTGAGAGAGGTCGGCACAGTTAAGGGTGCCGGACTATAACGATCCTTGTTCTACCGCGTGATCCTGCGGCTAGATCAGGATCCCATCCACTCCTTCTGGCCTATAACCCACAGGGGTTATGTAGCGGCGAGGATGCACCATTGGGGTTCATGCCAGCCTGACCGGACCTGCCTCGGGATGTGCGGAGTCTCATGAAGTGACGGGATCGGAGCCCGTCACTGATTGCAGTGTCAGCAGGCTGACGTCTGGGCGCTGGTCTGTAGTGCCTGTGGGTCGAGGGCTGCGGAGAGCATCGCGAGGATCTCGGGCACGATGGCGTAGTAGGCCCATTTGCCGCGCTGCTCGCGGGTGACCAGCCCAGCATCGACGAGCTGCCTCATGTGATGGGAGACCGTGGGCTGGGAGAGCCCGACGGGTTCGGTCAGGTCGCACACGCACGCTTCCCCGCCAGGCTGCGCCGCGATCATCGACAGCAACCGAACCCGGGTCGGGTCGCCGAGCGCCTTGAACATCCGCGCCAACTGCTGGGCATCCTCGACAGCGAGCACCCCGCCGGTGACCGGAGCACAGCACCCACCCGCATCAGTGGTGATCATCGGCAGTGAAGTAGTCACGCCCCTAATCCTACGCCACGTATTGACAACTGTCGATGCATCGACGAGCATCAATACGTTGATCGAGCGTCCACCCGACCGAATGGAGCACGTCATGAGTGAGAACACTGAGCTGCGCGAGCAGGTCCGCGCCCGCTACGGGCAGGCCGCGACCGCCGTGACCAGCGGCACCCGCAACGCCGACCTGCTGGCCGAGGAGACGCCCGTGGGCTCGTGCTGCGCCAGCACGCCTGCTGCCGAGGGGACCGATTCGGGTTCGTGCTGTGCTCCGACCGAGCGCAGCTTCGGCGCGGGCCTCTATGACGATGCGACCGTCGCCGGCCTGCCCCTCGAAGCGGTCGAAGCGAGCCTCGGCTGCGGCAATCCGACTGCGGTCGCCGAGCTGCATGAGGGTGAGCGGGTGCTCGACCTCGGCTCCGGCGGCGGCATCGACGTGCTTCTCTCCGCCCGCCGTGTCGGGCCGACCGGGTTCGCCTACGGGGTGGACATGACCGACGAGATGCTCGCGTTGGCCGAGAAGAACAAGACAGAAGCCGGAGCGGAGAATGTCGAGTTCCTCAAGGGCACGATCGAGGACGTGCCGCTGCCGGACGGGTCGGTGGATGTGGTGATCTCGAACTGCGTCATCAACCTCTCCACCGATAAGCCGGCCGTGCTCGCTGAGATGTTCCGCGTCCTTACCCCGGGTGGGCGGATCGGGGTCTCTGATGTCGTCGCCGAAGACCGTCTCACCCCGGCACAGCGGGCCGAGCGCGGCTCCTACGTCGGCTGCATCGCCGGAGCCCTCTCACGGTCGGAGTACCTCGACGGGCTTGCCGAGGCCGGGTTCACGGATGCGAGCGTGGAGTTCACCCACGAAGCCGCCGACGGAATGCACGCCGCGATCATCCGCGCCACCAAGCCCACCCACTAACCCCGCCCGCAATCGAGAGACCGAGGAGATCAAGCAGTCCGATGCCCTCACCCCAGAACACCACCAGCACCGCGACCCCGACGCAGGCCCCGGCCGCGAAGCGCCTGTCGACGTTGGACAAGTGGCTGCCGGCCTGGATCGGCCTGGCCATGATCACCGGCCTCCTCCTCGGCCGGTTCGTGCCCGCTCTCTCCGACGTGCTGCCCCGGATGGAGATCGGCGGGATCTCGGTGCCGATCGGCCTGGGTCTGCTGGTGATGATGTACCCGGTGCTGGCGAAAGTCCGCTACGACAAGATCGCCGCCGTGACCGGCGACAAGCACCTTCTCGTCTCCTCCCTGCTGCTGAACTGGCTTCTCGGCCCCGCGGTGATGTTCGCCCTCGCCTGGATCTTCCTCCCGGACCTGCCCGAGTACCGCACCGGCCTCATCATCGTCGGTCTCGCACGGTGTATCGCGATGGTCGTGATCTGGAACGACCTGGCCTGCGGCGACCGGGAAGCGACCGCGGTGCTGGTCGCGATCAACTCCGTCTTCCAAGTCGTGATGTTCTCGGTGCTCGGCTGGTTCTACCTCACGATTCTCCCCGGCTGGCTCGGTCTCGACACTCAGGGGCTGGACGTGTCGGTCGGGCAGATCGCCCTCAATGTCCTCGTCTTCCTCGGCGTGCCGCTCATCGCCGGGTTCGCGACCCGGTGGATCGGCGAGAAGCGTAAGGGTCGGGCCTGGTATGAGGCGACCTTCGTTCCTCGGATCGGGCCGTGGGCGCTGTATGGGCTGCTGTTCACGATCGTGTTGCTGTTCGCCCTCCAGGGCGAAGCGATCACACAGAATCCGCTCGATGTCGCCCGGATCGCTCTGCCGCTGCTGGTCTACTTCGCGCTTATGTGGTTCGCAGGCCTCTTGCTCGGCAAGAGCCTTGGCCTCGGCTACGCCCGCTCTACGACGCTTGCGTTCACGGCGGCGGGCAACAACTTCGAACTTGCCATCGCCGTCGCCATCGGCACGTTCGGAGCCACCAGCGGGCAGGCGCTGGCCGGGGTGGTCGGGCCGCTGATCGAGGTGCCCGTCCTCGTCGGCCTCGTCTACGTCTCCCTCTGGACCGCCCGCCGCTGGTTCCACACCAACCCCTACCAAGCAGAAACCGGAGCATCATGACCGCCCAGCCGATCCCGATGGTCTTGTTCGTCTGCGTCCACAACGCCGGACGCTCCCAAATGGCCGCCGCCTGCCTCACCCGCATCGCCGAGGGCCGAGTCGAGGTCCGTTCCGCCGGCTCCGAACCTGCCGACCAGCTCAACCCCGCCGTAGTCGAAGCGATGGGAGAAGTGGGTATTGACATCACCGCGGAACGTCCGAAGCTGCTCACCATCGATGCCGTGCGAGCCGCGGACGTGGTCATCACGATGGGGTGCGGGGATACGTGCCCGATCTTCCCCGGCAAGCGCTACGAGGATTGGCAGCTCGACGACCCCGCAGGGCAAGGCCTCGACGCCGTGCGCACCATCCGCGACGACATCGAGGGCCGGGTCCGTAGCCTCGTCGATAAACTGACCTGAACTTCGGGTCGCGCGGCGCAGTTGCCGGGTGCCGAGTTGTTGAACCATCGGTGCGGACACTGCAGGCTCGGGTGAGCGGCTGGGCGAACAGCAGCATGAAGAGGCCGATGATACGGGCGTAGAGCAGGATCGAATCGTCGTGCAGGAGGGCGCCAAAGTGGCGCCAGCGATCGGCGTCATCCTTGGTGACGTTCGCGGTCGTGGGGCTGGGGTTCTTCACGAGGACGCGGACGTTGATGCAGGAGACTCGCTCGTTCGATGATCACCCATTCCGCGGCCCGCTTCCGATGCTCGATCGACATGCTGCGGTGCAGGTGGAGGGTGTGCTTGGTCATCGCATTCACGCTTTCCTCGAGCCGGCTGGTCGTTTCAGGGCCGCCGGCGGTTACGCAGTTGACGTGGTGTTCGCGGCGTTGGAGCACTGTGAGAAGGTTGGCCCGGCGAAGCCGGTCGTAGGTGTACCACCACCCACCCCCGGGTCGCTTATGCAGAGATCCACGACAACGAGAAGGGTGCCACCGCCGCCGGCGTCCTCGAACGAGCGATCGCGACCCTGCGGAGCTCGATTCCGCGAGGGCGGGTGCGCGAGGTGGCAGGGGTCGCCGCCGAGCGTCTCGGCAACACCGCCGCGGTCACGCGCTCCTCCTACTCCGATCCGCGGTTGCTCGCGGAGATGGACCGCCGCTCTGAGAGGTTTCCGGGCGCCTTGTCGGGCCGCCAGCCGCGCCACACCGGCTGACGGAGGTTGCCGCCCGCCGTGCGACCCTTGGAGATGACTTCCGCCACGAGCTCCGGGCGCACCCAGTGGGCGTCGCGCCGTACTTCGGCAGGCGCTTCGGCGGCGGGCTCGTCGCACTCGAGCGGCGTGAGGAGCTCTCGGATCGTGCGGCGCTCCGCCGTCGAGAAGCCGGTGCCGACGCGACCGGCGTAGCGCCAGGCCCCTCCGTCCGCCCTGCGGTCGGCGAGGAGGAGCGAGGCGAAGCCCCGCGCGTCCGACGGGCTGTCCCGCCAGCCCATGACCGCGACCTCCTGCGTGTCGATCAGCGGGAACTTCCGCCAGTCGTCCGAGCGGATCCCGGAGCGGTACGGGGCCTCCCACCGCTTCGCCATGACGCCCTCGAGCCCGAGGCCGCGGCTCGTCTCCATCGCATCGGACGGCTCGCCCGCGAAGACCTCGGGCAGGGCGACGGGCACGCCGGGCGCCTCCTCGACGACGGATTCGAGCAACTCGCGGCGCTGCCGGTAGGGCAGCGCCCGGCAGTCCTGGCCGTTGACGCTCAGCACGTCGAACACCAGGAATGAGGCGGGAGCCTCCCGCCGTGCCCGCGCGATGTCCGCGTGGTCGCTCAGCCCGAAGCGGCGTTGCAGCCGACTGAAGCTGGGCGCTCCGTCGGTGCCCAGTGCGACGATTTCGCCGTCGAGCACGGCCTGCTCGCCGTTCACCGCCGCTGGCAGCGTCGCGAACTCCGGGTACGCGGGTGTGAGATCGGAGTCGGATCGGCTGCGCAGGTTGCAGCGCTCCCCGTCGACGATGGCGATCGCCCGGATCCCGTCCCACTTCATCTCGAACGCCCACTCCTCGGGGTCGAGCCGCGGCAGCGCGGCAAGGACCCCGCGCTCGGAGAGCATGGGTGCGAACTCGGTCTGGCGACCCGGCGCGCCTCCTCGGGGCCGAGTGTCGGGGACGACGGATCGTGTGCTGCCTCGCCCCGATCCGCGCCCGGTTCCGTCCCGATCCTCCATGAGGTGGATCATCCAGCGCGGCTTCCCGCCGACCTCGCCCGCCCGGAATAGCGCGAAGCGCCGCGTGCCGCCGAGGCCTCCTCCGGGACCACCGGTCAGCGTCGCGATCACCTCGTCGTCGCGCCACTTCTCCAGCTCGTACTCTCCCTCGTCCCAGATACGCACGTTCCCGGCGCCGTACTCGCCGCGCGGGATGTCGCCTTCGAAGTGCCGGTACGACATGGGGTGGTCCTCCGTTGGCACCGCGAGATGGTTGACTGCGGGGTCCGTCGGAACCCCTTTCGGCAACGCCCAGCTCACGAGCACGCCGTCGTGCTCCAGTCGGAAGTCGTAGTGCAGTCGGCGTGCGTCGTGGCGCTGGATCACGTAGACAGGTTTAGAGCGGGGCGCGTCGATCGCCCTCCGCGTCGCCGTCGCCCGGCTCGGGCACGGGCTCGGGGGTTCTACGGGCGTCGCGCTTGGATCGGTAGGTCCGCAGGCGGTCGGGCGGCTGATCCGCGCCGAGCAGCGCCGCGAGCGGATCGCCCCGCTTCTCCACCCGGGCCAGCACCTCGTGGAACTCGAGTTGCTTCAGGTGCGGGGAGGCGAGCTCGCGCCAGCTCCGCGGCGCTGCCACGGTCGGTGCGATTCGCCCGCGCAGCGAGTACGGCGCAACGGTGGTCTTCGACGCGTTGTTCTGGCTCCAGTCGAGGAAGACTTTGCCGGGCCGCAGCGCGCGCTTCATAGCGCTCGTGATGTCGTCGGGATGGTCAGCCTCGAGGGAGCGCGCCAGCTCCTTGGCCAGCGCGGAAGCCTGATCGGAGGTCAGCGAGCCGTCGAGGGCCGCGTAGAGGTGGATCCCCTTGCTGCCGCTCGTCACCGGTATCGCGGGAAGGTCCATGTCGCGGAGGATGTCGCGGACGAGGAACGCGACCTGCGCGCACTCGCGCAGCATCACACCCTCACCGGGGTCGAGGTCGAATACGAGCCGGTCGGGACGGTCGGGCTCGCCGTCGGCGTCGAAGCGCCACTGGGGCACGTGGATCTCGAGCGCGGCGAGTTGGGCGAGCCATACGAGCGTCGCGCGGTCGTCGACGAGCGGGTAGGTGTTGATGTGATCCTTGTGCTGGATCCGGCCGGTCCGCACCCAGTCGGGCGTTCCGTCCCCGAGGTCTTTCTGGAAGAAGGAGTCGCCCTTGCCGTCCTCGCCGACGCCGTCGGGCCACCGCTTCCGGGTTGCGGGGCGGTCGCGACAGTGGGGCAGCATCGTGGGGGCGATCGCGCCGTAGTACGCGATCACGTCCTGCTTGGTGGCACCCGTCAAGGGGTAGAGCACCTTGTACGGGTTCGAGATGCGGATCCGCCGCCCGCCGATCTCGACCGTCTGATCCTGCTTCCTGGTCATCTCTACACGATGGCGGCTGTCGGGCGCAAGCAGTAGACCTTTGACAGTCGCGTGAGCTCTACTGTAGGCATGAGAGCGATCTGGAGCGGAGCGATCACCTTCGGGCTCGTCAACGTGCCCGTCAAGCTGTACAGTGCGACCGAGGACCACGACGTGGAGCTGCACCAGGTGCACGATCGGGACGGCGGGCGGATCCGCTACGAGCGGCACTGCGAGATCTGCGGTGAGGTCGTGCCGTACGAGCACATCAACCGCGCCTACGTCGACGAGGAGGAGACCGTCGTCCTCACGAAGCAGGATCTCGCGTCAATCCCGCAGGAGAAGGATCGGGAGATCTCGGTCGTGGAGTTCGTGCCGAGCGCGCAGATCGATCCGCTGCTGTTCGAGCGCAGCTATTACCTGGAGCCCTCGGGGAAGACGACGAAGGCGTACGTACTGTTGCGTCGCACCCTCGAGAAGACCGAGCGCACGGCGGTCGTGCAGTTCGCTCTGCGCCAGAGGACGCGCCTCGCCGCCCTGCGCGTGCGGGGCGAGGTGCTGCTGCTGCAGACACTGATGTGGCCCGACGAGATCCGCGAGCCCGCCTTCCCGTCGCTCGACCAGCGGGTGCGGATCTCTGCGAAGGAGATGCAGCTCTCGGCGGCGCTCGTGAAGAGTTTCTCGGACGATTTCGAGCCCGGGCGCTTTCACGACGAATACCAGGAGCAGCTGCGCAATCTCATTGAGGCGAAGCGGCGTGCGGGCGACGCGATCGACACCGAGGAGACCTTCGGGGAGACGGAAGCGTCGGGCGGCGAGGTCATCGACCTCATGGAGGCGCTCAAGCAGAGCGTGCAGCGCTCCCGTGCGAAGAAGAAGCCGGGAGCGCGGAAGAAGTCTGACAAGCCGCAGGCGTCGCACCGCAAACGAGCGTAGGGACCGGGCGCACGGCTATCCGCACTCCACCCTGAGGCGAAGCGCGGATTGCTGTTTCCCGTCTTCCGCTTCCCATCTCGTCGCGGAAGCGGGAGCAGCATCGGTGCGACCCGCGACTAGTCTCCGAACTCGCCGCTCACGTCGGTCGGGCTGTCGAAGTCGCGGTCCGGCAGGCCGTCCAGGGCGTCGAGCACGTCGTCGTCGGCGCCAGCCTTCCGCGCGGCGCTCACGAGGTCCGACTTCCCGGCGGGGTAGTCGACCCCTCCGAGGTACTTCTGAAGCTGGATGGGATCGGGCTGCTCGCTCATGAGCATCTCCTCTCGTCTCGGGGTGGATCTGGTGGATCCAGTGGATCGGACGGACTGTGAGGCGGGGCGCGGATCCGGCGGGATCCGATTCGGGTGGATCAGAGCGCGTGGGATCGGGATACAGCACCTCGCTCGCCTCGACGCGCCGGTCGGTGACGGTCGTGGGGGCCTCCAGGTGCACGGCGCCGCTCGGGAGTATCCCGGCCCCGCCCGTGCGTTCCATCACCCGCTACTGCGCCACGCGGTCCTTGCCCGCGTGCTGCGGCGGCAACCGGGACCAGAAGGCGAAGTCCGCCTCCGCCAGTCCGTGTTCTCCAAGCTCGGAGCAGATACTCCGGTCCGCCGCCTCCTCTGCAGCGCCGGCCCCGCCCAGCCGCGTCTCGCAGCGGCTGCTGCGCTGCGAGAGCGCGGGGGCGAGGATGACGGAGAAGGAGAGCTTAGTCAGCCGGGGAGTCGGGGGAGACCTCCGAGGATCCGGTCTCGTCGTCGCGTCGGTCTCCGTGATGCTCATCCGATCCCCCTCCATCCGCCTCTTCGCGTTCGCGGTCAATCCGCACCTGTCGTTTCGACTCCTCGGTGTCGGGACCGCCGGGCGTCGAGGTGGCCGGCCCTGCGGGAGTCGCGCCGCCCTCGTCAGCCCAGTCCGAACCCACCCGATCGTCGAGCGCTGGATCGCTCGTCACGTCGTCTTCGGCCTTCTTGCCGCGGCTGCCCTCCGTGGAAGCCGTTCCCTCCCCCTCGCCAGGCTGCTCCGACTTGCCGGAAGGTCGCTCCTCCCGATCGTCCCTAGCGTGCTGCGCTGCCATCGCTCACTCCGTCCTGCGGCGGCTGCCGCCTACGACAAGACCGTAGACGAGCAACACCACGATTGAGCCGCCGATCGCGAGCAGCCAGGTCTGCAGTGACCAGAACTCTTGTAGGTCCACTCCGAAGAGCACGCCGCCCAGCCATCCGCCGAGCATCGCACCGACGACCCCGAGCAAGAGCGTCACGAACCAGCCCCCGCCCTGCCGACCCGGCAGGATTGCTTTCGCAATCGCGCCCGCGATCAGGCCGAGTACGAGAAATGCTAAGAAACTCATGTTTGTGCTCCTTTCGGCCGAGCGAGGATCACCCGGTGGTCCGACGGTATCCGCGCGCGACGGCTGCGATCCAGGGGCTTGCTTCGCGGAAACGAATGGAGTACTGCGCGATAGCGGCCACCCAGGCGCGGTCGTCGTACGTAAGCTGTTGACCGCGCACGCGTGGCCCGGGTTCGCGGTGGATTGTTGTGGTCGGCGCATGCGGAGTGATCGTTCTTTTCATCGCGATCCTCGTGAGATCCCGGCGTTCCGACGCACAGGATTCCACGCGACCCACGCGATCTCCGTGTAGGCCTCTGGCACGGCCCGAGACCGCCTCTCGCGGTGAACGGTGATCATCTGGATGAGGTATTGTCATTGAGTTGGGAGACTCTGTCAACGTTCGCATCTGTGTGAGCGTTTGGAGCGTCTCCGAAGCGAGATCTTCGATCAGTACGACGAGAGGGAACAATGGCCGGCGCGCGTGTGACATGGAACGGTGGAGTGCAGCAGGAGGCGATCGATCTGCTCGCCGAGGGCGGCAAGATCGTGGTCTGCCCCACGAAGGTCGGATACATCATCCTCACGACCGACCGTGCCAGCCTGGAGCGCAAGTTCGAGGTCAAGAACCGTGCGCGCAACAAGCCCGGCGTCGTACTCTGCGGCTCGATGGAACAGCTGCGCACCATTGCTCAGTTGACGCCCGAGATCGAAGAGTTCTACCAGAAGCACTGGGACCAGGACGTACTGATGGGCTGCATCGTTCCATGGAGCGAGGAAGGGAAGGCACTGATCCCCGATGACGGCTCGCAGGAGCTGATGATGGATGAGCGCGGCACCAGCTGCTTCGTGATCCGCTTCGGTACTCCCGGTGAGAACATCGCGCGCGAGCGCTGGGAGAACGGTCGCGGCTTCACATTCGCCAGCTCGGCGAACCCGTCGGGCAAGGGCAACCGTGGCCTCGTCACGGGTATCGGTGAGTCGATCGAGTCGAACGCCGACCTGATCATTGAGGGCGACGAGTACGTCGCCTCGATCCAGCCCGACAAGACCGTTGAAACCCGCTACGAGCAGGGCGTCATGGTCTCGTTCGTCGACCGGGAGGGCAATCTCGTGCCTGAGCAGAAGGGGGAGCGCTCGGTCTCACCGGCGCCCGTGCTCATTCGCAAGGGCCTCGACCTGCCGCAGATCCTCGTCAACCTCTCCGACAGCTTCAACAGCTGGGACTACCGTCACGGCGAGTACTACTGATCGGCAGTCGCCGGCGGCGCCGGCGATCGGGAGCGAGCAGATATGAACGAGAACCCCTCTGAGGCGGTATCGGGCGTGCAGGCATCGGACGCGCAGGCTTCGGACGCGCGCGCCTCGCAGCCCCGCACGCTGGCTCAGAAGCTTTGGGACGCCCACACGGTCGTGAAGGGTGAGGGCGGTCAGCCCGACCTGATCTACATCGACCTTCACCTGATCCACGAGGTGACGAGCCCGCAGCCGTTCGACGGCCTGCGGATGGCGAACCGGCCGCTGCGTCGAGTCGACCTCATGCTCGCGACCGAAGATCACAACACCCCGACCGTCGAGATCATGCGCGAGATCGAAGAGCCGACCAGTCGGCTGCAGATCGAAACGCTGCGTCGGAACGTCGAGGAGTTCGGCGTGCGCGCGCACCCGCTCGGCGATGACGAGCAGGGGATCGTTCATGTGGTCGGCCCGCAGCTCGGTCTTACCATGCCCGGCATCACGGTCGTATGCGGCGACAGCCACACTTCGACTCATGGTGCCTTCGGTGCGCTGGGATTCGGCATCGGCACGAGCGAGGTCGAGCATGTCATGGCGACCCAGACCTTGCCGCTGAAGCCGTTCAAGACGATGGCAGTCAACGTCGAGGGTGAGCTGCGGCCGGGGGTCACGGCTAAGGACGTCATTCTTGCGGTCATCGCGAAGATCGGCACAGGCGGCGGGCAGGGCTATGCCATCGAATACCGTGGTTCGACGATCCGCAGTCTCTCGATGGAGGGGCGCATGACGATCTGCAATATGTCGATCGAAGCAGGCGCGCGTGTCGGCATGGTTGCGCCCGACGAGACCACCTTCGCCTATGTGAAGGGTCGCCCGCACGCGCCGAAGGGTAGCGACTGGGAGGAAGCGGTCGCCTACTGGCGCACGCTGCCGACCGATGACGATGCGGTCTTCGACCGCGAGGTGTTCATCGACGCGAATGAGCTCGAGCCGTTCGTCACCTGGGGGACGAACCCGGGCCAGGGAGTCCCACTCGGTGAGAGCGTGCCCGATCCATCATCATTCGAGGACGCCACCGATCGCGCCGCCGCTGAGCGGGCGCTCGAGTACATGGAGCTCGAGCCTGGCACACCGATGAAGGGGATTCCGGTCGATACCGTGTTCATGGGTTCGTGCACGAACAGCCGTATCGAAGACCTGCGTGCGTTCACGGAGATCATCAAAGGAAAGCAGAAGGCCGAAGGCGTTCGGCTGATGGTCGTGCCGGGTTCAGCCCGGGTGCGCCTCGACGCCGAAAAGGAGGGCCTCGATCGTATCGTCGAAGAGTTCGGCGGTGAATGGCGGTTCGCGGGCTGCTCGATGTGCCTGGGAATGAATCCGGATCAGCTGACGCCCGGCGAACGCTGCGCATCGACTTCGAACCGCAACTTCGAGGGGCGCCAGGGCAAGGGTGGGCGCACTCACCTCGTGTCGCCGCTCGTGGCCGCTGCGACAGCGATCCGGGGAACGCTGTCGAGTCCGTCCGACCTGGCAGCCGATGCGGCGCGCGGTATTACGCACGATGCCGACCCGATCCCAGAGGGCGAGCGCCGATACCGTACTCGGCTGCCGATCGCCCCGTTTACTCGCGAGTCGGAGAGGAGCCAGTCCTGAGCATGGAAAAGTTCACCACTCTGACCGCGGTCGCGGCGCCCCTGCGTCGATCGAATGTCGATACCGACCAGATTCTTCCCGCCCAGTTCTTGAAGCGCATCACCAAGACCGGGTTCGAAGACGCGCTGTTCTTCCACTGGCGGCAGGATCCCGAATTCGTCATCAACCGCCCCGAGTTCTCGGGTGCCGGCGTGCTCATCACCGGTGCTGATTTCGGTACCGGCTCATCGCGCGAGCACGCCGTATGGGCGCTCCGAGACTTTGGGTTTCGCGTCGTCGTCTCTCCGCGATTCGGCGACATCTTCCGGGGGAATGCGGGGAAGCAGGGGCTGCTCGCGGCAGTCGTCGAAGAAGCGGACGTCGAGCGGCTCTGGGACGAGATCGAGCGCACTCCCGGCATCGAAGCTACGGTCAGCCTTGAAGACCGTACAGTCTCCGTCGGGAATACGACGGTACCCTTCGAAGTTGATGACTACACCCGCTGGCGTCTCCTGGAAGGACTCGACGACATCTCCCTGACTCTGCGCAACGAGCAGGCGATCGCCGATTTCGAGGCGCGACGCCCGAGCTGGATGCCCACCACCACACCTTTGGAGACTGCGTGAACACTCCCGATCACGAGCACGGCGGAGACGGACCCGAGAACACTGGTTCGCAGGGCGAGGACGGCCTGAAGAAGGACGCGCAGAAGGCGGGCGCACGGGTCGGCCTGACCAGCGATGAGATCATCATCAACGGTGGTCGTCCGCTGCGTGGCCGCATCGAAGTGCGCGGCGCCAAGAATTTGGCACCCAAGGCGATGGTCGCAGCGCTCCTCGGCAAGTCTGCGAGCGTGCTGCGCAATGTGCCGAACGTCTCAGACATCCGAGTCGTCGCGGGCCTGCTCGCGCTGCACGGCGTCCTCATCACGCGCGGCGAAGATCCGGGCGAATGGCACCTCGACCCGTCGAACGTCGAGATCGCCCATCACGCCGACATCGACGCGCATGCCGGATCCTCACGGATTCCGATTCTCTTCTGCGGCCCGTTGCTGCATCGCCTCGGCGAAGCCTTCATCCCCGATCTCGGCGGGTGCCGTATCGGCGATCGTCCGATCGACTTCCACCTCGAGGCGCTGCGCAAATTCGGGGCCGTAGTCGAGAAGTTGCCGAGCGGCATCAGTCTCACCGCACCGAACGGTCTCACCGGTGCAAATATCGAACTGCCCTATCCGTCGGTCGGCGCGACTGAGCAGGTGCTGCTCACGAGTGTGCTGGCCAAGGGGCAGACGGAGCTGCGCAACGCGGCGATCGAACCCGAGATCATCGACCTCATCTGCATTCTGCAGAAGATGGGCGCGATCATCACGGTTGAGCCCAATCGGGTCATCTTCATCGAAGGCGTCGACGAACTCCGCGGCTACGATCACCGCGCGATCTTCGACCGCAATGAGGCCGCCAGCTGGGCGTCCGCCGCGCTTGCGACCAGGGGCGATGTCTTCGTCGGCGGGGCGCAGCAGGAAGAGATGATGACGTTCCTCAACGTCTTCCGCAAGGTCGGCGGCGACTTCGACGTGCACGATGACGGCATCCGCTTCTACCACCCGGGCGGAGACCTCAAACCGGTCACGATCGAGACGGACGTGCACCCCGGGTTCATGACCGATTGGCAACAGCCGCTCGTCGTCGCGCTCACCCAGGCGCAGGGCGTCTCCACCATTCACGAGACCGTCTACGAGAACCGCTTCGGCTTCACGAGCGCCCTCAACAAGATGGGCGCGAACATCGAGGTCTTCAAAGACGGGCTGCACGACGAGTATCGTCGCGTGAACCGCCGGGAGTTCGAGCAGGCCGCTGTGATCACCGGCCCCACGCCGCTCACCGGAGCCGAGATCGAAGTGCCCGATCTGCGGGGGGGCTTCAGTTACCTCATCGCGGGTCTCACCGCCGAAGGACAGACGAGGGTCACGAACCTCGGCATCATTTCCCGTGGCTACGAGAACTTCATCGAGAAGCTGCGTCTCCTCGGCGCCGACTTCGTCTTCGAGGGTTGAGAACCGAGAGATAGCAGTGAGACGCGCCGCCGCGCGGAGGAATTTCCCCGTCGGCATGCCGTCTCCGGAATAATTGATCCCATGCAGCAGACGGTGAAGCTTCGGAGTCGGTCCTCGGCGGAGAAACGCCGTCCCTCCATGTTCTGGCTCCTGGCGGCACTGATCCTGCCGCTGTGGTCCCTCATGGTGCGATACCGATTCACCTCGAAGTCTGCGCTGCCGCAGTCCGGCCCGTTCATCCTGGCGCCGAACCACTACAGCGAGATCGATCCGATCGTGATGGGAGCCGGAGTCTGGCACCTGGGGCGACTGCCTCGGTTCATGGCGAAGGCCAGCCTGTTCAGGGTGCCTGTGCTCGGCGCCCTGTTGCGCTCATCGGGTCAGATTCCGGTCGAACGCGTTGGTGCGGGGCGCGGAGGAGCGAGTGCGAACCCGATGGGTGCCGCGGGTGAACTCATCGAGCGTGATGCCGGAGTCATCGTGTACCCCGAAGGCACTCTCACCCGCGATCCTGATCTCTGGCCCATGCGCGGCAAGAGCGGCGCGATTCGACTCGCACTCGAATCCGGGATCCCTCTGATTCCCGTCGCGCATTGGGGCACGCAGCGACTCATGCCGCGATATGGAAAGCGCATCCGGCCGTTCCCACGGAAGACCATCCACATCTCAGTCGGTGAGCCGATCGACCTCTCCGCATTCGAAGGCAAACCGCTTGACCAACGCACGGTCTCTGGGGCCACCGACCTGCTCATGGTGAAGATCACCGAATTGCTCGCCGAACTGCGCGGCGAAACTCCTCCTGAAGAGCGCTGGGACCCGGCCAAGCATCAGCAGAGTGAAACGGGCAGGTTCTGATGGTCACGAAACCCGTCGCCATCGTGACCGAGAGCATGCAGCGCAACCGCGGGCGCAAGGTCGCGGTGATCGGTGCTGGCAGTTGGGGCACCACCTTCGCGAAAGTGCTTGCAGATGCCGGATGCGACGTCACCCTCTGGGCGCGACGGCATGAGGTCGCGCAGGAGATCCAGGTCGCCAAGCGCAATAGTCAGTATCTGCCTGGCATCAATCTGCCGAAACCCCTGAAAGCAACGGCTGACCTCGCCGAGGCGCTGCGTGGTCGCTCACTCGTATTCCTCGCCGTGCCCAGCCAGACGCTGCGTCAGAACCTGCTGGACATCGAACCATACCTCGAGTCGCGCAGCGTGCTCGTCAGCCTGGTGAAGGGCGTCGAGCGCACCACGACAATGCGCATGTCCGAGGTCATTGCCGACACCCTCGATCTCGGCCCCGAACGAATCGGCGTGATCTCGGGCCCGAACATCGCCCTCGAGATCGCGAAGGAGCAACCGACGGGCGGCGTCGCTTCCTGCGCTGACTTCGAGGTTGCGCAGGAGATCGCGACCGCCTGCTCGACATCGTACTTCCGGAGTTACGTGAGCACCGATGTCATTGGCACCGAACTGGGCGGAGTATTGAAGAACCTCATCGCCTTGGCCATTGGCATCGTCGACGGGGTCGGCTACGGGCAGAACACGAAGGCTGCGATCATCACACGCGGACTCGCAGAGATGACAGAGTTCTGCATCGTCTCAGGAGCCGACCCGACCACGATGACCGGCCTCGCGGGCCTCGGCGACCTCATCGCGACCTGTCAGTCTCCGCTCTCGCGCAACAACACCGCGGGTCGACTCATCGGCCAGGGGTACACGCAGGAGGAGACCAAAGAGCAGATGCAGCAGACGGCCGAAGGCATCACCTCCGTGCCGCCCGTGCTCGAACTCGCTCGCGAACGCGGCATCTCCATGCCGATCGTCGAGCAGGTGCAGATGGTACTGCAGGGGCGCATGGCTCCGAAGAACCTCGGCCCGCATCTCGCGACCGAAGACGACGTGCCGCAGCCCGAGATGCAGCTCGGCGGCGAGAAGATCGGTGCGTGGCGTCGATTCATGAACCGTATGAAGGGAAGCGTCGAGTGAGCGATCAGAGCGGACAGACCGATCACCGAGGCATCGAGCACACGACTGGGGTTCACACGACTGGGGTTCCGCAGCCCGACGGTCGGCGCACGGTTGCGATTCTGTTCGGTGGCCGCTCCAGCGAACACAGCATCAGCTGCGTTACGGCGGCCGGCGTTCTGCGCGCAATCGACCGGACGAAGTTCGACGTCTTGCTGGTCGGCATCACGAAGCGTGGCGCTCACGTGCTGTTGGCAGAAGACGATCTCGCCGGCTTCGCACTCGACGCGGCAGCCCTGCCCGAAGTCGTCGACAACGGTACTCGGGTACTGTGGCCCGCGTCGATCGATACCCGTGCGCTGACGGTCGTGGACCAGAGCGGATCGCTGCGCGGGCTCGGACACGTGCATGCGGTGCTGCCGATGCTGCACGGTCCGTACGGCGAAGACGGCACCGTGCAAGGCATGCTCGACCTGGTGGACCTGCCGTACGTCGGCAGCGGCGTCCTGGGCTCAGCGCTGTGCATGGACAAGCACGCGGTGAAGACGGTGCTCGCCGACGCGGGGGTACCGGTCGCGCCGTGGAGAACGGTGACGGAAGACGAAGTTCTGCGCGACCCCAGCATCGTCGCGACCCTCGACGAGGGCCTCGACTATCCGCTATTCGTGAAGCCCGCCAGAGCGGGTTCCAGCGTCGGGGTGAGTCGGGTCACCGAATCCGCTCACCTGGCCGCGGCGCTTGAGACGGCGTTTGCCGAGGACCGTACGGTGCTGATCGAGTCCGGTGTGTCTGGCCGTGAGATCGAGATCGCCGTGCTGCAGGGCCGCGGCGGCGCTCGGCCGCGCACGAGCAGCGTGGTGGGTGAGATCGCCGTCACCGGTCGCGAATTCTATGACTTCGCAGCAAAGTACCTCGGCGCCTCGGGCATCGAACTCTTGCTGCCGGCCGACGTCACCGACGCCGAGTACTCCGCGATCGCCGAGGCGGCCGTGCGGTCCTTCGAGGTTGCGCAGTGCGATGGCCTCGCCCGCATCGACTTCTTCCTCACCGACTCCGGTCCGGTGTTGAACGAGATCAACACGCTGCCAGGCTTCACACCGATCTCGATGTACCCGCGTCTCTGGGAAGAATCTGGCCTCGCCTATACCGAGCTCATCACGGAGCTCATCGAGCTCGCGCTTGAGAAGCGCCCAGCGTACTGAGCGCACACCGCGACTACAGTTCGAGCGTCTCCGCGAGACTCGTGCACTGCCGTTCCTGAGGAAGCAGCTTCGCGATCTCGCCAAGGTCGACGGTCGCCTCGGTACCGCTTGCCAGTTCAGAATCGACGATGACCTCGAGCCCGGGTGAGCGCCCATACGCTTCGAAACGGTACAGCGGAGGATTCGAACGGTCGATGATCCAATCCACGCCGTTCACATTCACGCAATCATCGGTCGTCGGCCCGCTGGGCTCGATCCCGCATCGCAGCAGCACACCGGCCGGATCGCCCCAGGCGCCGGTCGACTGAGCGTTGGTTTCGCGCTTGTCGAAACCGGCCACGGACTGCGGCAGACGTACGATGACATCGGCGCAGGCCGGATCGTTGGCGTCCTCGGCCGCCTCCATCGGCACGGTCCCCGCACAGGCGGTCAGCGACGCAGCGAGGCCGAACGCACCGAGCAGCGCGGGGACGACGCGACGTACTGATCGAATGCGGTGAGAACAGCGAGTGACGGGCAATGAATCCACGTCAGCAGCCTACTCCGGCAGGCCTGGGGATCTGCGAAGCCAAGCGTGGGAACGCGGCGCGGGGCGGCTCGGCAATCTGAGATGCCGGGCCTGGGGTCTGTCGGTAGATTGGTGGCGTGGTGAGTGACGGAGCAGGGGAAACCATCGGGCGCCTCGGTGAAGGCGGCACGCTGGCGAGGGTGCTCTCTCGGCTCTCTGCTGCGAAGGCTGCCGCACTGGGTCCCGGCGATGACTGCGCTGTGCTGCGTACGCGGGGTGACACGGTGGTGAGCAGCGACACGATGATCGAGGGTCCTGATTTCCGTCTCGCCTGGCATTCCGGTTTCGAACTCGGTTGGAAGCTCGCCGCGACGAATCTGTCGGACGCCGCAGCCATGGGAGCCAGGCCGATTGCTCTGACGGTGTCACTCGCCGCACCCACAGAGACCCCGATCGCGCTGTTCGAGGAGATCGCGCGCGGGCTGGATGCCGCCTGCGGCGAGCTGGCGCCCGGCTGCGGAGTGGTCGGAGGGGATCTCGGACGAGCTCCGCAGCTGATCGCCGCGGTGACCGTGCTCGGTGACCTGGAGGGGAGACCCGCAGTGACTCGCTCAGGTGCGAGGCCTGGCGACGTCCTCGCCTATGCGGGGGACCTGGGTCTCGCGGGAATCGGTCTGTCGTTGCTCTTCGAGCACGGTATCGAGGATGGCGGTGCCGCCCATGGCCGTTGTCTTGACGAGCTGCGGCGAGACCACCCGGTGGAGCTCGCTGCGCAACTCGCGCCGGCACCGCCGATACTCGCGGGCGTCGCCGCGGCCGAGGCCGGGGCGACGGCTATGCTCGACGTTTCGGACGGACTCTCCGTGGACGCCGCGCGCCTCGCCCGGGCAAGCGGTGTCGTGCTCGACTGCGACTCTTCGCGGTTGCTGGAGGGCTTCGGCGAACAGCGAGGTGCGACTGTACCGCTTCCGGCGATGCTCTCCGGCGGTGAGGATCACGGGATGCTCGCCACGTTCCCGCCCGATGTCGACCTGCCGGAGGGCTTCATGCGGATCGGTACCGTGCGCGCGTCCGATGCTCGGGCTGCCGCCGGGGCACTGCTCCTCGATGGCGCTCCACTGGTACCGCGAGGCTGGGATCCGTACACGGTGCGGCTGCCGGGCCTGCACTCGTAAGTTGGACGGCGGTCTCAGACGCGATCCGTGAGTCGGAGCGCCGCCCACAACTCGGCGCGCGCATCGGGGGAGTCGAGGTCGCGCTGCAGCAGTGCGCCGGCGGTGCGGATCCGGGACTTCAGGGTGTGTCGGTGTACGCCGATCTCGGTTGCTGCCGGTGAAAGCTGGCCATGATGCGCGAGCCACGCACGTACGCTCTCTTCGATGCGATCGTCGTGCCGTAGATCATGCTGGGTCAAGGGGGCCAGCAGCCCCTCTGCGCGGCGTCGGGCCTGGGGAAGGTCGTCAAGGAGACGAAGGACTCCGTCGTGCAATGCAGGTGCATAGTGCACGGTCGTTGCATGCTCTGACTTCCGGGCGTGATCCAGCGCTCGATCCGCCTGTTCGAGCAGCTCTGCGAGCCTGCCCATCCCGCCACGCTCGGAGATGCCCATCGGCACTCCATGGTTCTGCATGATGCGTTGGATCGTTGGTATGTTTCTGGCTTCGCCGACAATGACGGGTCGGTCGTCGAGTGTCGCAACGATGAGCCCCGTGCTTCCGGCCTCGAAAGAATGGAGGTCCTCTCCGAAGAGCGGATCGGATGTCGGATCGTACCGGGCCGCGACGAGCGGATTCGTGGGGAGGCGCTCGAGTACACCGATCGACACGTCATGAGCGAGATCGGTCTCGCCGGCGAGCAGCAATCGAAGCACTGCCGAGCGCAGCGCGGCCTCGGAATCAGCGATGCCGGTGCGGTGCTCGAGCTGTACTGTCGCGAGTGCGGTCAGCAGGCCGAGCAGGAGGCGTTCGGCGTTGTCAGGTGTGCCGGCATCCTCGACGACGAGTACGCCGAGGATCTGTCCGTGCCGACCAAGGACATGCATCTGCAGACCCGAGGCATCCTCTGCAGTGCTGCTCGTAGGTGTGTCGCTGGGCGTCCTGCTGGCCGTCGTTCGCGCACCAATCCGCCCCGAACGCGCGCCGCGCTCGATCAGTCGCCTGGCTTCCCGGCGAACTCGATCTGCGCCGACCGTGCCACGGGCTGAGTTCGGCTCGATCTCGATGATCCTGCCGGATCGGTCGGTCACCGCCACCCATCGGCCGAGCCGGTGCGCTGCTTCACGGAGGGCGGCCGCCAGACCGCCGTGCTGCAGCGACGCGTTGGTCACTGCGCGTTGCGACGCAAGCGACCAGGCGTCGCGGGCGTGGACCAGGGCATCGATCAGTCTCGCCGCCGTCTGAACGATCGAGATGAACGACGTGTCGTACGAGACGCGGAAGAGGGGGAGACCGAGTCGGTCGCAGGCCGAGATCAGCTGCTGCGGCACGCGCTCCCACTGCAGTCCGATGGCGATGCCCAGCGCTGTTGTGCCCGCGTCGACGAGTCGTTGCACGTAGGTGTCGAAGGTCTCCTGCGTGTCCTCCCAAGCAAGGCGTACGCCGCTCGTCAACAGCACAGTACGTGGCGTGAGAAACGGAGTCGGATCTTCGAGCTCGCTGACGTGGACCCAGCGCACCGGGCGTTCGGCGACGTCGTCGGCCAGGCCGGCCACGAGTACGAGCCCCAGGTGGTACTCGCGGAGCAACGAACCCAGCTCGATAGTGGGATGTTGTCCCGGCACTGTCGGCTCCGGCCGTGTCGGTGCGGGCCCTGGGCCGGGCGCAGTGGCGAGTTCGGAGCCGATCTCGGCGGCGGGGTCGTGTTCAGTGCTGGCGCCGTGGACTGGGAATGGAACGATCTGATCCTGTGCCATGCATGTGTACCCTTCTTCGACCAACGCGCTGTGCCAGTCTGGCGAATGTTTATCCTGCCTTTCACCAGTCTGGCACAGTGTGCTTGAGGTGGACAGAGTTAGGGTGAACACGTATCCGAAACCGCGATTCCGCGGTGCAACCCACGTCAAGGAGAGACGCATGACCGAGATCATCGGCGGCCCTTCGCTGCCTCAGGAGCGCAAGCTCGTCACCAGCATCCCGGGCCCGAAGTCCCAGGAGATCATCGCGCGCAAGAACGCTGCGGTCGCAGCGGGCGTCGGTGCCGCACTCCCGATCTCGGTGGTGGCAGGCGGCAATGGCGTACTGATCGACGCCGATGGCAACTCGCTCATCGACCTCGGTTCGGGCATCGCAGTCACCGGCGTGGGTAACTCGGCTCCGCGCGTCGTCGAGGCCGTGCAGCAGCAGGTCGCGCAGTTCACGCACACCTGCTTCACAGTGACCCCGTACGAGGGGTACATCGCGGTCGCCGAGAAGCTCAACGAACTCACCCCCGGCGATTTCGAGAAGCGTTCTGCGCTGTTCAACTCGGGCGCCGAGGCTGTCGAGAACGCGATCAAGATCGCACGCCACTTCACGAAGAAGAACGGCATCGCGGTGTTCGATCACGCGTACCACGGCCGCACCAACCTTACGATGGGCATGACCGCGAAGAACATGCCGTACAAGGATGGCTTCGGCCCGTTCGCACCCGAGGTCTACCGGGTTCCCACCTCGTACCCGTTCCGCGATGGCTTGAGCGGTGCAGAAGCCGCCGAGGTCGCGCTGTCGCAGATTGAGAAGCAGGTGGGGGCAGCGAATCTCGCGGCGATCATCATCGAGCCGATCCAGGGCGAGGGCGGATTCATCGCGCCGGCAGAAGGTTTCCTCCCCGCGCTGCAGGAGTGGGCGGCGGCCAACGATGTCGTCTTCATCCTCGATGAGGTGCAGACGGGCTTCGCGCGCACCGGCCAGATGTTCGCTGCCGAGAACGAGGGCGTCGTTCCCGACCTCGTGACGACTGCCAAGGGCATCGCGGGCGGTCTCCCGCTGTCGGCGGTCACGGGTCGCGCCGAGATCATGGACTCCGCGCACTCCGGCGGACTGGGTGGCACCTACACGGGCAGCCCGATTGCATGCGCCGCAGCACTCGCGACCATCGAGACCTACCAGGCCGACAACCTGCTCGAGCGCGCTCGTGACATCCAGTCGACCATCACAGAGGTATTCACCGAGCTGCAGAAGACGGACGATCGCATCGGCGACATCCGAGGCCGCGGCGCTATGATGGCGATCGAGCTCGTCGAGTCGGGTTCGAAGCAGCCGAACGCCGCGCTGACTTCGGCTGTGGCAAAGGCCTGTGCCGAGCAGGGCGTACTCGTGCTCACCTGCGGCACCTACGGCAATGTGATCCGCTTCCTGCCCGCGCTCACCATCTCTGATGAGCTGCTGCGCGACGGACTGCGGGTCGTCGTCGAGGCGATCTCGTCGAACTGATCCCGAAAGGAACATTGATCATGGCACTGAAGCAGAATGAGCAGGATCTGCTCGACCGCGTGCAGAGCGGCCTCGGCATCGGAGGGGAGTGGCAGGCTTCGGCGACTGGCGCCACCTTCGATGTGCAGGATCCCGCGACAGGTGAGGTCATCAAGTCGATCGCGGATGCGACCGTCGAGGACGCGGTGCGCGCACTCGATGCAGCAGTCGAGGCACAGGACTCCTGGGCGGCGACCTCGTCGCGCGAGCGCTCCAACATCCTGCGCCGTGCGTTCGACCTGCTCATGGAGCGCAAGGAAGAGTTCGCGCTGCTCATGAGCATGGAGATGGGCAAGCCCATCGCCGAGGCGCGCGGTGAGGTCGGTTACGGCGGCGAGTTCTTGCGCTGGTTCTCGGAAGAGGCCGTCCGCGTGCACGGCGACTACCGTCAGAATCCGGAGGGTACCGGCAACATCGTCGTGTCGCACCTGCCTGTCGGGCCGTGCTACTTCATCACGCCGTGGAACTTCCCCCTTGCGATGGCGACTCGTAAGATTGCTCCGGCTCTCGCCGCCGGCTGCACCGTCGTCATCAAGCCTGCCGCGCTGACGCCGCTCACCACGATCTTCTTCGTGCAGCTGCTCGAGGAGGCCGGGCTGCCGAAGGGCGTCGTCAATGTGGTGCCGACCTCGAAGTCGAGCGCTCAGTCGAGCGCGCTGCTCTCGGACACCCGCCTGCGCAAGCTCTCGTTCACCGGGTCGACCCCGGTCGGCGTCAAGCTGCTGGAGGCGGCGGCGCAGAACGTGCTGCGCACCTCGATGGAGCTCGGCGGCAATGCGCCGTTCATCGTCTTCGAGGATGCGGATCTCGACCGCGCCGTCGAGGGGGCACTGCTCGCGAAGTACCGGAACATCGGTCAGGCCTGCACCGCGGCGAACCGCATCATCGTGCACGAGTCGGTTGCCGATGAGTTCGCACGACGTGTCGGTGAGAAGGTTGCCGAGTTCACGATTGGCCGCGGCGCTGAGGAAGGCTACGACATCGGAGCGCTCGTCGATGCGAACGCCGTCGAGAACTCCGCACGGCTCGTCGCCGACGCCGTCGAGAACGGCGCGGAGGTCGTGACCGGTGGTCAGGCGATCGACGGACCAGGCCATTTCTTCCAGCCCACCGTCGTCGACAAGCTCAGCCCGCAGTCGGCGATCATGCGCGAGGAGATCTTCGGGCCGGTGCTCGGCATCATCCGATTCTCCACGGAAGAAGAAGCCGTCGAGATCGCGAACAACACCGAGTACGGTCTCATCAGCTACGTGTTCACCGAGAACATCCACCGTGGCCAGCGGATGATCGAGAAGCTCGAAAGCGGCATGATGGGGCTCAACACCGGCCTCGTCTCGAATGCGGCGGCACCGTTCGGAGGCGTGAAGCAGTCGGGTCTCGGCCGTGAGGGCGGAGCCGAAGGCATCCAGGAGTTCCTCTCGAAGAAGTACACTCTGCTGCCGCGCAACTAGAGCCGCAGATCTTCGGCGAGGCCGGTTCCCTACTCGGGGCCGGCCTCGTCCGTGTTCGGGGTGGGCTCGCCCGTGTTCGGGTTGGGCTCGCCCGTGTTCGGACTGGGCTCGTACCACCAGAGCGCCGTCTCTCCGTAGCGTTTCGAGCGGAGCGGAACGAGGCCCGCTGGCAGTGCGGGTTCGGGGGAGCGGCTGCTGCGTTCGACGAGTACGACCGCACCTTCGCCGAGCAACGGCACGATGGCCGCGAGGTTTGCAGTGAGTTCGACCTCGCCGAGATCGTAGGGCGGGTCGAGCAATACGACATCCCAGTGTGCGACGCCGGGGTCGCGTTGCACCTGTCCGCGAGAGCGATCGACTGAGGCATTTCCGTCCAGATACCCCTGCACGGACTGCCGCACGACTTCGATGCGCGGGGCGGGGCCGCTGCTTCCACTTGAGCCGCGTGTGAACGCGCCGAGCACGGTGCGCGTGTTGCGCTGCGCGACCTGTGCGGCTTGCGCGTGCCGTTCGATGAGCACAACCTCTGCGGCGCCGCGACTCGCGGCCTCCAGGCCGAGCGCGCCGGACCCGGCATAGAGGTCGAGTACCCGAGACCCGTCGAGCAGGCCCCAGGACTCGAGTGCGGAGAAGATCGCCTCCCGCACGCGGTCGCTCGTGGGGCGGGTGCCGGACTTCGGTACCTCGAGGCGTAGGGACCCGGCGGCGCCTGCGATGATTCTCGTCACCCGACGAGGGTAGCGCGTCTACGCGGTCGGTGTCAGTGCTCACCGATACCCTGGATCGCATGACCGCAGTCACGCTCGACGCCCGCCTCGACGGCGTCGTCGGCGCGCGCACTGCGAAGCCGTTCGCCCGTGCGTTCGAGGTGCACACGGTCGGCCAGTTGCTCATGCACCTGCCCCGCCGCTACTCCCGGCGCGGTGACCTGACTCCGCTCATGGGCTTGCCGCTCGGCGAGCAGATCACGGTCATAGCGCAGGTGCTCGACGTGCGGCAGCGGCAGATGCAGCGCCGCCGGGGCAGCATCCTCGAAGTGCGCATCACCGACGGCGACGGCACGCTGACGCTCACGTTCTTCAACCAGCCTTGGCGGGCGAACGAGCTGCAGTCCGGCCGTCGAGGGATATTCGCCGGGAAGGTGAGCGAGTACCGCGGGGCCTTCCAGCTGCAGCATCCAGAATACGAGCTGTTCTCGGACAGCGACGGGCCGCC
The DNA here is from genome assembly GCF_053567335.1 of Leucobacter sp. GX24907. Taxonomy (NCBI): domain Bacteria; kingdom Bacillati; phylum Actinomycetota; class Actinomycetes; order Micrococcales; family Microbacteriaceae; genus Leucobacter; species Leucobacter sp. GX24907. Next base: position 436,179 of record NZ_JBSGPD010000002.1, on the reverse strand, counting down.
CGGCGGCGATCGGCTCGACGCTGCCGCGGCCATGGCTTGGGCGGAAACGCCCGTGCCGATTTACCCTGCGACCGCGCAGTTGCCGAGCTGGACGATCCAGAAGACGATGGGAGTCGTGCTCGACCAGCTCGGGCAGGTCGACGATCCGCTCCCCGAAGAGCTCCGGCGTGCCGAGGGCATCGTGCCATTGGGCCTTGCCTTCGACCTCGTGCACCGACCCAAACGTGAGGCCGACTATCGCGAGGCACGGCGCAGCCTGCGCTTTCGCGAGGCATTCGAATTGCAGCTCGCGCTGCTCGACCGCCGCCGTCGGGCGGGGCTTGCCGCAACGACTCCGCGCCCCGCCGGTGGCTCGCTCGTTGCCCGCTTCGACGAGGCGCTGCCGTTCGACCTCACGGGTGATCAGCGCCGCGCGGGGGCCACCATCGAAGCGGAGCTCTCTGCCGGCCACCCCATGCACCGTCTGCTGCAGGGTGAGGTCGGTTCCGGCAAGACCCTGGTCGCGCTACGGGCGATGCTGCAGGTGGCAGACTCCGGGGGGCAGAGCGCGCTGCTCGCCCCTACCGAGGTGCTCGCGGCTCAGCACTTCCGCTCGGTCGTGGAGGCACTCGGCCCGCAGCTCACGGCCGACCTGAATCCGGTGCTGCTCACCGGGAAGATGCCGGTCTCCGAGCGCAAGCGAGCGTTGCTGTCACTCGCCTCGGGGTCGTCGCGCATCGCGCTGGGCACGCATGCGCTGTTCAGCGACGACGTCTCGTTCTACGACCTCGGGTTCGTGATCATCGACGAACAGCACCGATTCGGTGTCGATCAGCGCGAAGCACTCCGGCGGAAGGGCGATGAGCCGCACGTGCTGGCGATGACGGCCACACCGATCCCTCGCACTGTTGCGCTGACCGCCTTCGGCGACCTCGAGGTCACCACGATCCGCGAGCTCCCTGCCGGTCGGCAGGGCATCGAGACGTTTTCGGTGCCCGAAGTCGAGATGCCGAAGCGGGCTGAACGCGTGTGGGCGCGGGCGGGTGAAGACATCGCGGCCGGTCGCCAGGTGTACGTGGTGTGTCCCGCGATCGACGCGACGCGCCGGGAGGCGGGTGAACCGGAGCCGGAGGAAGCCGAAACGGTGGGTCGGGCGGAGGCCGGCGATCAGCGCCCGCTCGCGAACGTCGTAGACACTGTTGCCGAGTTGCGTGCCCGGCCCGAGTTCGCTGGCGTAACGATCGAAGCGCTGCACGGTGCCATGCCGCCCGCGGAGAAGGACCGGGTGATGACCGCGTTCGCGGACGGAGACATCGACATGCTGGTCGCGACCACCGTCATCGAGGTCGGCGTGAACGTGCCGAACGCCTCCATCATGATCGTCCGCGATGCTGATCGCTTCGGAATCTCCCAGTTGCATCAGCTGCGCGGTCGTGTCGGTCGCGGCGAGCACGCGGGCCTGTGCCTGCTCATGACTGCCGCCGAGTCCGGCAGCCTCGCCCGGGAGCGCATCGAGGCGGTCGCGGCGACGGGCGATGGCTTTGTGCTCGCCGAAACCGACCTCGAGCTCCGTCGTGAGGGAGACATCCTCGGCACCGCGCAGTCCGGAGGGAGATCGACACTGCGATTGCTGCGCGTCGCCGAGCACGGAGAACTCATCGAGCATGCCCGCACGGTTGCGGGCGACCTGCTCGATCGCGATCCCGAACTCGTGAGCGCCCCGGGCCTCGCAGCCCTGCTGGTGATGGAGCAGGCGATCGGCGTGCTCGACAATCTCGCGAAGTCTTAATGACGGTACCGAGGTACTACGTGCCCGGTACCGGCGGGTGATCCCACGAGCGAAGCGCCTCCGTAGCGTGGTACCGACGATGCACCAGACGCATCGAACCACTACGCGAAGGAGACATCATGATCGAGGCACGGGGCCTGACCAAGCAGTACGGCGCCAAGACCGCCGTCGACGACATCAGCTTCCACATCAAGCCGGGCCAGGTCACCGGATTTCTCGGCCCGAATGGAGCGGGGAAGTCGACCAGCATGCGTCTGATGGTGGGGCTGGATCGCCCGACCGCGGGGGACGTGACCGTGAACGGGCGCCGGTACGCCGATTCACCCGCTCCGCTCGCCGAGGTCGGCGCGCTCCTCGACGCGAAGGGGGTGCATCCAGGGCGCAGCGCGCGCAGTCACCTGCAGGCATTGGCCGCGACCCACGGCATCTCGGATCGTCGAGTGCACGAGGTCCTGGAGACCACAGGGCTCTCGGCTGTTGCTCACAAGCGGGTCGGGGGTTTCTCCCTCGGCATGGGGCAGCGTCTGGGCATCGCGGCCGCGTTGCTCGGAGACCCGCAGACACTGATTCTCGATGAGCCGGTCAACGGGCTCGATCCTGACGGTGTGCTGTGGGTGAGGAACCTTCTGCGTCAGCTCGCGGGCGAGGGACGCACGGTGCTGCTTTCGAGTCACCTCATGAGCGAGATGTCGCAGACTGCTGACCACGTGATCGTGCTCGGCCGTGGGCGTGTCGTCGCCGATGCGCCCATCGGCGAGCTGCTCGCAGGTGGCGGGGCCAGGGTAACTGTGCGTGCTCCCGAGGCTGCCAGACTCGCGGCGATCCTCATGGATGACACTGCACTCCAGGGCGAAGCGAGTGGAGGCGCAGCTCGTCCCGCCGCGACGCTCGAACCGCTGGGGGAGCACGGCTTCACCGCGCACGGACTCGGAGCTGCGGACATCGGCCGCGCCGCCGCTCAGCACGGCATCGAGCTCCATGAGCTCACCCCGGTGTCCGGGTCGCTGGAAGACGCCTACCTTGCGCTTACTCGCGACCAGCTCGAGTACGCGTCGGTCTAATCCCGAGTGATGCGTGTCGCACGCGTCACGGCCACCATCCGATTTCTGTTACCCAGGAGAATCTCATGACCACCATTGCACCGTCCATAGCCGAACCCGCTTCAGCCGTCAAACGCTCCGCCCCGCGGAGCCCTGCTCACCTCAGCTTCGGGGGAGTGCTACGCTCCGAGCGCATCAAGCTCAGCTCGCTGAGGAGCATCCGAATCACCCTGATCATCACCATCCTCGCGGGGCTCGGGCTCAGCGCGCTCATGGCCCTCGTACTCGTCGACCAGGTGAGCGGTGGCACCGGCGGGGCCGAGGCCGCTCTCGGCTACCAGTCCTACCTCGTCACGGTCTCGGCCTTCGCGGCTCCGTTCCTCGCCCTGATCTTCGGTGTGCTCGGTGTCTTCGCTGTCGCGAGTGAGTACTCGAGCGGAATGATCCTCTCGACGCTCGCTGCGGTGCCGGCGCGCACTCCCGTGTATGTCGCGAAGGCGCTCGTCACGGCAGCCATCGCCGCAATCACTGCGATTGTCATTGTGGCGGGCGGTCTCGCGATCGCCGTGGGCTTCATGCCGGAGTCCCTCGAGGAGATCGCAAGCCCGAGTGTCGTCTCCGGTGCGCTCGGCGCGGTTGCCTACCTCGTGCTCATCACGATGCTCGCTTTCGGGGTCGCCGCGATGCTTCGCTCGACAGCAGGGGGCATCGCGGTGATCGCGGGCATCACTTTCGTGCTGCCGATCGCCTTCCAGATGCTCATGATGTCGAACTGGGAGTGGGTGCCGGTTGTCGCCTCGTACCTGCCCGCCGACCTCGGCAGCACCCTCGGCTCGGGGTTGCCCGCTGATGATGCGGTTGCCCCGATGCACGGCGCTCCCGGCTACTGGGGTGCACTCGGAGCAATGACCGCATGGGCCACGATCGCAGTGATTCCAGCGGCCATCATATTCAAACGCCGCGACGCGAAGTAACACCCTCTAGGGTGGGTGCCATGACAGACGAGCGGGGCGGTGCGGCCGAAGCCAGACTGCCCCGCCCGCCTGGCGTTCTGCGTCGGGCCATGGCCGCCCACCCCACCGCAGTCGATGTGTGGATCGTCGTCTGGTACGTGATCGGCTGCGTCATCGGAAGTTCGCTGGACGCCATCAGCGTCGCAGCGCCGATCGGGAACATGGATCCGACGAGCTGGTTCGGCGTTCCGTCCTATCTCGCTTGGCCATGGTGGCCGATCGCGGTCGTGCGTGTCGCGGTGGTCGCGACCGCCCTCTTCTTGCGGCGCCGATACCCACTCGCGGGTCTGGTCGTCGTGACGCTCGCACAGTTCGTGGACCACGGCATCCAGGGCCTCGCCACGAGTGTGGTGCTGTTCTTCATGATCTACGCCGTGCCGGTGTTCCGCAGTGTGGCCGCGGGCTGGATCGGGTACGGCATCGCGGTCGTCGGCAGTATCGCGGCGACTCTGGCGAGTGCGCTGACGGAGGGAAGGGCCGGCGAGCTGCCTCCGGCAGCCGTCTTGGCGGCAGGTACTGATCCGACCTTCGACCTCGCCGAGACGATCCTCCTCTCCGCGATGACGGCGGTCTGGTATCTCGCGATCCTGCTCCTGGGCATCAACCTCGGGAATCGGCGCAGATATCTTGAGGCGGTGATCGACCGTGCGAATCAGCTGGCGCGTGAACGTGACCAGCTGGCGCGCCTCGCGGTCGCTGAAGAACGCTCCCGCATTGCGCGTGAGATGCATGACATCGTTTCGCACTCCGTCTCGGTGATGATCGCGCTCTCCGAAGGGGCGGCCCGCACCGCATCCGTCGCTCCGGAGGCGGCCGCCGACGCCATGTCGCGCAGCGCTGAGACCGGACGGACGGCGCTCGCCGAGATGCGTCGCATGCTCGGGGCGCTGAACGATCAGTCCGGTGAGGCAGTGGAGCTGGCTCCGCAGCCGGGAGTCGAGGATCTGCCGAAGCTCGTCGCAGGTTTTCGTGAGGCGGGCCTGACGGTCGAACTCGAGGTGCACGGTGAGGCTTCCGGGGACCGGGGGCAGGATCTTGCCGTGTACCGAATCGTGCAGGAGGCACTGACGAACGCGCTGCGGTATGCAGGGCAGGGATCACAGGCCGTCGTCACGATCGGCCGTCACCCCGATCGCACTGAGGTCGAAGTGAGAGATTCCGGGCCACCAGCAGGTTCTGATGCGCCGCGTTCCGGTTTGGGTTCGGGGCAGGGGATCGCCGGCCTTCGTGAGCGGGTCCGCATGTTCGACGGAGAACTCCAGGCCGGGTCTGATGCGGGAGGCCAGGGGTGGATTCTCCGGGCCGCCCTACCGGTGAGTGGTGATGCGAGTGGGAGCGCGAGCGGGAGTGGCGCATGATGGGACGAGGAGGTACGCGGTGAGCGATACTGCAGAGGATCAGGGAACAGTGATGCGGGTGATGCTCGTCGATGATCAAGAGCTGATCCGCACGGGGTTCCGACTCGTGCTTCTCGCCGAGTCGGGCATCGAGGTGGTGGCCGAGGCCGCCGACGGCGCGAGTGCACTTTCCGAGCTCGAACGTCTCGGGAGCGAGGGTGCCGCCTGTGACATCGTGCTGATGGATGTGCGCATGCCCGGTATGAACGGGATCGAGGCGACCGCCGAGATCGTGCGCAGGTTTCCGGAGGTGCGGGTGCTCGTACTCACCACATTCGATCTCGACGAATACGCGACGGAGGCCATTCGTGCCGGGGCGAGTGGTTTCCTCCTCAAAGACGCGCGTCCTTCCGAGCTCGTCGAGGCCCTCGAGAGCGTCGCGGCGGGTGACGCGGTGATGGCCCCGAGCGTGACCCGGCGCCTCATCGCACGCCTCGCCGAAACCTCCGGCGATCCGGCACCCGCGTCTTCACCGGGTGCCGCGGCCGCGACCGAGCAGAGGTCCCCGGCGCCGGCCCCCGATGCCGCGGCTTTTGACGCACTGACCGAGCGCGAGCTCGATGTGCTGCGCCTCATTGCCGCAGGGCGGAATAATGCGGAGATCAGCGAGGAGCTGTTTCTGTCTGAATCGACCGTGAAGACCCATGTCGGGCGGGTGCTTGCGAAGCTGCAACTGCGAGACCGGGTGCATGCGGTGATCTTCGCGAAGCAGCACGGACTGTAAAGTGAAGGGCATGAGCAGGATCGCCGTCGTTCCCGGGTCCTTCGACCCCGTCACACTCGGACACATCGATGTGATCCGCCGCGCTGCGGGAATCTTCGATGAGCTGCACGTGCTCGTCGTCCACAACCCAGGCAAGACGGCGCTGCTTTCAATTGAGGATCGCGCTGCGTTGATTCGGGAGGCCATTGACGCCCTGCCCGACGTGCCCAGCAACATCACGGTGGCATCGTGGGCCGATGGGTTGCTCGTCGACTACTGCACGAACGTCGGCGCCTCCGCGCTGGTGAAGGGGATCCGGTCGCAGGTCGATGTCGCCTACGAGACGCCCATGGCAATCGTGAACCGCAACCTCGCCGGCGTCGAGACGGTGTTCATGCTGCCCGATCCTGCCCACGCACATGTCTCATCGACGCTCGTGCGACAGGTCGCATCGCTCGGCGGAGACATTGCCCCTTATGTTCCCGTCGCCGTGGCGCGGTTCATGGGCGGCTGAGTCCCCCCACGGCCGCACCGCTTCGCCATCCGGTACCCTGAACGGGTGACGAGTCAGAGCCCTTACCGCGAGAACATCCGCGACATTCTCAACCGCCCCGGGGAGATGCGGGAGCGCCGGCGCACGATCGTTGTGCCGGAACGCCTGGGTGAGTCCTTGGCATCCGTACCCGAGGGAGAGTCGCTCGACCTCGACGTACGACTGGAGTCCGTGCACGAGGGCATCCTGGCCTCCGTACAGGCGTCCACCACGATGCACGCCGAGTGCGGTCGCTGCCTCACTTCGTTCGCCACGCCGTTCGAAGTCGAGTTCCAAGAACTTTTCGCGTATACTCCTTCGGAGGCCGACGAGTACGGGGTTCACGGTGATCACGTGGATCTTGAACCCCCGCTCCGAGACGCGGCAGTGCTTGCACTGCCGTTTCAGCCTGTGTGTCGCCCGGACTGCCCGGGGCTCGACCCCGAGTCCGGTGAGCTGCGCGATGCTGAGGTTGAGGCGAAGACCGATGCGCCCATCGATGCCCGGTGGGCGGCGCTCGCCGAGTTTCAGGCTGACCCAGAACGTGGCTCAGGCAATTCGCCCGAGTCGAAGTAGCAACTAGGAGAGAACCATGGCTGTTCCCAAGCGGAAGATGTCGCGCTCGAACACCCGTCACCGCCGTTCGGCCTGGAAGGCCGAGGCTCCCAAGCTGGTGAAGACCGTCGAGAACGGCCGTACCGTCTACAGCCTTCCGCACCGCGCTCGCGTGGTCGAGGACTCGACCGGCACCCCGCTCTTCCTCGAGTACAAGGGCCGCAAGGTCGCAGACATCTGAGTTGATCGCGCGACAGCCGAAAGGCGTGGTCGCACACCAGCTGAAAGTCATCATCATTGACTGAGCACGATGTACAGCCGTCGGGCGTCGCGCAGAGCGAGCCCGGCGGCTTTCTCGCACCATTCGGGGTGCAGATCGATCCTGAACTGCTCGAACTCGCCCTCACCCATAGGTCGTGGGCGTTCGAGCACGGCAACGCCCCCTATAACGAGCGACTCGAGTTTCTCGGCGACTCGATTCTCGGGCTCGCGGTCACGGACAAGCTCTACCGCGAGTACCCCGACCTCAGCGAAGGCGAACTCTCGCGTCGTCGGGCATCGCTCGTCTCGTCAGTCGCACTGGCGTCAGTCGCACGTCGTATCGGGGTCGGCCCCGAAGTGCGTCTCGGTAAGGGCGAGGAGAAGTCCGGCGGCCGCGACAAGGAGTCGATACTCGCAGACGCCGTCGAGGCGTTGATCGGCGCTGTCTACCTGTCATCCGGGCCAGCCATCGCGAACGATTTCGTGCTCGCGCTCATCGAACCGCTCTGGGGCGATCTCGAGAGCTTCGCGCTCGCGCTCGACCCGAAGACCTCGCTTCAGGAAGAAGCCGTCGCGCGCGGCCTCGAGTATCCGCCGTACGACGTCACCGGATCCGGGCCAGACCACGACCGCAGCTACACCGCAGTCGTCACGCTCGCCGGGGTGACGGGGCGCGGCACCGCACGGAGCAAGAAGCTTGCCGAGGCCTCCGCCGCGCGCGATGCCGTACAGCAGCTACGGGCCTGAGCCCCGGATATGCCTGAACTTCCGGAAGTCGAGGTGGTTCGCGCCGGGCTCGCCCCAGCGCTGACCGGTGCGCGTGTCGTCGCCGTCGAGGTGCGTGACCCGCGCGCCCTGAAACGGCATGAGCCGCGCGACGGCAGTGCGTTCGCGGGAGGGCACGGAGTCACGCTGAGCCCGGAGGCCGGTCGCGAACGTGCCGGCGACTTCGAGCGCCGCCTCACCGGCGCGGTACTCGGTACCCCCGTGCGGCGCGGAAAATTCATGTGGGTGCCGATAGACCAGGCAGCGCCGGAATCTGGAATCGCGATTGGAACGCAGTTTGGGGCTCCGTCGGCGCTGCTCGCGCACCTGGGCATGAGCGGCCAGATGCTGTTGCGCAGCCACGAGGCGCCGGATGACCGGCACGTACGAGTTCGCCTGTGGATCGAGCACCCGATCCATCGTGAGCTGCGTATTGACTTCGCCGATCAACGCCTGTTCGGCTCGCTCGCGATCGATGAGCTGATTCCGACTGACGACGGCGCTCCCGGCGGCTGGGGCGGACTCGAGATGCTGACCGCAGAGACCGCCCGCGGCGCTATGCCGTCATTCTCGTCACGCGAATCCGTTGCGAGTCTGATCCCGGCGCAAGCCCGGCACATCGCGCGAGATGCGCTGGATCCGGCATTCGATGATGCCCGATTCGCCGCTGCTCTGCGCTCGCGCACCGTCTCCGTGAAGACGGTGCTGCTCGATCAACGGCAGGTCAGCGGGGTGGGGAACATCTACGCCGATGAGGCGCTGTGGCGGGCGCGCCTGCATCCCGAGCTCCCGGGCCTGGGCGTCGGGCCGCGCAAGGCGCGGGAACTGCTGCTGCGCGTGCGCGAGGTGTTCGGGCAAGCGCTGGCAGAGGGCGGCACGAGTTTTGACGAGCAATACGTGAACGTCAACGGCGAAGCCGGGTACTTCGCGCACTCACTGCACGCGTACGGGCGCACCGGGGATCCCTGTGATCGTTGCGCGGAACCGCTGCGCCGAATGATGATCGGTGGGCGATCCTCCCACTTCTGCGCACGCTGCCAGCGGAAGCGGTCTTCGTAGCCAGGTAGATGTTCTCGTGCTTGCGCGCTTACGCCACGGAGGGGAGATCTGGGTCGGGCTGAGCGCAGGCACCGATCCAACACCGCTACGGCCCGGCTAGGCTGAAGGCATGGTGAGGCGAGCGGGCGTGCCGAAAAGTGGCGAGCGTCCGCCGGATCACGGCGCGGCCTCGCGGCTCAATGCCGCTTGCAAGCGCGGCCTGCGAGTCTTCGGCGCGTTCTTCGCCGTGGCGGTCGGCTTTTACCTTCTCACGTTCATGTGGTTCAAAAGACTCGACGGCCCCATGGAACTGCCCTTGCCCGTGTGGATCATGTTGTTGCCGACCCTCGTGTCACTCGGAGCGGGTGTGATCACGGGCCTGGTCGTGGTGGCGGTCGACTTCACGCGTGGTCGCCCGTCACGCGGAGATTGAAAAGCGGCTTGAGCCATGTTCTGTGCGCGCTGCCAGCGGAAGCGGTGACCGGGTTCCGCAGCGCTAGTGTTGCAGAATGGTCGATGTGCATCAGGTGCAACCCGGTCTTCCAGACGGGCATCCGTGGAAGACCGCGTCACGCTGGCACATGGCTTGGCGGGTACTGATCGGCGTTTCTCTCACGGGGATGATCGCCTTGCTGCTTATCGCCATGATTGATGCGGGGGACGGCAGACATCGAGTGATGCACTCGTTCTTGCCCATTGTTTTCGCTGTCGCGTTCCCAGCCCTGTGTTCGATCCTCGCGTCTGTGCTGGGACCCCGACTCACTCGCTACTTCCCGTTCTCGCAGTCGCTCCTATTTGGCAGCATCTCGGTGGTCGCCGTAGCTGTAGTGTCAGCGATCGTCTCGGTTTGGGACTTTGCTGCTCGAGCCCCATGTTCCGCGGATACGCTGTGCGGTGGTCCGCTTGATGGCATGTTCTGGATCGTGATCCTGTTCGGGATTCCCGCTTTCCTCTGCGCCAGCATCGGGTTCGGGCTTTCGATATGGTCCCTGACGCGACGCGGGAAGATGATCTTCTGGCCAGTGTGGGGCCTGACGCTTGTGGTGTTCACGGTGGGTCTCCTGACCAGAGGCCCGTGAAGGCGGCTGCCGAATCGTCGGGGCTGGGTGAGTCTTCGGCGATAGTATCTGTCTGCGCTGGCAGCCGTGCAGGCCGAGCGTGGTCGAGATGACGCTGCATCGGAAGGGACGGCACGAGTGGATCTGCGTTGGCTGAGCGCACCCGAGGGCGAAGTGGCCGAAGCGATGGCACGGCTGCGCAAAGATTCACGGCCCAGCTGGGTGCCGACGCGGCGGCAAGTACTCGTGCATGTGAACCACTGCCTCATGCTCTGGTATCTCTGCATCGTATGGATGACACTCGGCGTGCGCATCGACACCGTCCAGCACAATCAGATCGAGGCCGTAGACATCCGAGACATCATCGTGGTCACGGTGATATTCGTGGCCTGGGTGTGCGGCACGCTGTGGCTGTACCGGTGCGCGGCGCGGCCGCCGTCACGCCGCTCACAGTTCTCGCAGTGGCGGCAGACCCTCACCGCACTGGCGAACGGCTACGAACCGAGACCGACGCACCGTGCACGATTCGCATCGCTCATCACCGTTGGTGATCGGGGCTACTTCTATCCCGGGTTCTCAGCCCCGGGAGTCGAGTTCGGCAACCTGGTGCACGGAAAGCGCAGCTCTGGCAATTGGCACTAAGCGGTGGTGCGGCTGCGCGCTCCCTTGCCGCACTTCATTCTCGATTCGAGAAGTGCGGATGCGGTCGCGAAGCGGCTTCCGGTGCATGTGCGATGTCACCAGAGGCTCTCGCTCGAGGGCGACTTCGATCGGTGGTTCAGTCTGTACGTGCCCGCGGGGTACGAACGTGACGCACTCTTCGTGTTCACTTCGGATGTGATGGCTGCGCTGGCGGATCACGCAGATGCGTACAGCGTCGAAGTCGTCGATGACACCGTCGTGTTCTTTGCTCCCGGTGTCGCGGACTTCGCTTCAGCGGATGCGTGGACGTCGATCGCCGCGCTTCTGGAACACGCCGTACCGAGGCTGGTCACTCGTGGAAGCCGGTATCGCGACGAGCGGGTCCCTGAGCAGACCGGATCCCGAACCATCGCATCGGTTCGTGCCGCACTGGCAGAGTCTGGCGGCAGTTACATTGAACCGACGCCGCCTATCGGCCCTTCCGGGAACCGCCTCCACCTGAGCGATCGTCGCACCGGCGGGTGGTGGGTGGTCGGTGCGATCGGCTGGATCGCGACCCTCGCATTTCTCTACGTCGTACCGGGCCTCTTCGCCTTTGCGGGAATCATGTCGATCGTCGACGGCCGCTGAGGTCGGGCTATGACTGCCGGGCTTCTGTATCCGTGCGACCCGCCATACCATGAGGCATGGGAACTCTGAGCTACACCGCGACCGTATCGCTCGACGGCTACGCCGCCGACGGGAATGGGGGCTTCCAGTGGACGGCGCCTGGCGAGGAGGTCTTCGATTTCCATGTCGAGCGCATGGGCGCGGTCTCCACAGAGGTGCTCGGGCGGAACACCTACGAGCTGATGACCTATTGGGAGGCCGAGCCTGGAAGCCAGGAGTACGACGAGTGGGGCGACATCGAACGCGAGTTCGCCCGACGCTGGCGGGAACTCGATCTCATCGTGGCCTCCTCCACGCTACAGCCGGACCAACTGGGCACAGGCGACCCCCGTCTGGTGCGTCATCTGAGCCTCGCGGAGCTCGAGAATATCGTCGCGGATGCGACCGGAGAGGTTGAGATCTTCGGACCGACCGTGGCGAGTGAAGCTCTTCGCGCCGGCATGGTGCAGGATTTCAGATTCTTCATCGTGCCACGGGTCGTGGGAGGCGGACTGCGCGCTCTGCCCGACGACGCGGACTTTGCGCTCGAGCTCGTCGAGCAGCGGCTGTTTGAGAACGGCATCGTCTTCCTCCACTATCGCGCTGTCGATACGTCGCCGACGTTGCCATGACGTCGGCCATGACGTTCGCGCGTCTCGATGTCGCCGTGCTACGAGCGGGTTCGCGGCTGTCGATAAGCTGGCGCGATGGACTATCTGCGGTACAGCGCCTTCACGACTCCAAGCGGCGGGGGCAACCCGGCCGGGGTCGTACTCGATGCGGCCGGGGCGGAGGAAATCCACATGCTGGCCCTTGCGGCCGAGCTGGGGTACTCCGAGACCGCGTTCCTCTCTCGGATCGGTGAGCGGGAATATGCGATCCGCTACTTCAGTCCGCAAGCCGAGGTCGACTTCTGCGGCCACGCGACGGTAGCGGCCTCCGTCGCGCTCGCCGAGGACCGTTACGGAGCTGGCAGCCTGCTGCTGCATTCGAATGTCGGTGAGATCCCGGTCGAGATCGTGACCGGTGAGCGTGGGCTGCAGGCGACGCTCACGGCGGTCGTTCCCGATACCGGATCGCTGGACGCGCGATCAGAACTGCTCTCGTTGCTGCGATGGGACGAGAGCGACCTTGACCATGCATTGCCTTCTGGCCTCGCCTACGGCGGCCTCTGGCACCCAGTGCTTTGGGCGGCCTCGCGGGAGCGCCTTTCAGTGCTCGACTACGATTTCGACGGTCTGAAGGAGCTCATGTTGCGCAAGGGGTGGGGCACGGTGAGCCTGCTCTTTCGGGAGTCGCCCGCGCTCGTCCATTCGCGCAATGCGTTTCCTATCGGCGGGGTGGTCGAGGATCCGGCGACCGGCGCCGCGGCTGCTGCGCTCGGCGGCTTTCTGCGCGCGCATGCGCTGCTACCCGCGGACGGTCGATTCACGGTGCTTCAGGGAGAGGACATGGAACAACCGTGCCTCCTCGAAGTGGACGCTTCCGGCGAGGGTGGCGTAAGAGTCAGCGGAACGACGCAGCCCATCTCGGTGTGACCGAGTGCTCGGCGAGACGGTGGGGCGCACCGGGTAACGGGCCGAAAGGCTTGCCGTTCGAGCTGTAGCTGACCCGGGTCATGCCCGCTTCGAGCGCATCGCACGGGTCTGCGAGATCGATGGATCGGCGGTGAGCTCTCCGTACCGTTCGGATTCGACGGCGACGAGGGCGATCCTGCCCGCTTCGTCGTGATGGATGCCCCATCCGTACCGCTTGCCGAGCGGGGAGGCGCGAAGACAGGCCTGTGGCTTCGCGAAGAACGCCTCACGAGCCCGCTCCTGTTCCTCCGCGGAGATGCGCTGCCTGATCGCGTGCACTCGGAACAGTACGTCGTCGCTCGTGAATTCATAGGGGTGAGGTGCAACGATCTCGTACTGCAGCGACGCGATGGTCGGCCCCTTTGCGCCGGCCACCGGTACCTCGGCGGCCGAGACCGGGCAGTCCTCGGCGATCCGGATGAAGGTGTTCGAGTAATCGGTGGTTCCCATGGGGCCAATGTAGTCGCGCATGGGGATCTGTGGGTGGTGACACCGATCCCGCGGAGGGGAGCCGGGTCTCCCGCATCTCCGCGCTGCACGCCGTCGAATCGGCCTCATCCCGCTACAGTAAGGGAATCGGCGCCCGTCGAGTGAGGCCGCCGACCGTCGAAGGGACGACAGCGTGCACTTGAAGAGCCTGACCCTCAGGGGCTTCAAGTCGTTCGCGCAGCCGACCACGTTTCAGTTCGAACCAGGCGTCACCGCGATCGTGGGCCCCAACGGTTCGGGCAAGTCGAACGTCGTCGACGCACTCGCGTGGGTGATGGGGGAGCAAGGAGCCAAGACTCTGCGCGGCGGCAAGATGGAGGACGTCATCTTCGCCGGCACCTCCACACGGGGGCCGCTCGGCCGTGCCGAGGTGAGGCTCACCATCGATAACTCGGACGGAGCGCTTCCGATCGAGTACAGCGAGGTGACGATCAGTCGAATCCTCTTCCGCAACGGATCGAGCGAATACGCGATCAACGGCGAGAACTGCCGACTGCTCGATGTGCAGGAGCTGCTCAGCGACTCCGGGCTCGGGCGCGAGATGCACGTCATCGTCGGGCAGGGGCAGCTCGATGCCGTGCTGCGTGCAACACCCGAAGACCGCCGTGGGTTCATCGAGGAGGCGGCGGGGATCCTGAAGCATCGCCGACGCAAGGAGCGCACGCTTCGCAAGCTCGCGGCTATGGAGACCAATCTGACGAGGCTCAACGATCTGGCAGGGGAGCTGCGCCGCCAGCTCAAACCGTTGGGGCGACAGGCCGAAGTCGCCAAGCAGGCACAGACCATCGCCGCCGAGGTGCGCGATGCGAAGGCCAGGCTCTTGGCCGACGACGTGGTCAGGCTCAGGCGAGAGCTCATCGAACTCTCACAGGACGAGTCTGAACGGCAGGCCGAGCGCATCGTGCTGCAAGAACAGGTCGAACAGAAGCAGATCAGGATCGAGAGGATCGAGCAGGAGCAGCAAGGCGAAGAGCTCGATGCTGCACGGCGCACGACGATCGCCCTCGAATCGGCTCTCTCGAAGTTGCGCGGACTCTATTCGCAGACCCAGCAGCGGCTCGCCTTCTTGGCGACTCAGGCCGAGTCGCCCGAGCAGGTGCACCGAGTCTCACGAGCCACAGTCGACGAGGCGAACGAGGAGGAGGCTCAGCTGCAGGCGAAGATCCCCGAAGCCGAGCAGGCCTGGCAGCGGGCAGGATCCGCGACGCGGCGTGCTCAGGAAGCACTTGACGCGCTGGATGATCAGCTATCAGAGCAGAGCGCGCTCGTCTCGAAGCACGACCTTCGTCTTTCACAGCTCCGTGGACGCAGTGAGGCGGCGGCGCAGAAGCGCGATACCGTCGCGGCGGAGGCGGCGAGACGCGGGCAGGCCCTCGAGCAGACCGAGGCCCGGACCGCTGAAGCGTCGGCGCAACTTGCAGCCTTCGAGGCCGAACTTGCCGAGGCGGGTCTGGAAACCAGCGGGAGTGCGGGCGCGAGTGGTGACGTTGCCGACGGCTCGGCCCTTGATGCCTCGTACCGAGAGGCACAGGAGCGACAGGCCGAAGCGGAACTGCAGCGCGATGCGGTGAGGGATCAGCTGCACGGACTCGAGCAGGAGCGAGCCGGGCTCGTTGCGCGAATCGGGGCGCTGTCGCGTTCGCTCGATGACCGAGACGCAACGGGTGAGCTCCTCTCGGGTGATCGTTCAGACATCAGAGGCCGAGTCGCCGAGCATATGCGGGTCGCAGACGGGTACGAAGCCGCGGTCGGCGCCGCTCTCGGTGTCTTCTCCGACGCGTTGCTGGTCGACACGCACGACGCCGCGCGAGCCGCGGTGCGCCGCGCGCGGGAACAGGATCTCGGACGGTTGCGCGCGGTGATCATCGAGGCGCAATCAGCAGCATCTGCAGAGGCGCCGGAGATCGAAGGCCTCACGCGGGCGGTCGACGTGCTCCTCGATGCGCCGGCGGGAGTCCGTGGACTGCTCGCCCGGAGTTACCTCGCATCCGACAGCGCGGAGGCGGTGAAGGGGGCGGCACGTCTGCGCGAACTGCTGGGCGGCGAGGCGTTCACGGTCGTCACGACTGACGGTGACGTGCTGACCCGGTACACCATGACCGGGGGGTCAGGCCTGGCGCCCTCCCGTATCGAGCTCACGGCTGAACTCGAGCACGCGAGGTCGCATTGCGAAGAGATCGAGCAGCAGATCGAGCAGGGAAAGGAAGCGCTCGCGCGGCTGCGGGATGCGGTCGACCAGAGTAAGCGAGAGACTCACGCGGCCTATGCCGAGCTGCGGGAGTCCGATGCCAAGCAGGCCGCAGCGGCAAAGGAGCACAACCGACTTCAGGTCCGTGCTGAAGCGAGTCGTGCCGAAGCAGAGCGCGCACGGCAGGCACTCGCGGCGGTCGCCGAGAGCGAGGAAGAAGCGGCGCTTGAAGCGGACCGCGCGGCCCGGGCTCTCGAAGAGGCGGAGGCCGAGCCCCGGCCGATCCTCGATGCGAGCGAACGCGATGGACTCTACGCGGAAGTCGAAGAGGCGCGCGCCATCGAGATCGAACGGCGACTCGCGCTGGAGACCGCGCGCGAGCGTGCCAGAGCCGCGGCCGCCAGAACCGTTGCTCTGCGCGAGCAGCTGGAGACCGAGCAACGGGCCGCCGACGAAGCTGCACGGCGCGCCGTGCTCCGCGCCCGCCAGGTGGAACGTGCAGACCGAGTGGCGAGCGCGCTGCCGATGATTATCGACTCGTGCGACCGGTCGCTCTCAGAAGCGCGTGTCGCACAACAGGCGGCTGAGCAGGAGCGGGCCCGGTTCAGCCAGGAGCTCACCCTGTTGCGCTCGGAGGAGGCGGAACTGCGGAAACGCCTGCAGGCGATCACGGAACGAGTGCACGGCTCGGAGCTCAAGAGCTACGAGCGGAAATTGCAGCTTTCATCGTTGCTGGAGCGAGCGGGCAGCGAACTCGGCCTCGTTGAAGAGGTGCTCGTCTCTGAATACGGACCGCGTGCACAGAGCGAGGATCCGGACCAACATGCATCGGTGTCGCATGACCGCACGCCTGACACCGAAGAATCTGATGCCGAGGCCAGCGCTGAGCGCCGTACCGATGAAACAGACCCCGCGAACTTCACTCGCGAGCAGCAGGAGAAGCGCCTTGCCAAAGCTGAGCGCCGACTCGCCGAATTGGGGCGCATCAACCCGCTCGCACTCGAGGAGTTCTCAGCACTCGAGCAGCGCCACACCTTCTTGTCCGAGCAGCTGCGGGACCTGACGAAGACCCGTGCCGACCTGCAGAGCATCATCGACGAGCTCGACGGGAAGATGCAGGGCATCTTCGCCGACGCGTTCGCTGATACGCAGCACGCGTTCGCCGAGATCTTCCCGGTCCTGTTCCCCGGCGGGTCGGGAGAAGTGTCGCTGAGCGACCCCGAAGACCTGCTGAACACCGGCATCGATATGGCAGTGAAGCCGGCCGGCAAGAAGGTGGAACGTCTGTCACTGCTTTCGGGTGGTGAGCGCTCGCTTGCGGCCGTCGCTTGGTTGATCGCCATCTTCCAAGCACGACCGAGCCCGTTCTACATCGTCGACGAGGTCGAGGCGGCGCTCGACGACGCGAACCTGGGACGATTGCTGCAAGTCTTCGAACGGCTGCGCGAGAACTCGCAGCTCATCATGATCACCCACCAGAAGCGCACCATGGAGATCGCCGATGCGCTCTACGGGGTCTCGATGCGGCAGGACGGAATCTCAGCTGTCGTCGGGCAGAGGATCGGCCGGAGTGACTCGGAAGACGCTGCGAACGACGAAGACTAACAAGTCGATCACGCCTGCTTCGTGGTGTCACGAGACGGTTGCGAAGTTGGCTAGGATCGTGGACAGTGCCGCAATGCTGCGGTGACGAATGCGCAGAAAGGTCATTCAATGAAGAAGTTTTCGAAGCGGACAACGGGTGCTTTCGCTCTCGTCGCCAGTGCCGCGCTCGTGCTCAGCGGTTGCTCGAGCGACGGCGGGGGATCCGAAGGGTCTTCCGACGGTGGCGAGCAGGTTGACACGCTGAAGATCGGGTCGCTGCTGCCGCAGACCGGCTCGCTCGAGCACCTGATCTACGGCCCGCAGGCCGCACTGGCTCTCGCGGTCAACGACATCAACGAGGCCGGCGGTGTGCTGGGCAATGACGTCGATGTCGTCGTTGAGGGCAACGAGCACGACCCGACCGATCCGACGATCATCTCGAAGAGCGTCGACGACATCATCGCGGCAGAGCCCGCCTTCGTGCTCGGTGCCATGGGTACCGGTAACACGAATGCGGCGATGCCGAAGCTGACCGAGGCCGGGATCCTCATGGGCTCGCCTTCGAACACCGGAATCGAGCTCGCCGGCGTCAACGACCTGTACTTCCGCACCATTGCGTCGGACATCATCCAGGGGCGTGCGCTCGGCAACCTGATCCTCGAAGACGGTCACACCTCGGTCGCAGTGCTGGCACAGAACAACGACTACGGCAACGGGCTGCGCGACAACCTGCAGGAGACGCTCGAGGATGCCGGCGCCGAGGTCACCTTCGGTGCGAACGGCTCGGGCGAGGAGTTCCCCGAGGCGCAGACCACCTTCACCTCGGAGGTGACGGCAGCGCTCGACACGAACCCGGACGCGGTCGCACTCATCAGCTACGTGGAGGCGAAGCAGGCCATCCCTGAGCTCGCTTCGCAGGGCTTCGACCTCTCGAACCTCTACCTGGTCGACGGCAACACCGTGCCGTACCCCGAGTTCGACGCCGGTCTGCTCGAGGGCGCGCAGGGCACCACGCCCGGTCGCACCGTCGATGACGAGTTCGAGGAGCAGCTCGTCGAGGCGTCGCCCGACGCGAGCAAGAGCCTGAACTTCGCACCCGAGTCGTACGACGCGGTCGTGCTGGTCGCCCTCGCGGCACAGCGCGGTGGCTCCGCCGACTCCGAGACCATCCGTGAGAACCTGCACGCGGTATCCGGCTCTGACGGTGGCGAGACCTGCAGCACCTACGCTGACTGCCTCGCGCTGCTCGAAGATGGTGAGGAGATCCACTACGAGGGTCGCGCCGGCGGTGGACCGCTGAACGACGACAACGAGCCCTCCACGGCACTCATCGGACTGTACAAGTTCGATGGTGAGAACACGCCTGAAGCTGTGGGCGAGATCGAGGGCTGATCACAAGATACTCCGATACACGCTGAGGGCCGGGTTCCGATTGGAACCCGGCCCTCAGTGTGTTTCAGCTGTCGATGTCGTCCTTGAAGGTTTCCCGAAGCCCGAGAACCGCGAAGATGGTCAGGGCAGCGGTGATAACGAGGTAGAGAGAAACCAGACTGGCCTCTCCGGTAACCGAGACGATGAGCGCCGCGATGATCGGAACAGGGCTGCTTGTCAGGATCCCTGAGAGGTTGTATGCCAGGGAAGATCCGGTATAACGGATGCGCGTGGGGAACTGCTCCGTGTAAATAGAGGCATTGATTCCGCCAGTTGCGGCATAGCCGACACCGAGCATCACGACGAGAGCAGTCGATATGAGAACCGGTTCTCCGGTATTGATCAAGGCGAAGAACGGGAACGCCCAGACACCGACGAAACAGGCACCGAAGATATATACCGGGCGGCGACCGATCTTGTCACTGAGTGCTGCAAAGAGCGGCTGAGCGATGAGCGCCGCGACCGCGCCGATCATGAGCCCATTGAACACGTAGGATTCCGGCAGGCCGAGATGATCGGTGACATAGACCAGCGAATAGGTGGCAGCCACGAAGTATGCTGCGTTCGTCACGAACTGAATCGCTGCGAGCAGTGCAACTCGCTTCTTCGCAGTCGCGAGGACCGTCGCTATGGGGAGTTTCTCGTGGTTGTCCGATTCCTCGATTGCAGCGAAAGCCTCGGGCTCAGTCACATTTCGGCGGATGTAGTGACCAACCAGGATCAGCGCAACGGTGCTAATGAAAGGAATTCGCCATCCCCAGGACATGAACTGCTCCTCCGGGAGCATGCCCACGAGTGAGAAGGCTCCGGTAGCAAGGAGCAACCCTGTTGGCACGCCCATCTGCACGAATGAACCGAAGAGACCTCGTCGCCCGCGGGGAGCATGCTCCACCACCATGATCGCTGCTCCGCCCCATTCGCCGCCCAGGGCAAGACCCTGCACGAGTCTGAGGACGATAAGGAGCACCGGGGCCGCCATACCGATCTGGTCGTATGTCGGCAGCAACCCGATGAGCACGGTGACTAGTCCCATCATGATCAGCGTGATGATCAGAATAGTTTTCCGCCCCACTCGGTCTCCGAAGTGGCCGAAGAGCACCCCACCAATCGGGCGCGCGATCCAGGCGATGCCGAAGCTGCCCAGTGAGACGAGAACGGATCCGGTTTCGCCCAGTGGACTGAAGAACAGGTGCGGGAAAATGATCCCGGCTGCCGTTCCGTAGATGAAGAAGTCGTACCATTCGAGACTCGTGCCGACGTATGAGCCAATTGCGGCTCTCTTGCTCGCCGGCGTGGCCGTCTTTCGAGTGCTCTCTGAAACTTGAGAGTCGTTTCGCGTCATTGCGCTGCCCTCCGCAGTGGTGTGTTTTTGGGAATGGATCTGATGGGTGAAGTCAGCAGATTGCCGACATTCGGGTCGTCGCGAGTCGTTCTACCTTGTCGACATCAACGTCGACCCCGAGACCGGGCTTGTTTGGCACTGAGATCTCTCCGTGCGTGAGCGCAATAGGCTCCTCAACGAGATCGTCCATCAACAGGGCCGGCCCGAAGAGTTCGCACCCGTGGGTGAGAGGCCGCGCTGCAGCGGCGAATGCCAGAGATGCGGCAGTTCCGATGCTGCTCTCGATCATGCACCCGAGATAGGTGCCAATGCCATTGTTGTGGCCTACATCCGCGACGGAGAGTGAAGTTTGATATCCGGCATGTTTCGCGAGCTTCAAGATGAACACGCGCGCCGCGTCCATCGCGATGATTCGATTTGCCTGGTCGAGCCCTTCGAGCGATTCGTCCGCCGCAAGAGGAACCGCAACGCTGCTCTGGAGCTGACGCATGCCTTCGAGGTCTGAGGCGATGAGCGGTTGCTCGATGAAGTCGAGTTGAAGAGGTTCGAGCGCGCTGACCGCGTAACCTGCCTCGCTGCGCGACCAGCCCTGATTCGCATCGACACGGAGAGAAATCCCCGAGTCGAGGTGCTCGCGGATGGTCTCCACGCGGCGAACGTCATCTTTGACGGGAAGTGAGCCCATCTTGACCTTGATGATGGAGTGCCCGACCTCGAGCTTCTCCTGCAATTCGTCGAGTTCGACGTGCAGATCCTTTCCAGCGAGGCTCCAGCTCACCGGCAGAGAAAGTTCCGGGCTGCCTCCCAATAGCACCGATACCGGGATGCCTGCGAGCCTCGCACGCAGATCGTGCAACGCGATATCAATTGCCGAGCGTGCAAAATGGTTCCGACGAATTGAACTGAGGACCTCTGAGACCTGACGAGTGTCCTGCAGATCCATGCCGATGAGTCGTGGCCCCAGGTAGCGGGTGATCACGGCCTGAACCGATTCCGCGCTTTCCTCGTTCCAGTAAGGTCCGCCGAGAATCGTGGTCTCGCCCCAGCCGATTGCACCCGAGGAACTCGTGACCCTGACGAGGATCAGAGACGCGTGAGGAATTGCGCCGAAGGACATCACGTGCGGTCGACGAAGCTCGACTGGAACGGTCCAACTGTCGATCTGGGAAATTGTCTCGTCACTTCGCTGTGCGGACATGGGTTTCTCCTTACTGAGGGGGGGGTAGTGACGGGGGTGGGGTGACGCCGCACTGCGGCAGGGCATGTTGTGCTCGTAGGATCCTCAGTTCACACGCCGGCGCTCGCTCTCACTCCATCAAGTGAAGATCTCGTCGAGGCGAGGTGAGGGAGGTAGTCCTCAGTCGCGTTGGAACCCGTTACGAGATCTCGTACCAGTACTCCGGTGATCGGTGCGAGTGCGATGCCGTCGCCTTCGTGTCCGGCAGCCGTGATCCACCCGGGCTTGCTGACTCCGATGATCGGCAAGCCGTCGCCGGTGTAGGGACGAAAGCCTTTCATCGTACGGATGACACGATAGTTCTTGAGCGCAGGCACGATACCGACGGCGTGACGAGCGATGGTCCGAATGACCGCGGCTGATACGTCGCGGGAGAAACCAACGAACTCGCGACTCCCACCGACAAGTAGATTGCCAGATGCACTCTGGCCGAGCGATAGACCAACCCCGAAAGGGATACTGTCACCGGGTTCAGTGCGGAAATGCTTGGCTGCGACATACTGCGCGGAGAGCAATACCCCGTTGATCTGGCGGGGGACGGGTTCAGTGATGAGGATAGTGCCGCGACGAGGCGTGATCGGCGTCGAGACTCCGGCGAGTTCTGATACGAGGCCGGCGTGCGGGCCAGCGGCATTGATGACGAGATCAGCGTGAAAGGCGCCTTGGTCGGTATTGACACCCGTCACGCGCTCACCGGACTCGATCACTGAGCGTACCTCGGCTCGGCGAACGACACGAGCTCCGTGACGACCAGCAGCCTTGAGGAAACCCGCGTTCAGCAAGAGCGGGTTCACTTCGGCATCAAGCGGGGAATAGGTCACGCCGAGCACTTCTTCAGCAAGGTGAGGCTGAGCTTCGTGCGTGGTCCGGTAGTCGAGCAGTTCGATGTGAAACCCTGAACGACGCTGCTGTTCACTGAAAGAGGTCATGAACTGCAACTGCTGTTCATTCTCGATCGCCACCATTCCACCGTCCGCCGAGAATTCCAGCGGAGAATCGAGCTCGTCCTCGAGGAAGCCAAACATTCGGCGGCTCTCCAGCGCCAAGCGCATCGGTAGTCCCGCTTGCTTCGACTGGAGAAAGATGGCCTGGTCGCAGGCGCCGGAAGCGCCGGATCCAGGTGCATCCTTGTCGAGCACGGTTACCGAGTAGCCGGCCTCGCTGAGGCGGTATGCGATTGAGGCGCCGATCACGCCTGCCCCGATGACCACGATATCGCTGCTCGCCATGTTCATTCCCGACCTTCGGGTTGGCGATGCTGCTTCCACGCCTCTGCAACGATTCGTCGGCCCCTGTCGATTCTGGGCAGAAAGGCGATCGCCGCCTCAGCGCGAGCCTGTCGAACCTTTGCCATGGCTTCCCGGAGTCGAGTGTCGCTATCTCGATAGGCACCCATATCAGCCGCGATAGCTCTACCTGCCAATCGACCTTGTTGCTCAGCCACGCCGGCCCCTTCGATCCCAGTGATATTTCCAGCCACGTATAAGCCGCGATGCTGGGTGCGCATCTCATACGAGTGGAGAGGCACCGTTCCACCGAGGTCTGGCACGTCGAGCAACTCACAGTTGCCCACGGCGAGTTCCTGCAGCGGATGAAGCCCGCCAGACAGACATACGGCGTCAACTGGGAGTTGCTCTGCAGCTCCTAAGGGTTCTCCGGACGCGTTGAGCCTCCGCACCTGCAGTGCTTCGACTCGCTCAGTGCCAAGAACTGCTTCAGCACGGTAGTGCAGCTTCAACTTTGTGGGGCCGAGTGGTACCCCAGAACGTGGAAGCACGCGCGTCGCGATACTCCTGGCCACGCGCGAACGGACCAATCGAGCGCCGATGCGTTGCCAGGCGACCGGGGCTACCTGTGCAAAGCGACTCAATGCGCGGAGAACGTTCGCTGGCGAGCCCTCCGCATACTGCCCCGGGTGACCGCTCGGCAAGAATATTCCGATGACTTCACCACCGCCCAACGAGATCTCCTCAGCTGCGGCCAGTGCAAGCGGGTCTGTTCCGATGACTGCTACACGATGACCCGGGAGGATGCGCTGCACCTGCACCAATTGCTGGACGGCGCCGATGGCGAGACATCCTGGCAGCTGCCAGCCCGGCATGGGGAGGGGGAGCTCCGTCGCACCGGTCGCGAGTACGAGGCGGGGAGCAGCGAGCGAAGACGCGTGAGCGAGTCTCACCTTCCAGTGAGGCTCGCATGACCAGACCTGTGTTCGGGTTCTTACTTCAACTCCTGCGGATTCGGCCTCCGATGCCAAGCGAGCGGCGATCTCTGCGCCGATCCTCCACTCCTTCCCGTGACGGTACAGCTGGCCCGGGAGTCGACCTCCGATTCGATCCGCCTCATCCACGACTATGACCTTCGCGCCGGCATCGACAGCGACTTCAGTTGCTGCAGCCAGTCCTGCCGGCCCTCCGCCGACAACAATGACATCGGCATCCATCAGGCGCCATGCTTACTGAGGTGATCGTCGCCCTCGCTGAGGGGAGGGTCTTCATGAAGCGACGTACTGCTTTCGTCGCCGCCGGCATCGGTCGTAACGCACATCCCGGGAGCGACTGTTCTCAGGCAGGTTTGTTGATTCGTTTCGGAATCGATCTCAGCACGACATTCGAAACAGTGCCCGATACCGCAGTACATGCCTCGTGGCTGCCCCGTGCGACTGCTCCGAAGAACCCTGAGCCCATTCGCCCAGAGCGCCCCGGAGACTGTGTCACCGACACGAGCTTCGATCTCTTCACCATCGACGATGATCGTCAGGCGTTCGTCTGGGGCCGGACCGAGCACCGGGTGCTCTTCGATTCTGAGATTCATGACTCATTCCTGACTTCGTCGTCTGTGGCATCGTCGTCTGCACTTGCGACATCGCGGATAAGAACCGGGCGCACTGTCCCGTTTCGGGCAAGTGGTCGTGGTGATTCGAGGATCTGCGCGAGTGCTGGACCGCACACACGGCCTTGGCACCAGCCCATCCCGATGCGGCAGCGACGTTTGATCTCCGAGGAATCAGCGCTGCTATCGCACTCGGCGACGATCGCTGCGATGTCTGCGAGCGTCACATCCTCGCAGCGACAAACAATGAATTCGTCGAACACCGATGCAGCCTCCTTGCTTGCGTTGGAAGCCAACTCAACCGGAGTGCAGGATCCTGCACAAGACGATTTGATTAACGGATATTGGAGCACATGAGACTCTTGCTGAAGCTTTCGAGCGGCACAGTTCATGCAGTGACCTCGTGCAATTCTCGCCTGGCTGGGGAGACCCGAATTCTGTGCTGAAAAGGTTAAGCGTCATTCGAATGAGATGAAGATTCCCTCGTTCTCGGGTCGTTGATTTCGATGAGGGGATTCGAGATCTTGGTGGAAGTGCTCGCACTCCACTGACGACGTGAGGCTTCAGGCTGAGGCTCGCGGGGGCGTCGTGGACGTTCGATGCCATTCTTACGAAACCGAGGGAGTTCTCCATTGAGTCACAACGGTGTGAAAGAGACGACTGGCGCGGATCTGCTTGTTGAGTCCTTGATCGGACACGGGATCGACACCATGTTCGGCGTTCCCGGGGACACGGGTGTCAACCTCTACGATGTCCTTGCGAAGCACGGCGACGTCCTGCGTCACGTGCTTTGCCGCGATGAACGCCACGCAGGATATATGGCCGATGCGTACACGCGTACGAGTCGTAGGTTGGCAGTTTGCGAGGCTTCGAGCGGCGCCGGCGCCGTGTACTTGTCCAGCGGGCTCGCCGAATCCTTTGCTTCGAGTATTCCAATGCTCGTGATCACCACCGATATTCACCGTTCCAGCCGTGGAAGCGGCGCGATCACTGAAATCGATCAGGTCAAGCTGTTCAGTGCAGTGACGAAGTGGCAGCGTGTTGCCGAACGAGCGGAAGATATCCCGGGGCTCGTTGCGGAGGCAGTATCGACAGCGCTGAGCGGCCGACCGGCTCCCGTTGTACTGATCTGCCCCGAGGACGTACTCGATGAGCGGGCGGACACTCCTCCTACGACCGGTTCTCACATGGTAGACGCGGGGCATGTCGTCCCGAGCGAAGAGCAGCTTGGACGGGCCGCAGAGGCTTTGCTGGCTGCGCAGCGTCCGGTGCTATTGGCGGGCGGCGGTGTGCACATGTCGGGTGCTTGGGAAGCGGTGCGCCACTTCGCAGAGCATCGTGGCATCCCCGTCGCAACTACGATCCATGGCAAATCCTCCTTTCCCGAGAACCATGCGCTTGCACTCGGCGTCACGGGAGGAAACGGTGCACGAGACTATGTCCTATCGACCGTCACGGACGCCGATTTCGTGATGATCGTCGGCAGCCGCAGCAATTCGACCGACACCAACGGCTTCACCGCACCCGCGCGCGACGGCGCTACCGTCGTTCAGATCGATATCGACGAGGCTCGAGCGGGACGCAATTTTCCGATGAGCATCGGATTGATCGGCGACGCTCGGACCACGCTCCGCGAGCTGCAGCGCAAACTGCCCGAAGAGTCCGTCTCGGTGCGGCGGGAGCGGGAGCGGGAGCTTGCCGACCTGCGCACGGCCTGGTCGGAGCGAAGTGTCGAAGAGGACACGTCGGTCGACGAGGGCCTGTTGCACCCTCGCGACATCGTCAGTGCCTGTCATGAAGTCTTCGGGTCTCACTCCTGGGTGGCCGCTGACCCGGGCACGCCGACGCCGAACCTGTCCTCGTACTGGGAGACGGACGGCCAGGGGTGGCGCGTGGTGATCCCGCGTGGTCACGGCCCCATGGGCTATGCGATCTCTGCGGCGATCGGCATCTCGATTGCCCACCCGGGGGAGCAGGTGCTCTGCCTCACGACCGAGGGCAGTCTCGCGATGGGAATCGCCGATTGGGAGACCGCGGTCAGGTTGCATCTGCCGATCACCTTCGTGGTGCTCGACAACAGCTCCTATGCCTGGATCAGGATGCTGCAGCATCTCTTCATGGAGAAGCGGTACTTCCAGGTGGATCCGGGGCCCATCGATCCCGTGCGCTTGGCGGAGGGAATGGGCCTGACCGGCGTGCATGCAGGGAGCGTGCGGGAACTCGAGGAGGCGCTTCGAGATCACGCCCCCGCCGATGCGCCACGAGTGATTCACGTACGCGTGCCGCTGCACCAGGATGCACTGCCGCCGGTCGCCCCTTGGCAGAGGGCGCTTGCGTCACCTGGGGCGGGTCGCCCGGTGTACTGAGCCACCCGTCATTTCCCTATATCGTGAGGAGGGAAAGGCGCCGACTATGTTGAACTTTATGCACCTCGAATCGCTCCGAGCCGTGCTCGAGACCGGGTCGCTGAGCGGTGCCGGTAAGAAACTGGGCTACACGACTTCGGCCGTCTCGCAACAGATTGCCGCTCTCGAACGAAGCCTCGGTGTGCAGCTGTTTGAACGGGGTCCGAGGAACCTATGGCCGACTGCGGCGGCTCGGCAGGTAGACGAGGCCTCGGAGACGCTGCTTTCGCGAATCGCTGAGTTCGAGGACGTTGTGCGTGCCGCGGCGCGGAGTGAGCGTGGTCGGCTAAGCATTGCATCGTTCTCGAGTACCGGGGCTCGACTGGTACCACGAGCGCTGGCTGAACTCATACGGAGATTCCCCGCCGCTGATTTCCCGATGAGCGAGTACGAGCAGGTCGAGGAGATCATCGAAGCAGTCTCTTCGATGCGCGCAGACCTCGGCTTGATATTCACGCACCCGTATCAGCCAGTCAGCTTGCCTGATCGACTCGTCTCGGTGCCAGTGCTCGACGAGGAGGTGGTGGTACTCGCCGGCGCCGGACGCAGTGCGAAACTCGCAGCTACTCTTGCGCTCGAATCCTTAGCGAATGAAGTGTGGGTGTCTCATCACGCGGCTGCCGCAGGAAGGGTGAATCTTGAGTATTGGGGCGGTGTCGCGGGCTTTCGGCCCAAGGTCATGTTCGAAACGGAGAGCAACGACGCGATCAGAGGGCTGGTGCGTGAAGGCGTTGCGCTCGCACTGGCTCCGGCGCTTGCACTCGGAGTTGATCGAGGCATCACGATGCATCGACTGACTGATGTCAACCCGCGACGGCAAGTGCATCTGATCTACCGTGACACTGACAAGAACCCGCTCCTCCCCGAGGCTGAGCGTATGATTCTCGCTTCCGCGGACCACTTCATCGCGTGGACACACGAGGGATTCGATACTGATGAGTTACGCGTGCCGCTTGCTGCGAGGATCTGAGCAAGCATGAGCGCTCAGGGCCTGACGTAGGCCGCTGGAGCTTAGGCGTCAGCGACCAAGACAAGACTGTATAGAAGAAGGTAGGGAAGATATGGGCGCTCTGGACGCACGTCTCACGAGGAAAGAAGAACGTCTCGTCGGATCCATCATCGATGCCTCTACTGCGCTGCTCGCGCGGCAGACCCATGACATCGTACGGTTCGCTATGGGAGCACCCAATGAGGAGCTGATCCCGCAGGACGAGTTCGATGCGTGCTTCGCAGACACGATGCGTGGACGATACGACTACGGCGCCACGGAGGGCGAGCCTCGCCTGGTCTCACGGATCCTGGAAGTCGCCGAACTTGCGGGGGAAGCAACTACGCGCGACCGCATCGCGGTCACAGCAGGTGGGGGCCAAGGTCTGGACCTCGCATTCAAAGTGCTCACAGAACCGGGCGACTTGCTCGTGGTGGAAGGGCCGACGTACACGAATATCGCCGGGCTGGCGCTGAGTTACGGAGTCGACCTGCTTGAGGCCCCTACAGACGCGGAAGGACTCGTCGTCGAGGCGCTCCCGGAGCTGGTAGCGCAGGCAGGACGTGCGCCTGCCGCGATCTATGTGATCCCGAATTTCCAGAATCCGACCGGCACGACGCTGAACCGTCAGCGTCGCGAGCTACTCCTCGAGCTCGCGGAGAAGTGGGACTGCGCGATCATCGACGATGATCCGTATGCGTTGCTCCACTTCTCGGATGCACGCGTGCCGTCATTCGCCGAGCTTTCCCCGGGAAACTCGCGGGTGTTCAGCGTGCGTACGTTCTCGAAGACGCTGGCACCTGGTTTGCGAGTCGGGTGGATCGACGCGGCTCCTCGAGTGCGTGAGCTGGTGATCAAGGCCCGGCAGACCATGGATACCTGTACGAGCGTGCCCGTTCAGCACGCAGTCGCCAGATTCATCGAGAACGGCGGATTCGCATCGCATGTTACAGGGCTCCGGCCGGTGTACCGCGAACGCAGAGATGTGATGCGAGCGACACTCGCAGAGACATTCGGCGAGGACATCGTGAGTACGAATCCCGAAGGAGGATTCTTTCTCTGGGTGACCTTCGGCGGTGCATATGCGGCAGTCGATACCGACGCGCTCTTTCCCATTGCGCTTGAAGAAGGCGTGGCCTTCATTCCCGGACGATCCTTCTCGGTCGAGGGCAATTTCGGTAATGCACTGCGACTCTCGTTCGCGACCTCGACGCCGGAGCGTATCCGCGAAGGCGTCGCACGACTCAAGAAGGCGGTGGATCGGCTTCTCGGCGGTTCTGGAGCGCACTGAAGCTGTCGATCGCCGAGCCTGGTGAATGCCGAGCTCGGTGAATGCGGGCCTGGTGAATGTGGGCCTGGTGAATGCGGGCCCGGTGGCCTGGTGAATGTGCTGAGCCCGGTGATCACGTTGACGCCTCACAGGGGGCACTTGAGTCCGCTGTGAAGCACTTCGACAGTGCGAACCGCGCGGCGCTTGTATGGTTCCGAGAATTCCGCTGCAGGCCCGGAATCATGCGGATGTATGGGGGATCAAATGTCGTAGGTCCATGATCTACTGCAAGCATGGAATCGCCAGCAGCTGCAATACCGTCTTTCGCGGCGTTGGTTACCGAGCTTGAAGAACTTGAGCTGGCTCGACGGGCAGTCGATGCGCGAACTCTTCGTCTCATTGGCACTGCGGTGAACCAGGTAACCGTACCTGTCCCAGGAACGTTCGGCCGACGTTCGTCCGGTCCGCCCGTTACGGAGGCGCCGAACGAGTTGGCGTATCGGTCCTTACGTGCGGAACTTGCAACGACCTTGGGGCAGAGCGAATATGTCGTTGAGCGCCAGATGGATCTCGCGTGCAGGATGACGAATGAGTACTCGAACGTTATGGAGTCGCTCGAGCATGGAGATATTTCTCTGGAGCACGCTCGCGTGATCGCACATGAGGGAGTGATCATCGGGGTCGGTGCTCATGGTCTTTCGGTAGTTGAGCGCCGCAAAGGGTATGAGCAGGAGATCCTCGAGGTCGCCGTCGTCGAAACACCCGGTCGGCTTCGACCGATTGCGAAGATGCTCGCAGAACGGTGGGCCGAGACGCGCATAGAAGTGCGTCATGAGCAGGCGAGGTCTGGGCGTGGGGTTTCCGTGGTCGATGCCGAAGACGGAATGGCGGATTTGATCGTACGTATGTCTGCGATCCAGGCGTATGCGATCAGAGACCGTGTGACACGTATTGCTCGAAGCGTCAGGCAGGGGGAGCGCTTCCTTCTAGTGGACAAGACCGGCCAAGTAGGCGAGACAGACCAGGTGGGCAAGGCGGCCGCCGATGCAGAGGACAAGCTGCGAGACCGAACTCAGGAGCAGACTCGCACGGATGTGGTTGTCGATTTGCTGCTGGGCGCAGACCTGTACGAACTCGCGTCAGGATGCCCTGCTGAGGCGATCGATGCGCGCGTGCAGCTGATCGCTCCAGTTGAGATGAGTGAGAAGCAGGGGAAGGCGAAGAGCTTTGCGTCAGATGATGAGGTTCTCGAAGACCTACTGGGCGAACTCGTGGGGTATGGGGCCGTAAGCATGGCCGAGCTGTGCGAGCATGCGGCGGTCGCGTCACACCATGAGAAGGTCACGACCGACAAGGTCAACGGCGAGGTGCTCTCGGTAGACCGGTATCGGCCCAGCGCAGAGATGCGACGGCTGATCGGCGCAAGAGACCGTAGGTGCCGCTTCCCGGGATGCAGAGTTCCTGTTCACCGATGCGACATCGACCACACCATCGATGCAGCACTGGGAGGTTCGACGTCCACCGACAACCTGGCGAGCTTGTGTCGAGGACACCACGTACTCAAGCACCAGTCTGAGTGGAAGGTGCGTCAGGAGAACGCCGGAGTGTTGCGATGGACGAGCCCGGCAGGCCGAAAGCATGTGGACCGACCGCCAGGCATGCTCGCACCTCCGTTGAAACGCCGCGGTCGAGTGCGCTTCGAACCTGAGTAGTGACCAGGGCCAAGACCTCGTAGTGGGACGAGACCTCGTAGGGATCAGGGGCCGCAGCAGCCTGTCTTACTGCCCTTTCGACTTTGATTCCACGTCAGCCGCGAGCGTTCCGAGGTACAGCTCAATGACCCGGGGGTCATTCGCAAGCTCGCGCCCAGGGCCCTCGTAAGCATTCGTTCCTTGGTCGAGCACGTAGGCGCGGTCGCAGATCTGTAGGCAACGTCGCGCATTCTGCTCAACCATGATGATGGTGACGCCAGTCTTGTTGATCTGGCGAGTGCGGATGAAGGTCTCATCTTGACGCACGGGGGAGAGGCCGGCGCTCGGCTCGTCAAGCAAGAGCACCGATGGGTTCATCATGAGCGCGCGCGCCATCGCGACTGATTGCCGTTCGCCGCCGGAAAGCGATCCGGCGAGTTGTTTGCGCCGTTCTGCCAGCATCGGAAACAGCTCCCACATCTCCTCGATACGCTCGCTGAACTCCTGGGGCCGCAGGAAGAGGCCCATCTGCAGGTTCTCCTCGATGCTGAGCGACGGGAAGACGTTGTTGGTCTGTGGAACGAAGCCCACACCCTCGCGCACGAGCTGATTCGTACGGTGCGAGGTCACGTCCTTCCCGTTCAACATGACGGTGCCCTTGCGAATATTCACGAGGCCGAACAAGGACTTCAGCAGCGTAGATTTGCCGGCACCATTCGGGCCGATGATGCCCACGAGCTCGCCCTCATGCGCGACGAGGGAGCACTCGTTCAAGATGTTGATTCCTGGCAGATACCCGGCATCGAGGTTGTCCGCTCGCAGGATCGGTTCGGTGCTGCTCATCGTGCGTCCTCCTGAGATGCCTCTGCGGCATCGCTCGCGGGCTCTGCCTCGCTCGCGGCCTCTGTATCAGTTTCGGCCTCGACTTCGGCTTCAACCTCGGCCTCGACCTTTGCCTCGATGTCTTCGATGACGTCATCGTCTCCCAGATCACGGTCGTGATGCGCTCCAAGATAGGCATCGACGACGGCTTCGCTGGTCATGACTTCTTCGGGTAGACCTTCGGCGATGATCTGCCCCTGCGCCATAACGACGACCCAATCGGAAATGTGCCTGACCATGTGCATGTCGTGCTCGACGAATAGCACTGTCGTGCCCTCGTCGCGCAGGCGCTGGATGTGCTCGAGCAGGCTCTGAGTCAGTGCCGGATTCACTCCCGCCATGGGCTCATCGAGCATGATCATGGACGGCTCGGCCATGAGGGCGCGCGCCATCTCGAGCAGTTTCTTCTGGCCGCCGGAGAGCCCGCCCGCCATGTCATCGCGCTTCGCATCGAGCTTGAACCGCTTGAGAAGAGCTTCCGCGCGATCAATGTTCTCGCGCTCGCGCTTCGCCCAGAGTGGCTTGACGAGCCCCACGAACAAGTTCTCACCGGGCTGGTTGTTCGCGCCGATGAGCATGTTCTCGAGTACGGTCATGCGGCTGAGAGCCTTGGTCAGCTGGAACGTGCGGACCATACCGGCCTGGGCGACCTTGGTGGCGCTCGTGCGACCGAGCGCGCGCCCCTCGAAGGTCCACGAAGGGGCGCCACCGGGGCTGCGCGACCCGTTCGAAGGACGATCGAACCCGGTCAGCAGGTTGAAGAACGTCGTCTTGCCCGCGCCGTTCGGGCCGATGAGTGCGGTAATTGCGCCGCGCTGCACCTCAAGGTGGTCCACATCGACGGCGGTCATGCCTCCGAAGTTGCGGACGACGCGGTCGACGGTGAGGATCGGGTCCGGCTTCGCGGAACCCGGAGTCTGCTCGAGCGTGCGCAACTGAGTGCGGAGCGCTTCCCGATCAGTCGGGTAGTCGGGTGCGTCAGACATTGAACGACAGCTCCTTCTTATTACCGAGGATGCCCTGGGGTCTGAATATGACGAGCAGCATGAGCATCAGACCGATCAACACCCAGGCGATGATCTCGGTCTGCTGTGCCGACAGGATGCTGGAGGGAACGAACTCGGTCATGAAGCTCGTGATGATGAGGCGGACGACAAAGAACAGGATCGAGCCGAGCAGCGGGCCGAGAATCGTCGCGGCGCCGCCGAGCAGCATGATCATCCAGAGGTTGAAGGTGGTGGCGCGCCCCATGCCGTCGGGGTTGATCGCGGCAGGCAGAGACATGATGATGCCTCCGAAGCCTCCCATGACTCCACCGATCATGAGCGCCTGCAGCTTGTACGAGAACGGGCTCTTGCCAAGGCTCCGCACAGCGTCCTCATCCTCACGAATTCCGCGCAGCACGCGACCCCAGGGGCTGCGCATCAGCAGCCAGGTGATGACGAGGAAGAGGGCGACGAGCCCCCAGGCGAGGATGCGAGACCACCAGTCATCGACGCCGGTATTGATGTAGGTGAGGCCCAGGAAACTGCTGCGCCCCTCGGGGAGCGGGGAGAGCGCATTGAGCTGCTCACGGAAGCGCGGGCTCTGAATGCCGCTCGGGCCACCGGTAAGGGGCGTCAGGTTGGCGAGTCGCGCGATCATTCGGAGAATCTCGGCCGCACCGATGGTGACGATCGCGAGATAGTCCCCGCGCAACTTCACGGTGGGGAGGCCTAGCAGAAGTGCGAAGAGAGCGGATGCCACGATCGACACGAGCAGCGCGGGGAAGACACCGAGGCCGTGCATGACCGAGATCACGAAGCCGTAACCGCCGACGAGCATGAAACCGGCCTGGCCGATGTTCATGAGTCCAGTGAAGCCGAAGTGGATGTTGAGTCCGATCGCCGCGAGGACGAAGGCGGCCGTAACCGGGGAGAGCGCGGTCTGCAGCATTGCCTGCAGAAGTCCAGTCCAGAAATCCATCAGCGTGCTCCTTAACCGATCCGCTCTCGACGCCCGAAGAGACCTTGCGGCCGGACGAGCAGGACAACGATGAGAATGAAGAGCGCCGCCGCATGCTTCAGGTCGCCGGGCAGCCAAATATTCGCCATTTCGACGATGAGCCCGATGATCATCGCACCGACGATAGCGCCGAACGCAGTGCCGATCCCCCCGAGGATCACCGCGGCGAAGAGCAGCAGCAGGAAGTGCCAGCCGGTGTTCCAGGCGATGCCGTTGAGCACGAGCCCGAGGAGCATGCCAGACAGGCCCGCAAGCGCGACGCCGACTGTCCAGACGAGGCGGATCACGCGATCCACGTCGATACCTGACGCCTCAGCGAGTGCGCGGTTGTCGGCGACGGCGCGCATCGCACGTCCGAATCGGGTGTACTTCATCGCGAGCCCCACTGCGATGATCATCACGAGAGCGATGGCCATGGCGATGTAGGACTGCACGGTCAACGTGACGCCGAGCAGAGTGACGGTCGAAGGCGTACTCCGATCGATGCGCAGCACGTTCGCGCCGAAGAAGAACTGGAAGATGTTCTGCAGCACGATCGAGAAGCCGATCGAGACGATCATCATCTGCATCAGGCTGAGTCTGCGTTTTCGCAGCGGTTTCCAGAGCGCCGCGTCCTGTATCCAGCCGGCAGCAGCCATGAGCACGACGACGATGAGGCCGGTCAACCAGATGTTGCCGGTGAGTTGCATGAAGAGGAAGGCGAGGATGCCGCCGAGAGAGAGCATCTCGGCGTGTGAGAAGTTCGAGAGCCCGGTCGTGCCGAAGACGAGCGAGAGGCCGACCGCACCGAGCGCGAGGAGCAGGCCCATGCGAATACCCGAGGCAGCCTGCTGCCAGAAACGCGGCCAGGAGAACCCGTCGGCCGACACCTCCCCAGCGCCCGTGGAGGCCGAGGATTGAGAGCCGTCCTGCGTTGTTGTCGGAGTCTGCGAGGAGCCGGAACCCTCGGCCGCGGAACCTGCGTCGTCGTCTGCGGAGGCATCGGATTCGCCATCTGCTGCTTCGGCGGGATCATCGGTGAGCGGGAAGAGCGCACTGACGCTGTCGTGGAGCTGGACGTCGAGCGTGCGGCTCGCTGCTGCCTTGGGAAACTGACCCTCGGGCAGGGAATCTGCATCCAGGGCGACCGTATAGCTGCCGGCTTCTTCGACCGAGAACACCCACTGTCCGGAGTCGTCCGTCGTGGTGGTCTGCGCATCGCCCGGGCCGCTGAGTGCGAGGTCTGCGCCTGCGAGAGCTTCGCCGCCACTCGTCTTGATGGTGCCCTTGATGCAACCGGTGGTGGAGGACGGCGAGCAATCAGCCGCCTGCGCGACCGGAGGCGCCAAGAGGAGTGCGACGAGTGCCAGCAGGCCGCCGAGCAGCAGTAGGAATCCCTTCCTCGCAGCAGGGCGAAGCTCGCTGAGGGTCGAATTCATTGCGCCTCCGGTCGGATCGAACGCGCTGCGGATCGTGTCAGCGCTGACGTGCTTCGCAGGAATACTAGCGGAGCCTCGGCGTGCAAGGCGCCACCGAACAGCCTCAGAAGCGGATTGTTGTACTGCGGTGACCATCTGAAGAGCCTCTGGGACACCGAAGGTCGTGGGAAGCGCACAACAGCGCCGCACTAGGATCGAGTCATGGCTGAGCGATCCTGGTCCTTCTCGAAAGCGTTCCGCAATATCTTCAGTGGACCCGAACTCATCACCGAAGAGACGTGGGACGATCTGGAGACCGCGCTCATCACTGCCGATTTCGGTCCGGAGGTGAGCGAGTCGATCCTCGCGGAGTTGCGCGCAGACGTCGAGCGGCACCGGGTGACCGAGGTCACAGAGA
Source organism: Leucobacter sp. GX24907 (assembly GCF_053567335.1). Lineage (NCBI taxonomy): Bacteria > Bacillati > Actinomycetota > Actinomycetes > Micrococcales > Microbacteriaceae > Leucobacter > Leucobacter sp. GX24907. The sequence continues at coordinate 401,024 of NZ_JBSGPD010000002.1, read as the reverse complement.
TGCGGCGCATGCTGCGCGACGCAATTGAAGAGCGACTCGCGAAGTTCGACACCACGCTGCACCTCTCCGAGAAGCCGGCGGTGATCTTGGTCGTCGGCGTCAACGGAGTCGGCAAGACGACGACGATCGGCAAGTTCGCGAATTATTTGCGATCGTTCGACCGGCGGATCCTGCTGGGTGCGGCGGATACCTTCCGTGCGGCCGCGGTCGAGCAATTGGGTACCTGGGCCAATCGTGCCGGGGTCGAAATTGTGAAGCCGCAGCAGCAGGGGCAGGATCCTGCTTCGGTTGCATTTCAAACCGTGCAGCGAGCGATAGAGGGAACCTACGATGTCGCCATCATCGACACCGCCGGACGACTGCAGACCAAGGGCGGTCTCATGGATGAGCTCAGCAAGGTGCGACGTGTCATCGAGAAGCAGGCCCCGATTGCCGAGGTGTTGCTCGTGCTCGACGCCACAACCGGCCAGAACGGGCTGGCCCAGGCCGAAGCATTCATCGAACACGCCGGTGTGACAGGGCTCGTGCTGACGAAGCTCGATGGCTCAGCCAAGGGCGGTTTCGTGCTATCCGTGCAGCAGAAGACCGGGTTGCCGATCAAGCTCGTGGGCCAGGGAGAAGGAATCGGTGATCTCACCGGCTTCACCCCGCACGTGTTCGCGCAGCAGTTGGTCGGCTAGTCCTTCCGGAGTCCCGTCGCCTCACGCACGGCGTCGGCGATCGCCCGGCCCAGCACACCTGCGCCCTGCTCGGAGAGGTGCACACCGTCGTAGCTCATGCCAGGGGCGAAATCGCTGCCCTCACGTAGCCCCTCAGCGGCGTCGACCCAGTTCCAGCCTTGGCTCTCGGCGTAGTGCATGAGAAAGGTGTTGAGATCCTGGGTTCCTGCACCCTGAAAGAGGTCGAGAGGCGGGATCGAGGAGATCACGACGGCCTCAACGTCGGCGCGCTCCGCGATCAGCGACAGATTCTCAGCGGTCTCCGCGTGCGGCACCCATCCCAGATCATTGGTTCCCCCGAGCAGCACGAGTACGTCGGCGTCGATGGGGTCACGTACCGCCGCGGCCATGATCTCGGTGCTTGCGCCCCATTCTGCCCAGCCTCCGACGAACTCGATGTCGTCGTCGCTCGCGTGACTCACCCACGACTCGGTTCCGGCGACTCCGCCGGCCAGATCGGGGCTGTCGCCCGCAGTGATGGAGTCGCCGACGGCGGCCATGCGGATGATCCTCGAATTGCTATCGGTGCTGCCTGACTTCTCGGAGCCGTACGACCTCTCCGAACCGCCAGTGCCTTCGGCGCCGCCGGGACCCTCGGCGTCAGGAGCACACGCCACGAGTGCGAAGCAGAGCATCGCGAGGCCCGTCGTGACGAGCCCCGTCCTGCGTCGGGTTCGCGGGGCCATACCACCAGGATAGGTGCGCTGGATAGCCGTCCGGATCGCCGTGAGCGAAACCTGCCGAAGAACGCAGGCGAACGGAGTAGAACAGTAGGTGAGGCCTGACGGCCTGCCGTAGGTGGCGACCGCCGGACCGGATCAGCGCCCGCAGGGCGGAACATTCGAGAAAGGCAGAACATTGCAGAACCTCACCGTACTCGGCACCGGAGTGCTCGGCTCGCAGATCATCTTCCAGGCTGCATACTCGGGCAAGGACGTCGTCGCCTACGATGTGAACGATGAGATCCTCGGGAAGCTCGCGGATCGCTGGGAGTACCTGAAGCCTCTCTACCTGCGGGATCTTCCAGATGCGACGTCTGCGAAGCTCGATGCCGCGGTGGGTCGGATCCGCACCTCCGCGAACCTCGCGGATGCCGTGCAGGACGCCGACATCATCATCGAGGCAGTGCCGGAGCGTCTGGACATCAAGCAGCAGACTTGGGAGAAGGTGGCCGCGGTAGCTCCGGAAGCGACGATCTTCTGCACCAATTCTTCGACCCTGCTCCCCAGCGATATCGCACCCTTCACCGGTCGTCCTGAGAAGTTCCTCGCGCTCCACTTCGCGAACGAGGTGTGGGCAAAGAACACCGGCGAGGTCATGGGGCATGCCGGCACCGACTCCGAGGTATTCGAGAGAGTCGCGCAGTTCGCCGAGGAGATCGGTATGGTGCCGATCCGCATCCACAAGGAGCAGCCGGGCTACGTACTCAACTCGCTGCTCGTCCCCTTCCTGAACGCCGGGGCCGCGCTCTTCGTGAAGGGCATCGCGTCACCGGAAGACATCGACAAGACTTGGAAGATCGCAACGGGTTCGCCGAACGGCCCCTTCGAGATCTTCGACGTTGTGGGTATGACGACCCCGTACAACCTCAGCAAGGAGAGCGACGACCCGGTGCAGCGCGAGTTCGCCGAGATCCTGAAGCGCGACTACATCGACAAGGGGTACCTGGGCAAGGGCTCGGGGCGTGGCTTCTACAGTTACGAGTAGGTCGCTGACGCCAGGGTGAGCCGGGTAGACTGTCCCCGCTATGGCTACTTTCGGAAACCTCTCCGCTCGACTCACCGAGACCTTCAAGAACCTGCGTTCGAAGGGCAAGCTCTCGGCCGCCGACGTCGACGGCACCGTTCGCGAGATCCGTCGGGCGCTGCTCGAAGCGGACGTCGCGCTCGACGTCGTCAAGGAGTTCACCGGCAAGGTGCGCGAGCGCGCGCTCGGCGATGAGGTGAACCAGGCGCTGAACCCGGCGCAGCAGGTCGTGCAGATCGTGAACGAGGAGCTGGTCGGCATTCTGGGCGGCGAACAGCGTCGTCTGCAGTTTGCGAAGAACCCACCGACCGTGATCATGCTCGCGGGCTTGCAGGGTGCTGGTAAGACGACGCTGGCCGGCAAGCTGGCCAAGTGGCTCAAGGGGCAGGGGCATACGCCGTTGCTCGTCGCGTGCGACCTGCAGCGCCCGAACGCGGTCACGCAGCTCGGCGTCGTCGCCGAACAGGCCGGCGCCGCGATCTACGCTCCGCACCCGGGGAACACCGGAGCTGAGGGGGACGCCGTCGACGGCGATCCGGTGAAGGTGGCTCGGGAGGGCGTCGCCGAAGCGAAGCGCAGCCAGTACGACTTCGTGATCGTCGATACTGCGGGCCGACTCGGTGTCGATGCCGAACTCATGCAGCAGGCCGGCGATATCCGTCAGGCGATCGATCCCGACGAGGTACTGTTCGTCATCGACGCGATGATCGGTCAAGACGCGGTCGCCACCGCGAAGGCCTTCCAAGAGGGCGTCGACTTCACCGGAGTCGTGCTCACCAAGCTCGATGGAGATGCGCGAGGCGGCGCCGCTCTTTCGATCCGCTCCGTCACCGGTCGGCCGATCCTCTTCGCGTCTACGGGTGAGGGGCTCGGTGATTTCGAGCCGTTCTACCCGGACCGTATGGCGAGTCGCATCCTTGACCTCGGCGACATCCTGACGCTCATCGAGCAGGCCCAGCAGGCCTTCGATGAAGACGAAGCGAAGAAGGTCGCGGAGAAGATCGCGAGGGACGCGTTCACACTCGACGACTTCCTGGGTCAGATGCAGCAGCTGCGCAAGGCCGGCTCGCTCAAGAAGATGATGGGCATGCTGCCCGGCATGGGCAAGATGAAGGATCAGCTCGACAACTTCGACGAGCGTGAGATCGTCCGCACCGAGGCCATCATCCAGTCGATGACGAAGGCCGAGCGCGAGAACCCCAAGCTGCTCAACGGCTCGCGCCGACTGCGCATCGCCAAGGGTTCGGGCATGACCGTCACCGACGTGAACCAGCTCGTGCAGCGCTTCGAACAGGCAGCGAAGATGATGAAGACCGTGGCCCGCGGCGGTGTCCCGCAGATCCCCGGAATGGGGCCGATGCCCGGTGCCGGCCACGGCGGCAAGAAGAAGCAGCAGGCGAAGGGCAAGGGGAAGGGCGCGAAGCGCTCGGGCAACCCGGCCAAGCGCGCGCAACAGGTCACGGGTGCCCCGGCGGCCACACCGAACGGGGGCGGATTCGGGATCGGTGCGGGCGGTGCTGCGCAGCCGAGCGAGGAGGATCTCGCGCAGTTGCAACAGATGCTCGGACGTGGATTGCGGTAGTCAATCCTTCGGTCTGAAGTACAAAACCCCTGATCGTGACAAAAATTGCGATTTGCTCTGCGATGTGCCAAGATTGACGGGTTCGCGCAAACTCGCGCGTTAGGCTTCCGCACCGAACCGGTGCGGCGTCAGTTCACTCACTCAAGGAGTCATTCATGGCTGTCAAGATCCGTCTGAAGCGCCTCGGCAAGATCCGTGCGCCCTACTACCGCATCGTCGTCGCCGACTCGCGCACCAAGCGCGACGGTCGCGTGATCGAGGAGATCGGCAAGTACCACCCGACCGAGAACCCCTCGTTCATCGAGGTTGATTCCGATCGTGCGCAGTACTGGCTCAGCGTCGGTGCCCAGCCGACCGAGCAGGTAGCCGCGATCCTGAAGCTCACCGGTGACTGGGGCAAGTTCTCGGGCGAGGGCAACACCGAGTCGGTTGTGAAGCCGGTCGAGCCGAAGCCTGTCTTCGAGGCCGACGCCGCCAAGAAGCCGGTGCTGCGTCCGAAGGCGGAGAAGCCCGCCGCTCCCGCTGCAGAGGCTGCCGCTGAGGAAGCTCCGGCCGCTGAGGCCGAGACCGAGAACGCCGAGGCCTGATCTCATGTCGGCACCCGCGCTCGCTGAGGCGCTCGAGCATCTCGTGAAGGGGATCGTCGATCACCCCGATCAAGCGCGCGTGAGCACCCGTGAGAGTTCGCGCGGCGAGACCCTCGAAGTCCGGGTGCACCCGAACGATCTGGGGCGCGTCATCGGCCGCGGTGGGCGGACCGCCCAGGCCCTGCGCACAGTGATCGGATCGCTCTCCAATGGGGATCGCGTACGCATCGATGTGATCGATACCGCGGAAGAGAACGGTGCAGCCGATCACGATGGAGCCGACCGCGATGCGGCCGACTCTCTCGGAGGCGCTGCCTGATGGCCGATGCGCCAAAGCGCGTGCATGCTCCCCGACCCGCTTGCGGGGCGGGGAGTTTGCGCGTTGGACGCCTGACCAAGCCGCACGGGTTGAAGGGCGGGCTCAAACTCGAGCTCTTCACCGATAACCCTGAGTTGCGCTTCACGCCAGGAGCCGTCTTCCACCTGCAAGTTCCCGAGGATTCGGACTGGTTCGGGCGCACGATCGAGTTGCGCGAACTCCGGTGGTTCAATGAATCGCCGGTGGGGTTCTTCCGTGAGATCGCCGACCGCACCGCGGCCGAGAGCGCCGTTCGGGCGATCCTCTGGATCGACGAGCAGACCGTGGAGCAGGGCGAAGAGGAGAACGCCTGGTACCACCACCAGCTCGTCGGCCTCGAGGTGCGCCGCGACGGCGTGGCCGTGGGCAAGGTGACCGAGGTGCAGCACCTGCCCGCGCAGGATCTGCTGACGGTCTCGACCGATCGTGGAGACGTACTGGTCCCGTTCGTGGAGGCCATCGTTCCCGAGGTCGACCTCGCTGCCGGCATCGTGACGGTCACCCCACCCGATGGTCTCTTCGAAGAATCGGTTGAGGGAGACTCCGAGTGAGGATCGATGCGATCACGATCTTCCCCGGCTACTTCGACGCACTCGAGCTTTCGTTGCTGGGCAAGGCGAAGCAACGGGGCCTGATCGACGTTCGCGTGCACGACCTACGGCAGGCAGCCCATGATCGTCATCGCACGGTCGACGACACCCCGACGGGTGGCGGCGCCGGCATGGTCATGAAACCGGAGCCCTGGGGGGAGACACTCGACGGGATTCTTGCGGATTCGGAAACGGGAGCGGATCCTCTCATCATCTTCCCCTCGCCCGCGGGTGAGGTCTTCACTCAGAAGATGGCGCGTGAGTTGGCGCATGAGCAGCACCTCGTGTTCGGCTGTGGACGATACGAAGGCATCGACCAGCGAGTGTTCGATGAATACGCCGAACGCGGCCGTGTTCGCCTCGTGAGCGTCGGCGACTATGTGCTGAATGGGGGAGAGGTCGCTTCGCTCGCGATGATCGAGGCAATCGGGCGCCTCGTCCCCGGCGTCGTCGGCAACCCCGACAGCCTCGTCGAAGAGTCGCATGAAGAAGACGGTCTGCTCGAGTACCCGAGTTACACCAAACCGGCCTCATGGCGCGGGCGCGAGGCACCCGCTGTACTGCTCAGCGGTAATCACGCCGCAATCGAAGCCTGGCGCCACGAGCAGCGTGTCGAACGGACCAGACGCGTGCGACCGGACCTGTTGCCGCGGGAGCTGCGAGGCGGATCCCCGGGTCGGCACGCTGCCGACTGAGCCGAGTACACGGACGACGCGACGATAGGCTTGACCCATGCGCGATCTCATCTCCGCCGTCACCGGGAAAGCTGTTCGGCAGGCGGCGAGGCTGCGTGGCGGAGGGTCGGCACTGCCCGGTCTGGTCGTTGAGAAGATCGACCCCGGGTTCCTCTCCCGAGTGCTGAGGCGTCTGCCTTACGGGGTCGTGGCGGTGAGCGGTACCAACGGCAAGACCACCACGACCAAGATGATCGTCGAGATGCTCGAGGCACAGGGGCTTCGCGTCTTCACGAACCGCACGGGGTCGAACTTCTCAAGGGGCATCGTCGCGGCGATCGTGCAGGAGTGCTCCATGTCGGGCGAGCTTGATGCCGACATCGCGGTGCTCGAATTGGATGAAGCCCATGCGATGTACTTCATCGACCGGGTGCGACCGCATCACACGCTCCTGCTCAACGTGCTGCGCGATCAGCTCGACCGATTCGGTGAGATCGACACGACTGCGAAGCTGCTGCAACGCATCGCCGACGCGACGACGACGGGCCTAGTGGTCAATCGCGAGGACCGTTTGGTCGCGGCAATCGGTGAAGTCGCCCGTGAGCGGGTGGCTCGTGGCGAGGCCGGCCCTGAGGTGCGCGGTTTCGGGCTGTCAGACGAGCTGCTCTCGACCTTCCCGAGCGACGATGACTTCCACACCGACATTGCGGCGATCGTCGCAGAGCGGCCGCCTGCAGATGTCACGCTGATCGAGGTGGGTGATCACGAAGCCGTCTTTCGTATCGACGGGGTCGATTACCGGACATCGCTCAAGCTCGAAGGGCTCTACAACACGTTCAACGCGGCGGCCGCACTCGCAACAGTGCGATCGGTCGTCGAGCACGGGGCGACCGCGGGCTTGGCCGCAGATCACCGGGCGCTGTCGGTGACCGATGAGCAACTCATCGCAGCTCTCGCCGAGGTGCGGCCGGCATTCGGCCGAGGTGAGCAGCTCGTGCTCGACGGGCATCCGCTCGAACTCGTGCTCGTCAAGAACCCCGCCGGCTTTCGGCTCGGTCTCGCCTCCTTCGACCCCGCCGGAGTCGACGTCATGATCGCGATCAACGACCAGTACGCGGACGGTCGCGACATGTCGTGGCTCTGGGACGTGGATTTCGCCTCCCTCGCCGAGTCCGGGGTCGATACCGTGACGGGCACTCGCGCCTGGGACATGGCGCTCAGGCTCGAACACGACGACGTGCCGGTCGGTCACGTGGAGGAGGACCTGGTCCGGGCGCTCTCGGGGTTCCGGGAACGAACCGGGAGTCGCCCACGACGTATCTACTGCACCTACACGGCAATGCTGGGGCTGCGGAAGCACCTGGCCGAACTGACGGACGTGGAGGATATCTGGTGAGCACCCCATCTGAGCTCGTGATCGTCTCGTTGTATCCCCGAGACATGAACATCTACGGGGATCGCGGCAACGTTCTCGCGCTGACGCGCAGAGCTCGAGCCCACGGTTTCGAGCCGCGGGTCGTCGAGGTGAACCCGGGCGATGCTTTGCCCGAGCAGATGGACATCATCATCGGCGGAGGCGGGCAGGACTCAGGGCAGGGCCGGGTCGCGGTGGATCTCGCCTTGAAGGGTGATGAGATCCGCGCTCACGCGACCGACGGCATGCCGATGCTCATGATCTGCGGCCTCTACCAGCTGTTCGGGCATCGCTTCGTCACGCATACGGGGGAGGAGCTCACCGGCATCGGCGTGCTCGACGTCGAGACGCGGGGCGGAACCGAACGGATGATCGGCAACATCGTGCTCGACACCGAGGAGTTCGGGGAGGTCATCGGCTACGAGAATCACAGCGGCAACACAGTGCTGAGAGACGGCTCCCGGCCACTCGGACGCGTGGTGCAGGGGGAGGGGAACCATCCCGGGGCCGGCGTCGAGGGGGCGCGCTCAGAGAATGTGATCGGAAGCTACCTGCACGGATCTCTGCTTCCCAAGAACCCCGCGGTGTCCGACTTCCTGATCGGCGAGGCCGCGAGGCGACGCTACGGATCTTTCGAGGCGCGCGCTGCGGTCGACGAGACGGCGATGCGGGCCCGAGCGAGCGCGAAGCGTCGCCCTCGGTGACGAGCGGGATCCGGCCCCAAGAAAATTTTTATATGCGCGGGAATATAAATTTGACTGCCTGAGTTGTCTTGGTGTGAGGTCGTCGGAGGGCGGCCGTAACCAGTAGAAAGGCACTCCATGAGCATCACCGCAGAGCAGATCCCCGGTTACCGCGTCGGCACCTGGAAGGTCGACCCCACCCACTCTGAGGTCGGCTTCTCCATTCGCCACCTGGCTATCAGCAAGGTGCGAGGTAAGTTCGAGCAGTTCGAGGCCACGATCACGACCGCGGAGAACCCCCTCGAGTCGAACGTGAGCGCGAGCGCCGAGGTCGCCTCGGTGAACACGAACCAGAAGGATCGCGACGGGCACCTGCGCACTGGCGACTTCTTCGAGGCCGAGAAGTACCCGCAGCTGACGTTCGTCTCGACAGGTGTGCGAGCCGAAGGCGGAGACTTCAAGGTCGACGGCGAGCTCTCGATGCGCGGCGTCACCAAGCCGGTCACGTTCGACCTTGAGGTCGGCGGCTTCGGCGAGGATCCCTACGGCAACTACAAGGTCGGCTTCACCGCGACCGCAGTGGTCAAGCGGGAGGACTTCGGCCTGACCTGGAACGCTCCGCTCGAGAAGGGCGGCCTGCTGCTCGGCTCGGACGTGACCGTCACTCTGGACGTGCAGGCGGCCCTCGAGCAGTAAGCCACTGTGCCGGCCGAACTCAGCTCAGTTCGCCCGTGATCCGGCCCCGTACCCGTCGCAGGTCCTCCATCAGTGAACCGATGAGGATCCAGTGCTCCGGGTGCGGGGTCGGAATCGTATAGGGCGCGGTAAGCGCCCGCGGCTCGTCGTGCTGCCCGGCAGTCGCCTGGGCGGTGCCCGGCAGCGGGTCGACGAGCAATGAGAGGTCGTGCGCGGCGCGCCGCATTTCTTCGACCATGCCGATCACCGACGGATCCTCCGATAACTCCGGGTCGTAGAGGTCGTACAGCGCACGCGCCATTCCGATGATCTGCGTCACAATCGGTTGCAACCGCTGGAACAGCGCGTCATCAGCAGCCACGAGTTCTCGGTAACGCGGGCCACGCGGATTCAAGCGCAGACTGTCCCGTGCTTCCCGCAACAGCGCGTGCACGCGCGATCGCTCATCATCGAGGGCGCGGGCCTGGTCGTACATGCCGTCGAGCCAGGGTTCGTCTCGCGGTTCGGCCAGCGCATCAGCGAGCCCGTTCAGCGCCTCCGAGGCGTGAACCGCGAGCCGCGCAATCGCCGAGTGCATTGATGATGTTCGTACCGGAGGCACGACGAGCGCATTCACCACGATGCCGATGGTCGCACCGATGGCCGTCTCGATGATGCGTTCGAAGCCGTAGCCGAGTTGGAGCCCGCCGAGGGCGATCATCAACAGGGCGGTGATCGCGATCTGGTTGCTGGAGGACCCCGTCATGCGCAGCAACCAGCCGATGGTGAGTGCGACGAAGATGGCGGCGATGAAGAGCCAGGAGCGTGGCCCGAACAGCGCGCCGGCGCCGACTGCCACCGAGACCCCGAGCAGCACGCCGACGAACCGTTCCACACCGCGCGTGAGCGATTGATCGACGCTTTCCTGCACGCAGAGGAGCGCGGCGATGGCCCCGAAAATGGGAGGTTGCTCGGGGAATACGAGCAGGCAGACGAACCACGTGATGATCGATGCGGCGCTCGTCTTGAAGACCTGTATCAGCGGGATCCGCTGGGACGAGGTGAAACGTTCCGTCATGCGGCGCTCGAACCTCAGCCAGGGCGCAGTAGGCGGTCCCGTCCGGTTCACAGCAGACCGAGCCTCTGGAGTTCTTCTCGAATCGTTGCGCCGTCGGGGCCGTAGACCCACGGGACACCGCTCACACTGCGGTGCAGGTTCGCTTTGGAGCGACCACCTGCAAGCACCGCCTGTCCGGTCGAGAGCTGCCGGATCGCGACGGCTGCGACGTTCTGCGGGTATTCGGTCGCGAACTCCCGGTACAGCATTTCATCGTGCTGACCGTCGTCGCCGATGAGCACCCATTTGATGTCGGGAAACTCGCGGACGATGCGACGCAGCTCCCGACGCTTGTGCTCGCGACCGCTGCGGAACCAACGATCATGAGTCGGACCCCAATCGGTGAGGAGCAGCGGTCCCATGGGATACAGGTTTCGAGTCAAGAAGCGGGTGAGTGCGGGAGCTGCGTTCCAGGGGCCCGTCGACAGGTAGATGACCGGTGAACCCGGGTGAGCCGCGACGAGGTGATCCAGCATCACGGCCATGCCGGGTGTCGCGGTACGGGCGTGCTCGTCGACGACGAAGCTGTTCCAGGCTGCGACGAACGGCTTCGGCAGCGCGGTGTTCACGATCGTGTCGTCGACGTCTGAGATGACGCCGAAGCGCGATTCCGGATTCACGACGTAGACGGGCGCGTCGGCACGCTCGCCCTCGTCGGCCTGCAGGGTCACCGTGTGCCAGCCGGGAGCAAGGCTCACCGGGATGTTCGCGTCGACGACACCGCCCCGGTCGGCGATCACGCGGGTCACCGGCTCACCGTCGAGGTGGATGCCGACAGGCTGATGCGGCACGTGCAGACTGGTGAAGCTGCGCCAGCCGCGCACGCGAGAGAGCGAGTTGCCGTCGGAGCGCAGCCGTGAGTGCTCGCGGGTGCTCGGCTTCAGGTACAGCACCCGGCCGAGTACCCGGATCCAATCGGTGCTGCCATAGCCGACATACGGAATGACTGACGGGAACTTCCCGCGGGCCAATGCTCGCTTCTGGCGTCTCGCGTGGAGACTGTCCTCGAACCTGGCCGCGAAGCGCGGGCGTGCATCGTGCTGCTCGGGCGAGGTCATTCCCCAAGTCTAGGGCAGCGGGCAAGCGGGTATTCAGTCGATTGAGGATCGGAAACTCGGGCCGGGAATAGCCCCGCGAAACGATGCGTTACAATTACATGCGAGCGCATATAAATTCTCACCGGGGCGGGATCGCCCCTGATTGGATGTGGGGCACCATGGAATTCGGGATCTTCTCGGTCAGCGACGTCACGCGCGACCCCGTGAGCGGCGAGACGCCGAGCGAGGCCGAGCGCATCGAAGGGCTCGCACGCATTGCCGTGCATGCGGAGGAGGTCGGGCTCGACGTCTTCGCGATCGGTGAGCATCACAACCCGCCGTTCTTCTCATCCAGCCCGACCACATTCCTCGCCTACATCGCGGCCCAGACCGAGCGGCTGAAGCTGAGCACCAGTACGACGCTCATCACGACGAATGACCCGGTGCGCATCGCTGAGGAATACGCGATGCTGCAGCACCTCTCCCGCGGGCGCATGGACCTGATGCTGGGACGCGGCAATACTGCTCCGGTCTACCCGTGGTTCGGGAAAGACATCCGTTCGGCGCTGCCGCTCGCACTCGAGAACTACAACCTGCTGCATCGCCTGTGGCGCGAGGATGCCGTCGACTACGACGGCAACTTCCGTACCCCGCTGCAAGGATTCACGAGCACTCCGCGACCGCTTGACGACGTGCCGCCGTTCGTGTGGCACGGCTCGATTCGCACGCCCGAGATCGCGGAGCAGGCCGCCTACTACGGCGACGGCTTCTTCGCGAACCACATCTTCGCGCCGAGCGAGCATTCGTTGCGCCTCATCGACTTCTACCGTCGTCGCTACGAGCACCACGGGCACGGCGCCGCCGCGCAGGCGATCGTGGGTCTCGGCGGGCAGACCTTCATCGCGAAGAAGTCGCAGGACGCCATCGAAGGGTTCCGGCCCTACTTCAACGAGGCACCGGTCTACGGTCACGGTCCGCGCATGGAGGACTTCATGCGCCAGACTCCGCTCTCGGTCGGAAGCCCTCAGGAAGTGATCGACAAGACCCTCTCGTTCCGAGAGACCTTCGGCGATTACCAGCGGCAGATGTTCTTGATCGACCATGCGGGTCTCCCGCTGAAGACCGTGCTGGAGCAACTGGACCTCCTCGGTGATGAAGTCGTGCCGGTGCTGCGTCGGGAACTCGCCGCACGGCGGGATCCCGCCGTGCCGGAGACCGCGCCCACCCACTCCCAGCTGGTCCGTGCGAAGTACGGGGATGCCGCGCCTCGGCAGCCGCGGCCCAGTGCGAACCGGGGCGACAACGTGACCGGCGGGTCGCCGTACCTCGACACGGAGCAGCGCAGTGGCTCGGCATTCGGGCTGTGACGAAGAGCGTCGAGTCGATGAGGGCGGAGCGATGAACGAGAACCCTGCAATGGCCAAAGGCCGTGCCGATGTCCGCCTCGCGAACGAGGCGTGGGAGGCGGTGATGCAGGCGCACGCGCGGCTCACCGCACGTTTCGCCGAAGACGGTGTGTTCGCAGACCTGAGCATGCGGGAGTACGACGTCCTCTACACACTCGCGAAGGGCGGCGAGGCGATGCGCCTCTGCGAGGTGCAGGAGGGCGTGCTGCTGAGCCAGCCGGCACTGTCGCGCCTGGTTGATCGATTGGTCTCGCGCGGTCTGCTCGAGCGATGGGTTGATGCAACCGACCGTCGTGCGGTGCGAATCTCCCTCTCGGAACAGGGTGCGAAGGTGCAGCGGGAGGTCGGACGACGTCACGCGAGAAGCGTCGCACGGGAGCTCGGAGGCGCGCTATCCGCGGACGAACTCCGTGATCTCCGGGCTCTCGCCTCAAAGCTCACGGACGCGGTCTGTCACATTTGACTCGACATCGAATCGCATTTGACTTGACGTCGAAGCGCATTCGCAGGGAATTCTCAGAATAGGTAAAATTGGAGCGACCGGTCGCCGACCGGTCGCTCCGGCGAGAATCACCATCTTGTCCCGGATCTCACTATGGGAGTGACGAGGCCTCCCAGTGAGGTCTGCGCTCAAGCTCTGGGAGCTCCACGTGAACGAATTTCTTGATCCGCTCACTCTTGCCCGCTGGCAATTCGGGCTGACGACGCTGTACCACTTCATCTTCGTGCCGCTCACGATCGGCCTCAGCCTGCTGGTGGCCATCCTGCAGACGGTCTGGGTGCGTACCGGTAAGACGAAGTACCTGCGTCTCACGCGTCTCTACGGCAAGATCTTCCTCATCAACTTCGCCATGGGGGTCGTCACCGGCATCGTGCAGGAGTTCCAGTTCGGCATGAACTGGTCGAACTACTCGCGTTTCGTCGGTGACATCTTCGGCGCCCCGCTGGCCATGGAGGGCCTCATCGCCTTCTTCTTCGAGGCCACCTTCATCGGTGTGTGGATCTTCGGTTGGGACAAGCTGCCGAAGAAGATCCACGTGCTGTCGATCTGGTTCGTCTGGATCGGCACGGTGTTCTCCGCGTACTTCATCCTCGCGGCCAACGCGTTCATGCAGAACCCCGACGGGTTCAGGCTGAATGAGGAGCGTGGGCGTGCAGAGCTCGAGAGCATCGGATCCGTGCTCCTCAACCCGGTCGCCCTGACGCAGTTTCCGCACACGATCTTCGCGGCGATCATGTTCGCCGGCGTCGTCATGGTGGCGGTGGCGGCCTGGCATCTGCAGCGCGGCCAGTTCGTCGACGAGATGCGCACGAGTCTGCGCTTCGGCGCCTGGGCGAACATCCTCGCCTTCCTCGGAGTGGGACTCACGGGTCATACCCTCGGCGAAGTGATGACGCAGACGCAGCCGATGAAGATGGCCGCGGCCGAGGCGCTCTATGAGACCGCCTCGGGTCGAGACGCGTCGTTCTCGATCTTCAGCCTCGGCACACCGGACGGCATGCACGAGATCTTCTCGATCAGGATCCCGTACCTCCTGTCATTCCTCTCCAATGGCACCTTCGATGGCACCGTCGAGGGGATCCGTGACCTGCAGGCCGAGTACGAAGCCCTCTACTGCGGTACGGATAGCCTCATCACCTGCCCGGCCGATGGCAGCTTCACCCCGATCATCTGGGTCACGTACTGGAGCTTCCGGTGGATGATCGGCCTCGGCGCGTTCGCCGCATTCGTCTCCGCCGTGGGGCTCTGGCTGACGCGCAAGCATACCGAGCTGCCGAAGTGGGCCTGGAAGATCGCGATCTGGACGGCTCCGGTGCCGATGCTCGCATCGCTCGTCGGATGGGTCTTCACCGAGATGGGACGACAGCCGTGGATCGTGTTCGGCATGATGACGACGGAGCAGGGGGTCTCGCCTGGAGTGCCCGGATGGGCCGTGCTCATCTCACTCATCGTCTTCACCCTCGTCTATGGCGGCCTCGCTGTCGTCGAGTTCAAGCTCATCACCCGTGCCGCAAAGGAGGGGCCGCCTGAGATCGCCACGGTCGACGGCGATGGCTCCGATCCCGATCAGCAGCAGCTGGCGACGGTCTACTAGGAAGGCAGGACAGTGGAACTCACCACCCTTTGGTTCTTGATCGTCGGCGTGATGTTGATCGGGTACTTCGTGCTCGACGGCTTTGACTTCGGAGTGGGCATGGCCCTCCCGTTCCTCGGCAAGGACGACACCGATCGTCGGGTTGTGATCAATACGATCGGCCCGGTGTGGGATCTCAACGAGACCTGGCTCATCGTGGCCGGCGCTTGCCTCTTCGCGGCCTTCCCGGAGTGGTACGCGACGATGTTCTCCGGCTTCTACCTAGCGCTGCTCCTGATCCTCGTCGCCCTCATCTTGCGCGGTGTCTCCTTCGAGTATCGGCATCAGGGCAAGGGCGAGCAATGGACGGGATGGTTCGATCGCTTCATCGTCTTCGGCTCGTTCCTGCCGCCGCTGCTCTGGGGTACGGCGTTCGCGAACCTTGCGCAGGGCCTGCCGATCTCACGGCTCGACAACGGAGGCTGGATCTACGAGGGCACACTGTTCACCCTGCTCAATCCTTACGGTCTCGTGGGCGGGGTCGCCGTCACGCTGCTCTGCTTCACCCACGGTGCGGTCTTCGTCGCGTTGAAGACCGATGGCGACATCAGAGTGCGGGCGCGTGCGCTCGCCAAACGTGTTGGGCTTGCAGCGATCGTTGCCGGGGCCGGCTTCTTGGTCTGGACGGTCGTGCAGCACCTCGAAAGCCCCACCCTGCCGCTCGTGGCGGCCTGCGCGGGCTTCGCAGCGCTGGCGCTCGTGTTCGCGTGGGTGATGAACACGGTCGGGCGCGAAGGCTGGGCGTTCTTCGGGAACGCCGTCGCGATCGCCTTCGCGTTGCTGACGATCTTCATGGCGCTGTTCCCGAACCTGATGATCTCGAGCCTCGACCCCGCGGACTCGATGAGCATCAGCGGGGCCGCGAGTTCGGAGCGCACCCTGGTCTTGATGACGTGGGTCGCGCTGTTCACGATGCCGCTGGTGCTGGCCTACCAGGCATGGACCTACTGGATCTTCCGGAAGCGACTCACTCGAGAGTCGATTCCCGCAGCGGCCCACTGATCACGAGCTCCAGTCACCGGCCGTGCGGCGTCTGGGCGCTCTAGGATTGAAGCGATGAAACCATTGGATCCCCGCCTGCTCCGATACGCTCGGGCGGCGCGGGGGGTGCTGCTGGTCGGAGCAGGCCTCGGACTGCTCCGTACGGCGGCGATCCTGGCCTGGTGCTGGTGCATCGCGCAAGCACTCGCCGCGCTCGTCCTGCCGGTGCTGGGCGGTCTGGGTGGCGCAGCGGGGCGCGTCTCCGAGGGTGCTGCGGCGCAGGATCAGCTGCCGATGCTCCTCGCCGGTGCCGTTGCTGCGATCGTCGTCAGATCGCTCTCGAGCTGGGGCATGGATGTTGTCGCGGCTCGCGGCGCCATCCGTGCGAAGGCGCAGCTGAGGGCGCAGGCATTGGATCGCGTCGACGGCCGTTCCCCGGAGTGGGCTGCGACGCGGTCTGACGCTGAGAGCGCGGTCGCGCTCGGGAGAGGGCTCGATGCGCTCGACGGCTACTTCTCCGGGTACTTGCCGCAGTTGATTTTGACCGCCTTCTCGACACCGGTGCTGATTCTCATCCTGCTGCTTGCCGACCCGATGAGCGGACTCACCGTCGTCATCGTCTTCCCGGTGATACCGATCTTCATGATCCTCATCGGTCTCGCCACGCAGGCGGTGCAGGATCGGCAGTGGGAACAGCTGCAGCGTCTGTCCGCCTCGTTCCTCGATGTCGTCACCGGTCTCGCGACCCTGAAGATCTTCCGACGCGAACAGCGCCAGGTCGCGCGGATCGCCAAGGAGGCCGAGGAGTACCGCACGCGTACGATGCGGGTACTCCGGGTGACGTTCCTATCGGGGTTCGTGTTGGACCTTGCCGGAACGTTCTCGATCGCTCTGGTCGCGGTGACGGTCGGCACACGTCTGGTCGCGGGGGAGTTTCCGCTCGCGCTCGGGCTCTTCGTTCTCCTTCTGCTGCCCGAGGTATTCGTGCCGATCAGACAGGTGGGCGCGGCGTTCCACGCGTCCACCGAGGGACTCGCCGCCGCACAGCGCGTCTTCGCGCTGATCGAGGACGAATCCTGGCGCCTGTCTGAGTCCTCGCCAGCGGACTCGGCATCGACGAGCACGGTGTCGACTAGCACCGTGTCGACTAGCACCGTGTCGACGAGCGCAGCGTCGACGAGCGCAGCGTCGGTTTCGTTCGAGAGTGTCGTACTCCAGCGAGACGGACGCGCGGTGATCGGGCCGGTGTCGTTCGAGGTGGCTCCCGGTGAGGTCGTGGGGCTGGCGGGGCCATCGGGCGCCGGAAAGTCGACGCTCGTCTCCAGCGTGCTGGGCTTCCTCTCGCCGATCTCCGGCATCGTCGAACGGCCCGAAGAAGTGTCGTGGTCGGGGCAGCGGCCCGGGCTGCTTCAGGGAACTGTGGGGGAGAACGTCGCGCTCGGCGATGCCGAACCGAACCGGGAGCTGATTCGTCGCGCGCTCCACGCCGTGGGCCTGCAGGGTCTTGCCATCGACCACGCGCTCGGCGTCTCGGGCAGCGGCCTGTCCGGAGGACAGGCCCAGCGCGTCGCGATTGCGCGTTGCCTGTACCGGGCATGGGATCGGAACGCCGGCGCTCTGGTACTCGATGAGCCGACCTCCGCGCTCGACCGCGAGAGCGAAGCGCTCGTCTGCGCTGCTCTGCGGTCGGAAGCCGCGAACGGTCGAGCGGTACTCGTGGTGAGCCATCGAGAAGCCGTGCTCGATGCTGCGGATCGCGTGATCACCGTGGAGGCTGCAGCATGAGCCGCGGTACGCGTGCCGATGCGCGTGCGCGCGTGCTCTCCCGTGCCCTCCCCGGCTACTCGCGTCGCTTGCCGGGCTTCCTCTTCGGGGTGCTCGCCGATGGTTGCGTCGTCGGCCTGCTCGCGCTCAGCATGTGGCTCATCGTTCGTGCCGGCGAACAGCCGCCGATCCTGCACTTGACCTTCGCCGTCGTGGGAGTACGTGCTCTCGCGATCGGCCGGGCCGCGTTCCGGTACACGGAGCGCCTCGCGAGCCACGACGCGGCGCTTGCGCAGCTCGCGACACTGCGCAGTGAGGCATTCGCATCCCTGGTGCCCCGTGTGCCCGGAGCGGTCGAAAGCCGGCGTCGCGGTGAAGTCCTGGGGGCGTTCGTCGACGACATCGACCAGTTGCAAGACCATGCGCTGCGGGTTCGTCAGCCCATCCTGGTGAGCGTGAGCGTCGTCGGTCTGAGCGTGCTCGCGGTGGCCATCGCCTCTCCACTCGCTGCGGGTGTGCTCGTCGTGATGCTGATCGTGTCAGGCGTTCTCGCCGCCCGCCTGTCGGAGCGGTTGGCCGGCCGCAGCGATCGTGAACTCGCCACCGCGCGCGCGGCTCTGCTCGACGCCCTCCTCGAACGCTTCTCCGCAGCCGAGGTGCTCGCGGCGTTCGGGGCCGAACAGCTGCAGCGGGACCGCGTTGTTGCAGCCGAGGCGCGGCTCGCGCAGGTGCAGCTGCGCCGCAGCCGGGCCGCAGGCCTGACCGGGGCGATTCTCGCTCTGGCGTCAGGGGCCGCGACGCTCGGGACGCTCCTGCTCCTGGCGCCTCACCTCGCCGATGGCGCGGGGATCTCCGCTCCGCTCTTCGCTGCCGTCGTGATCGTTCCCGCGGCGGTATTCGAGGTCTTCGGGCAAGTGCCCGCCGCATTGGTTGCCAGACGGACTGTCGCGACCAGCGCGGATCGCGTGGCCGAACTCACCGAAGCGCCGATACCTCCAGAGATCCCTGCAGAGGCCTCGGCGGCTCGCGCGGGGAACGACCCCAGCAACGAACCCGCATTCGCCTCGAGCTCCCCGCTCGTGGAGGTGCACGACCTCTCCGTCAGGTATCCGGGCGCCGAGCGCGACGCGGTGACTGGCTTGAGCTTCGCGCTGAACGCGGGCGAGACACTGGTGGTGACGGGCGACAGCGGTGCAGGCAAGAGCACACTGGCACTTGCGCTCGTCCGACTCCTGGAATATCGAGGAACGTACCGGGTGCGCGGCGTCGAAGCGAGAGAACTCGATGCGCGCACCCTGCGCAAGACGGTCGGTCTGTGCGAGCAGAGCCCCCACCTCTTCGACTCCGATCTGCGGCAGAACCTCAAGTTTGCCCAGGCCGCAGCCGAGGAGGCGCACGGTGCATCCGAACAGCACGGTGCATCCGAACAGCACGGTGATGCTGAACTGCTCGCAGTGCTCGCCCGTGTGGGGCTCGACGACTGGTGCGCGCAGCGCGGCGGTTTGGGCGCGGCCGTCGGTGAGCGGGGTGCGCTGGTCTCGGGCGGTCAGGCGCAGCGCATCGCCCTGGCTCGGGCGATCCTGGCCGACTTCCCGGTGGTCATACTCGACGAACCGACCGCCGGAGTCGATCGAGATCTCGCCGACCGACTGCTCACGGACCTGCTGAGCGCGGTGCCCGACGATCGGGCTGTGATCCTCATCACTCACACAGACCCGCCGGCGGGTATTCGGGCGCGTCGGCTCGCGCTCTAGTCAGCCTTGCGCGGTCGCCCCCGGCCTCGCATCGGGCCGGCCCCGGGGTCGCGGCCGGCCTCGGCGAGTGCACGACGCAGGAGCACTTCGATCTGGGCGTTGACCGACCTCAGGTCGTCGGAAGCCCACTTCGCGACCGCAGCGTGCACTGCAGGGTCGAGTCGCAGCAGCACCTGCTTTCGCGAGCGTGCACCCGGGCCCTCGGTCGGAGACATGATCAGCTGTAGAGCGAGCCGGCGTTGATCACGGGAGTCGCGCGCTGCTCGCTCGTGAGCACGAGGAGCAAGTTCGAGACCATCTGCGCGCGTCGTTCGTCGTCGAGGGAGACGATGTCCTCCGACTCCAGGCGCTCCAGTGCCTGATCTACCATCGTCACGGCGCCCTCGACGATCTTCTCGCGCGCTGCGATGATGGCGCTGGCTTGCTGGCGCTGCAGCATGGCCTGGGCGATCTCCGGAGCGTAGGCGAGCGAAGAGATGCGTACCTCCACAATCTCGAGGCCGGCGATGGCCACACGGGCCGCAACCTCCTCGGCCAGTTCGTCGGAGACGAGGTCGGTGCTGCCGCGCAAGGACTGCTCGCCCGGCCCGGGCTCATCATAGGGGTGGGTCGTGGCGACGTGCCGTAGCGCCGCCTCCGCCTGGGTCTCGATGAACTCGGCGTAGGCCTCGACCGCGAACGTGGCCCTCGCCGTGTCTGCGACCTGCCACACCACGATCGCGGCGATGTGAATGGGGTTGCCGTCAGAATCGTTGACCTTCAGTTCGTTCGTCTCGAAGTTGTGCACGCGCACGGAGACCTTCTTGCCTGTCGTGAAAGGCGTGACCAGGCTGATGCCGTCGCGGCGAACCGTACCGACGTAGCGGCCGAAGAACTGCCGTACGGAGGTCTGGCCCGGCGAGACGATCGTGATCGTGGTCCATGAGAGAACCGAGAGGGGAACCAGCACGATGCCCGCAACCAGGCACGCGGCTCCGATGCCGGGTGAGGTTCCCTCATCGAGCAGTACTCCTCCGCGGATCATGAGGACGATGCCGCCGAGCAGGCCCGCGATGCTCAGTAGGAGGACGAGGATTGCGAGGCCGGAACCGATGTGCCAGGCGGGGCGCTCCGTGATGTCGACGCGGACGCCGTCGTGACCGACGGGTTCGGCTGCGGTCGGTTCGATCTCGGGGTGAGCAGGGGCCTGCTCGTGCTGTGATCCGTGCGGTGGTGGGCTGATGGTCATTGCGGGCTCCTTCAGGTTCACATTAATGGCTATAAAAAAGATATCACTTTTACGTATCGGGAGAGAAAATCGAGACCCGAAACGTCACATCGATAATCATCGGATGAAAGTGGGTTAGGGTGTCCTACAGTCCAGCTCGCGCATCGTGCGCGACCTCGAAAGCGAGGAGACGCGCTTGCCGACCACCACCGTTCCCGTCAAGGCGTCCCGTGCGTCGGCGAGCGGTTCGGCGCGGCGACTGCTGGTGATCGTGGTCGGCATCCTGCTGCTGGCGGCGCTCACACTCGCGAGCCTCCTCATCGGCTCAGGGAACATCTCCGCATCGGAGGCCTGGCGTCTCTTGGGCGACGACGACGGCAGTTCGGCAGCGCTGATCGTGCGGGAGTTCCGCGTTCCACGAACGCTGCTCGCGATCGTCGTCGGTATCGCGCTCGGCCTCGCCGGCACTGTCATCCAGGCGATCATGCGTAACCCGCTTGCCGATCCCGGGATTCTCGGGGTCAATGCGGGCGCCTACACCGCGGTCGTGTTCGCGGCGGCCTGGCTCGGCACGTCGCTCACCGGCGCCCATGTCGCGTTCTCGCTCATCGGCGCACTGGTCGCTTCGGTTGTGGTGTACGGGATCGGCACGACCGGGCTCGCGGGAGGCACACCGACAAAGCTCGTATTGACGGGCACCGCGGTCGGTGCGGTGTTGACCGGTATCAGTTTCGCGGTGACGCTGACCCGACCAGAGGTCTTCGATCGAGTCAGATTCTGGGCAGCCGGCTCGCTGCAGAACCGCCAGTTCGACACGCTCTGGGCCGTGCTGCCCTGCATCATCGTCGGCGTCGTCATCGCACTGCTGCTGCCGCGAGCGCTCAATGCGCTCGCGCTCGGCGACGATCAGGCAGTGGCACTCGGGTCGAAGCCGGCGCTGACCAAAGTCACCGGTGTGATCGCTGTGACACTCCTCTGCGGCGGGGCGACCGCCGCGGCAGGGCCGATCGCGTTCGTCGGACTGATGGTGCCCCATGCGCTCCGCAGCGTCGTCGGGCCCGATCAGCGGTGGATCGTACCGCTCGCTCTGCTCGCCTCACCGATACTGATGCTCTCGGCAGACATCGTCGGACGACTCGCGGTGTCGAGCGAGCTGCCCGCCGGGGTGGTCACAGCCTTCCTCGGGGCGCCGCTGCTCATCGCCCTCACCCGACGGAAGGGGGCGAGAGGCCTATGACCCGAGTCGACGCGCACCGGCACCGCCCTGACGGTCTCGCATGGCCGGCTTCGATCCGACCCGTGCGACTCGGCCCAGTCAGCTTGCGGGTCGAAACCCGGGCAGTCTGGTGGACTGCTGCGGCCCTCGTCGCTGCGCTCGCTGTCGCCATCTTCTCGCTCACGATCGGCAGTTCGGGCTTGGGGCTGCGAGACATGGTGCTGGCACTCGGCGGGTCGGCTGATGAGGGAACGCGGCGCATCCTGATCGAATGGCGCCTGCCCCGAGTCGTCTTCGCGCTGCTCGGCGGAGCGGCGCTCGCGATGGCGGGAGCCGTCTTCCAATCCATCACGCGCAACCCGCTCGGAAGCCCCGACATCATCGGCTTCTCCACCGGTTCCTACACCGGTGCCCTGCTCGTAACGGTCTTCGCGACCGGAAGCGCGTTGGAAACTGCGCTCGGCGCGCTCGGCGGAGGAGTACTCACGGGAGTCGCGGTCTACCTGCTGGCCTACTCGCGTGGTGTGAGCGGTATGCGCATCATCGTCGTCGGCATCGGCGTGAGTCTCTTCCTCGGCGCGTTCAACACCTGGATGCTGACGACGCTCAGAGTCGAGCAGGCCATCTCGGCCGCGAGTTGGGGCGCCGGGACACTCGCCGATATCTCCTGGGCGCACACCCTTCCGGTCGCGATCGGCACGCTCATCGGTTTCCCGATTCTGCTGAGCCTGACCGCCGACATGCGCATGCTCGAGATGGGCGATGACGCGGGGCGCGGGCTCGGTGTACGAGCCGAAGCGGTGCGAGCGAGTCTGCTCTTCACAGCGATCACACTCGTCGCGCTCGTCACGGCAGCAGCAGGGCCCATCGCGTTCGTGGCCCTCGCGGCCCCGCAGGTGGCCATGCGGGTCACGGGGACGCCCGGTGTGCGCATCGTGCCGGCAGCCGTGTTCGGTGCGTTGCTGCTTGTACTGTCCGACCTCGTCGCTCGCACGGTGATCGCGCCGGCGCAACTGCCGGTCGGTGTCGTCACGCTCTGCGTCGGCGGGGCGTACCTCGTCTGGCTGCTCGCAGCCTTCGGAAGGAGTCGGAGATGACGTCGAGGCTCGAGGCCCGAGATCTTCACACGGGGTACCGGGACCGCCCCATCATCGAGGCACTGGACCTCGAGATCCCCGATGGCGGGTTCACCGCGATCATCGGGCCGAACGGGTGCGGAAAATCGACCCTTCTGCGATCCCTCGCGCGACTGATCGTCCCCGCGACTGGCGCCGTGCTCCTCGATGGCGCTGACATCTCATCGATGGGATCGAAGCAACTGGCGAGGCAGATCGGCTTGCTGCCGCAGACCTCGGTGGCTCCCGACGGGATCACCGTCATCGACCTCGTGACGCGTGGCCGGCACCCGCACCAGAGCATGCTCAAACGATGGAGCACGGAAGACGAACGTGCGGTACGAGAGGCACTCGATCGGACGCGCCTCACCGAGCTCGCTTCGCGCGCGGTCGACGAGCTTTCTGGCGGACAGCGGCAGCGGGTATGGATCGCGATGGCATTGGCCCAGGAGACCCCGATCCTGCTGCTCGACGAACCGACCACCTACCTCGACATCTCGCACCAGATTGACGTCCTCGACCTGTGCGTGGGCCTGCAGCGCGGCGGACGTACGCTCGTCGCCGTACTGCACGACCTGAACCAGGCCGCCCGCTACGCGACGCACCTCATCGCCGTACAGGACGGCCGAGTCGTGGCGCACGGACCTCCCCACGAAGTCATGACGGCCGAGCTGCTCGACGACGTCTTCGGTGTGTCCGCCCGCATTCTCGAGGACCCGGAGACCGGCGGGCCGCTCATCGTGCCGCGAGCGCCGTCACCGGGGCGTCTCATCAGCACTCTCCCTGACCGGGCCCCGACTGCCACAACGCCTTCTGCTCCAAGCCCGAACCCGAACCGAACCGAACAGGATCTCTCATGAAACACCTCCGCACCGCGGTATTCGCAGGAATCGCGGCCATCGCTCTTGCCTTGACGGGTTGCTCCGGCGGCGCCGCAGACAATACCTCCGACGGTGAACTGCTGGGCACCGTCCCCGACACCATGTACGGCCCAGTCGAGGTGCCGCAACCGGAGGACGGCGAGCTCACCGTCGTCGCACTCGGATGGTCCGACGCCGAGGTTGCACTCGCACTCGGGGTGACCCCGGTTGCGAACGCCGACTGGCTGGGATTCGGCGAGGAAGCGAACGGCGTCGGCCCGTGGGCTCAGGACGCACTCGACGGTGCCGAGATGACGGTCTTCTCAGAGCCGTTCGGCGGGTTCGACTACGAGGCGATCCAGAGTCTCGACCCCGACCTGATTCTGAACACCCGATCTGCAGCCGACGAAGAGCAGTTCGAGCGCCTCAGCTCGATCGCTCCGACAGTATTCGCGCCCGAGGGCACCGCCGACTTCGGCGCCTCCTGGGATGCGCAGGTCACACAAGTGGCTGCAGCGCTCGGCGAAGAAGAAGCGGGCGAGGCGCTGATCGCAGAGGTCGAGCAGGGCATCTCCGATGCGGCCGACGCGCACCCGGAGTTCGCGGGCGTCACCGCAGTGACCGGCACGAAGTTCGGCGAGGCCTACGGCGCATACGTTGCGGGCGATTTCCGTTGGGATCTGCTGGAGTCGCTCGGCTTCGAGCAGAACCCCGCAGTACTCGATCTCGAGCCGAGCGGCTTCTATGCAGACCTGTCTGCAGAGCAGATCGATGCGCTCGATGCCGAGGTCGCCGTGTTCTTCCCCATCGGTTTCAGCCTTGAGGAGATGAAGGAGGATCCGCTGGTCGGTTCGCTCGATGTCGTGAAGGAGGATCGGGCCGTCTGGCTCGAGGAAGGCGATGACCTCACGCAGGCCTTCGGTGCCGCGAGTCCGCTGTCCATCCCGACCGTCGTAGACGGCCTCACCGAGCAACTCGCCGAGATCGTCGGCTAGGGAGCTCGGTGTCCCCATTCATCCTGGCCCGCGTCGCCGTCATCGAGACCGTTCGACTGTCTCCCGCGTTCACGCGGATCATATTCGGCGGCCGAGACCTGGCAGAGGTCGGAATCGGCGCCGACGGACGCGACCCTGTCTACGATCAGCGGATCAAGCTGGTGTTCCCGGCAGCATCCGGCGAACTTCCGCCGCTCGAACGTGACGCGCGCGACTGGTACGCAGACTGGAAGGCGCTGCCCGACGACGTTCGCGGCGCCATGCGCACCTACTCGATTCGCGACCTTGTCGGCCAAGGGAACGGCACCCGCGTGGTCGTCGATTTTGTGCTGCACTCGGAGTCTGGCGTGAGCGGGCCGGCATCGGCCTGGGCCGCGACGGCGCAACCCGGTGACGAGGTATATCTGCTCGCACCGCGCGCCGGGCACCGCGGTGGCGGCATCGAGTTCGCTCCGCCGGGGCTTTCCGACGCGGGCCCGGAATTGCTGCTCGTCGGCGACGAGACCGCCGCTCCCGCTATCACCCGGATCCTGTTGGACCTCCCCACGCATGCCCGTGGTCGGGCGTTCATCGAAGTGCCGCAGCACGAAGATATCCTCGAGATCGGTGCATCTTGCGGCGTCGAGGTGAGTTGGTTGGCACGAGCAGGAGCGGCGCACGGAACCAGACTCATTCCCGCGGTACTCGATGCTCTCGGCGGCGGTGCGGGCGTGCTCGGCCGCGACGAGGTAGCGGATCCGGACGAGCCGATGCTGTGGGAGACCCCGGGGGCAACGTCAGACACCGCCGAACTTGTTGGACGCTATGCCTGGATCGCGGGGGAGAGCGGCGTCGTCACGACGCTCAGGCGCCAGCTCGTGGGTGAGCTCGGCTTCGACCGGAGCGAGGTCGCCTTCATGGGCTACTGGCGCCGAGGAGTCGCGATGCGCTCCTGAACGCACGGCGTGCTTCTAGCCACACGGCTCAATGGAAGTTGCGCGAGCCGGTCACCGGTTGCCAGGTGCGATCGAGAGCTTCTTGAAACCTGAGCAGCCGGTGGCGATCGGGCCTCGCCGTCGGCATGCCGTCGATCGCAGTCACTGCGCGAATGCCGTGCAGCGCATTCACCGCCCAGACCTCGTGCCGCGCGAGCTCCGCCGGGACGAGGCGGGCCTCGACGAGTGGCGTGCCGAGGTGCTGCGCGATGGACGCGGTCAAGCGCTCGGCCACCGAATCCACTCTCGATCGCGGGCCGACTGAGTCGTCTGGTGTGACCGCGACGCGGAACCCCCGGTCGGATTCCGGGGCCCACCAGATGAGGCTCGTCGTAGCCCCCTCCAATGCCCGCCCCGCAGGGTCGAGCAGCAGCGCTTCGGCACCGAGCTCGCGGTTCAAGTCCATGAGCCGGACGAGATTCGGGCCCTTGAGCCACGGTGCCTCCAGTCGGAGGTGCCCAGTGGAACGGAGTTCGAGCGTCTCCGTGAGTGTCGGGAGTGGCCGCAGTGAGAGGTGCAGCGAGGGCGAGTGGTCGGCGATGCCGAGTAGCTCGAGGCGCGGGAAACCTGCGCCGTACTCGGCGATGCGCGTCGCGGACTCGGAGAGGAAGTCCTCGATCGGGAGGGTCGCCCGCTCGTCCAGAACACTCTCCACTGATCGAGCGAACCGTTCGAGGTGCAGGTGCCAGCCGCGCACCTCAGCAGCCCGAGTCAGCGGGTTCGTGCGCACACGGAACGAGTCGGCAACCAGCAGCGGAGCACCTGTTCCTTCTCGCATGCGTCGATCGTAGCGGTGCCCGCTACGCTGATTCCCATGATGGCGGGTGGGTCGGCGAGTGCAGTGCGCGTGCTCTCGTGCTCGATCGACGCTGAGCGGGCCGCGCGAGCGCTCGCGCGGATGGCTGGGCAGACACGTCCTGGCGACCGCGCGGATACCGTTCAGCGCGGCTGGTTCTGGCTTGACGGTGAACGCCCGGCGCCCGGCGAAGCGCGGGTGAGCTATCTCGGCGTAGCAAACGAGGTCAGGATCGCCGAACCCGGGCGTGAGCAAGAGTTCCTTTCTGAGCTTGCACCTCCGAGGGAGGACGAACCGAGAGCGGGATTCCACGAGGGGTGGGTGGTCGCCCTCGGGTACGAGTTCGGTGTGGCGCTCCTCGATATCGATGGCGGTGCTGCTCATCGGCATCCTGTGGTGGCGCATCCGGACGATGCGCCACCGGCTGTCGCGCTGCGTGTCGACACCGTATTGGCGATCCAGCACGACGAGAACCGTGCTGAACTGCGCGGCGCTTCCGAGGACGCTCTCGACGCCTGGCTTGAGGCATTCGCGGTGGCGAGCGCTGCGGTGAACACTGCGGTGAATACTGAGGTGAACACCGCGGTGAGCACTGCGGATGACACGCTGGGATCCGAACGGGAAGAGGAAGTGGTGGCGGCGGAGTGGCGGCTCACCGATGCCGCCTACCGTGCGCGGGTTGAGGCGTGTCGCGAGTCGATACGGAACGGAGATGCGTATGTGCTCTGCCTGACCGACACCGCCGAGATCAGGGACGCCCCCGCCGCGGCGGATCCCTTGGATCTCTTCGCCGCGTTCCGTGCCGCCGGGGGCCCGGCCGTGCGCGGCGGGGTGATCGTCGCAGGCGATCGAGCGCTCGTGAGTGCGAGCCCGGAGCGCTTCCTGAGCGCATACCCGACGGAGGCCGGGCTCGGAGTCGCCACGCACCCGATCAAGGGCACTCGGCCGCGCAGCGTCGATCCGGTGCGGGATGCGGAGCTCGCAGACGAGCTCCGATCGGACCCGAAGGAGCGAGCCGAGAACCTGATGATCGTCGATCTCATGCGCAACGACCTCAGTCGGGTGTGCAACACCGGGACCGTCGCAGTCGAAGGATTCCTGCGTGTCGAGAGCCACCCGCATGTCCACCAACTCGTGAGCACGGTGCACGGTGTCTTCGCAGATGGAGCGGGGATCTGCGATGCCATCGAGACCTGTTTCCCCGGCGGATCCATGACCGGTGCCCCGAAGCGGAGTTCGGTCGACATTCTTGCGGAACTCGAGCCCGGGCCCCGAGGCCTCTACTCGGGCTGTTTCGGGTGGATCGATGCGGGAGGCGCTGCTGAACTCGCGATGACGATCCGCAGCGTCGAGCTGCGCGGGGTCGGCGGAGGGGAAGCTCGCGCGCTCGTGGGGGCCGGCGGGGGAGTGACTTCCGATTCCGACCCCGAACGAGAGCTTGAGGAGAAGCACTTGAAAGCTCGATCGCTGCTCGGCGCACTCGGCGTGCTCGGCACGCCTGAGCGCGCGGCGAAGGGACCCCGCGAGACGCGGTAATCTGGAGGTATGTGTGCGTGCCCGCCGAATGCGGGCCGATCCGAACAACGATCGAGGTGTGTGTGTCCGACCAGCAGGAGCAGCAGAGCTACGACTTCCGGGCTATTCAAGAGCGCTGGCTTCCGGTCTGGGAAGAGCTGAAGCCCTTCGAAGTCGACGACGCAGATACCGGGCGCCCGAAGAAGTACGTGCTCGACATGTTCCCGTACCCGTCGGGCGACCTGCACATGGGGCACGCAGAAGCGTTCTGCTTCGGCGACGTGCTCGCGCGCTACTGGCGCGGTCGCGGCTACGACGTCTTGCATCCGATCGGCTGGGACTCCTTCGGCCTGCCTGCCGAGAACGCTGCGATCAAGCGTGGCGTCGATCCGCGCGAGTGGACCTACGCGAACATCGACCAGCAGAAGGCGTCCTTCCGCAACTACGCGCCCTCGTTCGACTGGAGCCGGGTGCTGCACACGAGCGATCCCGAGTACTACCGGTGGAACCAGTGGCTGTTCCTCAAGATGTACGAGAAGGGCCTCGCATACCGCAAGGCCAGTTGGGTCAACTGGGACCCGGTAGACCAGACGGTGCTCGCCAATGAGCAG
The DNA here is from genome assembly GCF_053567335.1 of Leucobacter sp. GX24907. NCBI lineage: Bacteria > Bacillati > Actinomycetota > Actinomycetes > Micrococcales > Microbacteriaceae > Leucobacter > Leucobacter sp. GX24907. The sequence goes on along the minus strand of NZ_JBSGPD010000002.1, from coordinate 372,513 downwards.
GTGCTCGCAGACGGAACGTCGGAACGGTCAGGGGCCGTCGTCGTCAAGAAGAAGCTCACGCAGTGGTATTTCCGCATCACCGACTACGCGGATCGCCTGCTCGAAGACCTCGACCAGCTCGAGGGCAAGTGGCCGTCCAAGGTGCTGGGTATGCAGCGCAACTGGATCGGTCGTTCGCGCGGCGCCGAGGTCGAGTTCGAGATCGAGGGGCGCGAGGAGAAGGTGCCGGTCTTCACGACTCGGCCAGACACCCTGCACGGTGCGACCTTCATGGTGGTCGCGCCCGATTCCGACCTCGCAGCCGAGCTGGCTGCCGGCGCTTCCCCCGAAGTGCGCATGCAGTTTCAGGCATACCTTGAAGAAGCTCAGAAGCAGAGCGAGATCGACCGTCAGAACGCGGATCGTGAGAAGACGGGTGTCTTCCTCGACCACTTCGCGGTCAACCCGGTGAACGGTGAACGCATTCCGGTCTGGGCGGCGGACTACGTACTCGCCGACTACGGCCACGGCGCCATCATGGCGGTGCCGGCCCACGATCAGCGCGACCTCGACTTCGCACTGAAGTTCGATCTGCCCGTGCGCGTCGTGGTCGACGTGCGTGACGACAGCGGCGAGCCCGCAGCTCATCCGGCCGAGAGCGGCGTCGCCACTGCCGGGGACGGCGTGATGGTGAACTCTGCCGAACTCGACGGGCTCGCGAAGACTGCAGCGATCGCGAAGGCGATCGAGGTCCTCGAGGAGCGTGGCACCGGTCGCGCGTCCACCACCTACCGCCTGCGCGACTGGTTGATCTCGCGTCAGCGCTACTGGGGAACGCCGATCCCGATTCTGCACGGCGCAGGTGACAACAATGCCGGTGAGATGCGACCGGTGGACGAGGCGTCGCTGCCCGTCGAGTTGCCTGCTTCGGATGGACTCGATCTCAAGCCCAAGGGCACGTCGCCTCTCGGTGGCGCCACTGAGTGGGCCACGGTCACAGACGCGTCGGGTGAGGCGTGGACCCGCGATCCCGACACCATGGACACCTTCGTCGACAGCTCCTGGTACTACTTCCGCTTCCTCTCGGCGAACGACGACACGCAGGCGTTCGATCCTGCAGCCGCGAAGAAATGGGGGCCGGTCGACCAGTACGTGGGTGGAGTCGAGCACGCGATCCTGCACCTGCTCTATTCGCGCTTCATCACGAAGGTGCTGCACGACCTCGGCTACATCGACTTCGACGAGCCTTTCCAGGACATGCTCAACCAGGGCATGGTGCTGCTCGATGGCGCCAAGATGTCGAAGTCGAAGGGCAACCTCGTCGAGTTCGCATCCGAGCTGCGCGATCACGGCGCAGACGCGCTGCGTGTGACACTCGCTTTCGCCGGGCCGCCCGAGGACGATATCGACTGGGCCGATGTGTCGGTGCAGGGGTCCGCCAAGTTCTTGGCACGCGCCTGGCGCGTCGCGCAGGATGTCGCGAGCGCCCCCGGCGCCGACTTCTCCTCCGGAGATGCCGAGCTGCGTCGCCATACGCATAGTCTGCTCGCCGACGCGCCGAAGCTCATTGAGGCCTACAAGTTCAATGTCGTCGTCGCGCGCCTCATGGACCAGGTGAATGTGACCCGAAAGGCGATCGACTCCGGCTGCGGAGCTGCAGATGCCGCGGTTCGCGAGTCTGCCGAGGCGATCGCAGTGATCTTGTCGCTCTTCGCGCCCTACACGGCTGAGGACATGTGGTCGAAGCTCGGCTTCGAGCCGACGGTCGCCCTCGCCCAGTGGCCGGCCGCCGATGAATCGCTGTTGGTCGAAGATGAAATCACTCTCGTGGTGCAGGTGAACGGCAAGGTGCGGGATCGCCTGACCCTGCCGGCATCGACGAGTGAGGCCGACGCGCGAGCACAGGCGCAGGCCTCCGAGGCCGTCAAACGGGCTATCGGCGACGGCACGGTGACGAACGTGATCGTGCGTCTCCCGAAGATCGTGAGCATCGCGGTCAAGCCCTAGCGGCTCGGATCCCGGCGCGGTTGCGAAGCAGTAGGGTCTCGCTTCACAGGCCGCTTTCGTGTGCGTTCAGACGGAAGTTGCTCGGCTTCTGCGGGCACCGGCGTTCCGACGCGCGACACCGCCGTAGCGTTGGCGCATGCCAGCACCGCGCAGCCCCGAGATACCTGAACCGATCGAATGGGCGCCGCCGCAGGCCATCACGCAACGCCTGGTTCGGGCGATCAGCGCACCGATGCTCGTGGGCGGCGCCGTTCTCCTCGCGGCCATCATCGTGTCGATCGTGGTGGTGCTCGCGCGTCCGCACGCGTGGGACGAGGACTCTCAAGCCGACGGTTCGGGGTCCCATGTCCAGAATGCCGACCCCGGTGCAGCTGCGCAGGCCGACGGCGATCTCGCGGGCACCGAGGCCGCTGCGGAAAGCGATGTCGGCCCCGCACGCGTCTTCGTGCACATTGTCGGGGAAGTACGCGAGCCCGGCGTCTACGAACTCCCGAGCGACGCCAGGGTTGAAGCCGCGTTGGCTGCGGCGGGCGGCGCGACTGAGCAGGCAGCGCTATCCGGGGTGAACCTCGCACGTACGGTCGTCGACGGCGAACAGATCCAGGTGCCGGACGCCAAAGCTGCGGCGAAGCTGCAGAACGCCGGGGCGGGCTCGTCTGCGGCCGGAAGCGGAGCGGAAGGGGCAGGTGCCGGCGGAGCAAGCGCAGGTGGAGAGGCGCTCATCGACCTGAACGCCGCTGATGCAGCCGCGTTGCAAACACTGCCGCGTATCGGTCCGGCGCTTGCGCAGAGAATCATCGAGTGGCGGGAGGCGAACGGTGCGTTCACGAGTGTCGATCAGCTCACCAGCGTTTCGGGAATCGGTGCGAAGACTCTTGAGGGAATACGCGATCGGGTCTCCGTGCAGTGACCGGGAGCCGGACCGAATCCTCGGCGAGACGCCGGGGGCCGCCGGGGCAATGGCGCATCTTGCTGCCTGCCATCGCGATCTGGGGCGTTGCCGCTTGGGCGGTCGGGGTCCCGGGAGTCGCGCTGTGGGTGGCTGCGGGCGCAGCCGGGCTTGGTCTCGTGCTGCTGATCCTGGCGTGTGCGCCGGGGCGAGCAGGTGTGACGGCGTTCCGGCTGCTTGCCGTCACCTGTGCGGCGCTCGTACTCGTTTCCGTACGCATCGACGGACTAGAGCAGGTGCGGGACTCGCCCGAGTTGCGTGCGGCAAGCGAAACCGGTGAGCGGATCGAGCTGCGAGCAACTCTGAGCGGCTTTCCGACCGCGCAGACCGATGCGGCCGTGGATGTCGAGAGTGCCGCTGCTGCGCCTCCGAACGAACGAGCATGGGTACGAGCTGACATCGAGGCTGATCGTGGCGAGGTTCCGGTGCTGCTCTGGTTGGAGGGCGCCACGCCTGCGGATTGGGCACCGGGGACCGCGGTTGCGCTGGTGGGACGCCTGAGCGCCTTCGACGCCGGTTCTCAGAGCGCGTTCGGCGTCGACGTCGACGACATCGAGACCAGCGCATCACAGGGACCGAGCGTCGGGAGGGTCGCAGCGCATCTGCGTCGTGCGTTGCGCGAAGCCGCCGCATCGAAACCGGGCGCGGAGCTCGTCCCGGGGTTCGCTGTTGGCGACACGTCACTCGTGCCCGAGCCGCTCGAGGAGCAGATGCTGGAAACCTCGCTCACGCATCTGACAGCCGTCTCGGGCGCGAACTGTGCGCTCGTCATCGGGGCCGTTGTCGCGGTGGCGACGTACCTCGGCGCAGGGCGACGTATCCGCCTCCTGCTCGCAAGTGCCGGTCTGATCGGGTTCGTGGTGGTGGTCGGGCCCGATGCAAGCGTGCAGCGTGCGGCACTCATGGCGGGAGTCATGCTGCTCTCGGGTTTCGGCGGGAAACGCGGCCTGGCTCTTCCTGCCCTGGCCGTCGCGATGCTCGGCCTCCTGATGGTCGACCCGTGGCAGTCTCGTCAGGCCGGCTTCTTCCTCTCGGTCGCTGCCACCGGCGGGATCCTCCTGCTCGTGCCAACAATTGAGCGCTTCCTCCGCCGAAAGGCTCGCCTTCCGAAGCCGCTCGCCATGTCGCTCGCGGTCGTGCTCGCCGCGCAGTTCTCCTGCGCGCCCCTCCTGCTCCTGCTCCAGCCGGGTCTGCCGATGATCGGCACCATCGCGAACCTATTGGCTGCGCCCGCCGCGCCGGTCGGCACGGGACTCGGTCTGCTCGCGATGCTGCTGCTCCCGGTCGCGCCCGTACTCGGCGACTGGATGGTCGTGCTGGCGAGTGTGCCCACGCGCTGGGTGTCTGCAACGGCGGAGGTGACAGCCGACCTTCCCTTCGGCAGGTGGCACTGGCCGGAAGGATGGGGCGGAGCCCTGCTCCTCCTGGCCTGCCAAGCAGCCGGCGTGCTCGCAGCAGGAGTGGCTTCCGGGCGACTGAGCAGGGCGCGCAGCCCGGCGCGGCGATCGAGAGAGCTCTGGGGCGCTGAGAGGTGGAAGCCTGATCGAGGAAGGCGGGCGCTGACGGCCCTGCTCGCATGCGGTTCCCTGGGTGTACTGCTGTCGGTCACGCTCGTCGTACCCGCAACCGACGTCGCGACCACACCGCGCGGATGGGCGGTCGTAGCGTGCGATGTGGGGCAGGGTGATGCGATCATGCTGCGCGATCCGGACCACCCAAGTGAGGTCTTGCTGGTCGACACCGGTGATGATCCCGAACTGCTCGAGGCGTGCCTGCGGAGGTTCGGAGTCGAGCGTATTGCGCTGCTTGTGCTCAGCCACGATGATGCCGATCATGTCGGCGCGCTCGAGCGCATCGCCTCGCGTGTGGATTCCGCGATGGTCGCACCGAACGCACTCGATCAGGTCGACGCCGACGGTGCGGCGGATCGATGGGTGCTTCGCGTGCTCACCGAGCACGGCGTTCCCGTCGTTGTCGGCGCCGAGGGGATGCGTGGTGCGCCCGGTGGCAGCATGACCTGGGAGGTGCTCGCTCCGAAGCCCGGTGCGACCCCGGCCACGACGAACGCAGCGAGCCTCGTCATACGCGTCGAGACAGCCGGAATCTCGACTCTGCTGCTCGGCGACACGGGGGAGGAGGAGCAGCTTGCCCTGCTGCTCGGATGGGGCGAGCGCCTGCGCGCCGACGTCGTGAAGGTCGCCCACCACGGGTCTCGAGACCAGGCGCCTGAGCTGTACCGTGCGATCGGAGCAGATCTCGGACTCATCTCAGTCGGCCCAGACAACGGATACGGGCATCCGACCGGAGACACCCTGCGCATGCTCGATGCGACCGGCACACGCTCGGTGCGCACTGACGAACACGGTGCGATCGCGGTGTCCCTCAGGGCGGGCGAGCTCTCGGTCTGGGTCGAGCGGGCCGACTTGTCGGAGGCGCGCGCTACTGTTGAGGGGTGGCAGCAGCGAGCGGAAGTGCGAAGAGCCGGACGGCGTCGAAGGCGAAGATCCCGCAGCTCGAGTGGAGCGAAGCGCAGCCCGCCCCGGTCGTGCTGATCAGCGGGCCCGAGGAGTTCTTGGCGGATCGCAGCGCGCAGGCTATCCGGACATCGTTGCGGCAGAGCAACGATGCTCTCGAAGTGCACGATATCGATGCCGCCGCGTATGCCGCGAGGGAGCTGTTCACCGTCGCGAGCCCGTCGCTCTTCGCCGAACCGCGGCTGATCCGAGTCGACGCGGTCGAGAAGTGCACCGATGCGTTCCTCGAAGATGCGAAGCGGTACGTCGCGGCGCCCGCGGATGACACCACACTGCTGCTCAGACATGCGGGTGGGCAGCGCGGCAAAGCGCTGCTCGACCTGGTGCGATCTGGCGCTGGTGGTGGCATCGAGGTGCTCTGTCCCGAGGTCAAGCGCGATCAGGATCGCCATGCGTTTGTACAGGCGGAGTTCCGTCGCCTGGGGGCGCAGGCATCGCCCGGCGCCGTGCGCATGCTCTCGGCTGCGTACTCGGGCGGTCTCGGCGAACTGGCGGGTGCCTGCGCGCAGCTCGTCTCCGATTCGGGTCCACGAATCACCGAGGAAGAGGTGGGTCGGGCGACCGAGGGTCGCGTCGAGACGACGGGCTTCAAAGTCGCCGACGCGGCGACGGCGGGGCGGGCGGCTGACGCGCTCGTGCTCCTGCGTCAGGCACTATCGACAGGCACCGCGGCAATTCCGCTGTTGGCTGCGATCAATATGAAGGTGCGCGCGATGGCGCGGGTCTTCGGGGTGCGAGGCAGCGGCGGTCAGCTCGCCAAGCAGCTTGGTATGGCGCCCTGGCAGGTGGAGCGCGCCCAACGCGAGGTGCGAGGCTGGCGTGAGGAAGACCTCGCCCGATGCCTGGATCTCGCGGCCGAAACGGAGTGGCTGCTCAAAGGCGGAAGCCGTGACCCCGAGTTCGCGCTCGAGCGCTACCTGCTCTTCGTCGCCCGGCGCGGACGCGGCTGAGCCGGCAGCGCAACCGCTGGTCTGAAAGCCCGCGGACATGAAAAAACCCCGCCGAAGCGGGGTTCTTTCGCAGCTGCTGCGTGCAGCAGAAGACTTAGAGCGCAGCGACCTTGGCGGCGAGCTTCGACTTACGGTTCGCGGCCTGGTTCTTGTGGATGACGCCCTTGGAAACGGCCTTGTCGAGCTTGCGCGATGCGGTCTGCAGCTTCGACTCGGCGGCAGCTTTGTCGCCGGCCGCGATGGCCTCGCGTGCGGCACGCACGACGGTGCGGAGCTCGCTCTTGTAGGCGCGGTTGCGGTCGGTCGCCTTCTGGTTGGTCTTGATGCGCTTGATCTGCGACTTGATATTTGCCACGTTGGGTTGTGTCCTTAAACGTAAAGGTTTGACGGGTTGACCGCGCGGCGAGAGAGGGCACCTCGCGGGTTGTGCGGATGTCATCCACACGCAAGCCAAGAATCCACTTTAGCAGAGACGCCGCGTTTCGCGCACTGCTGAGGCGAGGATTCCCCAGTATCGGCGGCGGCAACCCGCAGGCTCGCGCTGTGGGATAATGGCCGACAATGTCTCCTCGCAGTGTGAACCCCCCAGCGCCGGCGTCGACCGCCCCCGCGAAGATCCGCAACTTCTGCATCATCGCGCACATCGACCACGGCAAGTCGACGCTCGCCGATCGCATGCTCCAGATTACCGGGACGGTGCCCGAGCGCGAGATGCGCGCCCAGTACCTCGACCGCATGGATATCGAGCGCGAGCGCGGCATCACGATCAAGTCGCAGGCCGTGCGCATGCACTGGGATGTCGCAGGCGACTCCTATGCGCTCAACATGATCGATACCCCGGGTCACGTCGACTTCAGCTATGAGGTGTCCCGGTCGCTCGCCGCTTGCGAGGGGGCGATTCTGCTCGTCGATGCGGCACAGGGCATCGAGGCCCAGACGCTCGCGAATCTCTACCTCGCAATGGAGAACGATCTCGAGATCATCCCGGTGCTCAACAAGATCGATCTGCCCGCGGCGGAGCCGGAGCGCGTCGCTCGGGAGATCTGCGACCTCATAGGCGGCGACCCGGAGGACATCCTGGCAGTCTCGGGGAAGACCGGAATCGGCGTCGAGGGGCTGCTCGACCGCGTTGTCGAGCGGGTGCCGGCACCGGTCGGCAACGCCGACGCGCCCGCACGCGCGATGATCTTCGACTCGGTCTACGATCCTTATCGTGGCGTCGTCACCTACGTGCGACTGGTCGACGGGAAGCTCTCTCCCCGCGAGAAGATTCAGATGATGTCGACCGGCGCTGAGCACGAGGCGCTCGAGATCGGTGTCTCATCGCCAGAACCGAAGCCCTCCAAGGGCCTCGCGGTCGGCGAGGTCGGGTATCTCATTACCGGTGTGAAAGACGTGCGCCAGTCGAAGGTCGGAGATACCGTCACCACGAAGATCCGCGGTGCCGAAGAGCCGTTGCCGGGGTACACCGATCCGAAACCCATGGTCTTCTCCGGCCTGTACCCCATCGACGGCAGCGACTATCCCGTGTTGCGCGAGGCACTGGACAAGCTGAAGCTCTCCGACGCCGCACTGCAGTACGAACCCGAAACCTCGGTGGCGCTCGGCTTCGGCTTCCGCTGCGGGTTCCTCGGCCTCCTGCACCTCGAGATCATCTCCGAGCGCCTGCGCCGAGAGTTCGACCTCGACTTGATCGCCACCGCGCCGAGCGTGGTCTACGAAGTCACGAGCGAAGACGGCAGCGAGACGACCGTGACGAACCCGTCCGAGTACCCCGAGGGCAAGATCTCGAGCGTGCGCGAACCCGTCGTGCGGGTGGCGATCCTCGCCCCCAAGGATTACGTCGGCGCGATCATGGAGCTCTGCCAGAGCCGCCGCGGCAGCCTCATGGGCATGGAGTACATGGGAGAGCGCGTCGAGCTGCGCTATTCGATGCCGCTCGGCGAGATCGTCTTCGACTTCTTCGATCACTTGAAGAGCCGTACGCAAGGCTATGCGAGCCTCGACTACGAGCCGATGGGAGAGCAGGAGGCGGATCTCGTGAAGGTCGACATCCTGCTGCAGGGCGACAAGGTCGATGCGTTCAGCGCGATCGTGCATCGCGACAATGCGTATCACTACGGCACGATGATGGCTGAGCGCCTGCGTAAGCTGATCCCGCGCCAGCAATTCGAGGTACCGATCCAGGCTGCGATCGGATCTCGCGTCATCGCGCGCGAAACGATCCGCGCGATCCGCAAAGACGTGCTGGCCAAGTGCTACGGCGGTGATATCAGCCGCAAGCGCAAGCTGCTCGAGAAGCAGAAGGAAGGCAAGAAGCGCATGAAGATGGTCGGGCGCGTGGAAGTGCCGCAGGAGGCCTTCATCGCTGCGCTGTCCGGTGACGTGGAGGGCAAGGAGGCCGGCAAGTGAGCGACGAGACCGGCGGCCCGCAGCGCCGCAGCAACTACGCAGGCATGCCGATGTCGTACGCGGCAGTCGGTGCGTCGCGCGCGCCGGATCTGCTGCGGTTCCCTCCTGAGGGCAGCACGCCGTTCGAGGAGTCGGTGCGCCTCGGCAGCGGCCAGGAGCGTTACCTCACCGCGTCGAGCCTGTTGATGACCTGGAACGCGCAGTCGCGGGCCGGGGGAGCGGTGACCGAAGTCGAACGCGGCGAGGGCGAGCGCTACGGCGGTGTGGTCTTCGATCCGGAGGGGCGTCCCGTGCCTCCGGAGGGGGCTGAGGATCGCTTCGGCCCGGATGGCGAACCGTATCTGACTGCCGGGACGACTGCCGACTACGTGCGCGACCGCACGACTGAGTCGCGGCGCGTCATGGTGGTCTACACGGTCGAAGAGCCTCGACGCGTGGGCTTCGCATGGGGAACCGCGGATACAGATGGTGTCATCGGTGAGGTGCTGTACTTCGTCGAGCATCGTGAAGACGAATCTGTCTGGGCGGTCGCACGTGGTTTTCTCACCGCCCCGTCATCGGGAGTACTCGGGCTGAAGGCGCGATCGCTGCTCAAGAGCGCCATCGCAGCCGTGCGGAAGCAGATCGAGGCGCTCGGCCCGCAGGCGGCGACGTCGGAGGTTGCCGAGGCTCCTGAGTCGTTGGAGGCCGCCCAGGCTACCGAGGCCGGACCTGCAGATTCTGCGCAGGAGTATTGAGCGTGGCGGGCGCGCTGCCTGACGGCGAACCGGCGCCCGTTGATGGTTCGCTCCCATCTTCGGCCTTCGATGGGGCCGAGACGCGGGACTTCGGCGTCTACGTGCATGTGCCGTACTGCAGAGTGCGCTGCGGGTATTGCGACTTCAACACCTACACGGCGAGCGAACTCGGCGACGGCGCGTCGCAGGCGGGATACGCTGCGCAGGCGATCGCCGAGATGCGCTTCGGCGCTGAGGTTTTGCGAATGGGAAATGCACCTAAGCGGCCGGCTTCCACCGTCTTCTTCGGCGGGGGCACTCCGACACTCCTTCCTGCGGATGATCTCGCCGCCATGCTGGCGGGCATCCGAGATACGTGGGGCATCGCGGCCGAAGCCGAGGTCACGACTGAGGCGAACCCCGACTCCGTCGACGAGCGGTATCTTGCGACACTCGCAGAAGCCGGATTCACGCGTGTCAGCTTTGGCATGCAGTCCGCAGTTCCGCACGTGCTCAGTGTGCTCGATCGCACGCATACGCCGGAGCGAGTGCCGCTCGTGGTGGAGTGGGCGAGGAAGGCCGGCCTGCAGGTCAGCCTCGATCTCATCTACGGAACCCCGGGTGAGAGCATCGGCGACTGGCGACGTTCGCTCGACGCTGCGCTCGCCTGCGACCCCGATCACCTGTCGGCCTACGCGCTGATCGTCGAACGGGGCACCAAGCTCGCCGCTCGCATCAGACGGGGTGAGGTCGCGGAACCAGATGATGACCTGCATGCCGAGATGTACGAGTTGGCCGACCGACTGCTGGGCCAGGCCGGATACGACTGGTACGAGATCAGCAACTGGGCCCGCAGCCCGGAGACCCGCTCGCGGCACAACCTCTCGTACTGGCAGGGTGCCGACTGGTGGGGAGTCGGCCCCGGCGCGCACAGTCACGTCGGAGGAGTGCGATGGTGGAACGTCAAGCATCCGCGTGCTTACGCCGACCGGATCGGCGCCGGTGCGTCACCAGCGCTTGCTCGCGAGGCGCTCGATGATGAGAGCCGCCGGAGCGAGCGGGTGCTGCTCGAGACGAGGATCACCGACGGCTTGCCCATCAGCGTATTGACGGCTGACGAGCGGCGTGCGGTACCGGGGCTCATCGCGGATGCGCTCATCGATGGTCGAGCGGCAATCGGTGCCGGAGGCAGCGAGGCGCGCGTTGTTCCGACGTTGCGGGGGCGCCTGCTCGCCGACACGGTCGTTCATCGCCTGCTCGGGTCTTGAGCACTGCTGTTTTCTGAATCCCGCCAGGAGAGTACCTGCGGTAGACTGGCACTCGCGTGGCCCGAGTGCCAGAATGATTGATTCGCGGAGCGATCCTGATGAGTACGGGAGGTGTCATGGTCGTCGATCATGGAGTCTCCGAGCGGAGTCTCGCCGTTCTCCACGCGATCGTGGGCGATTACGTCGCTTCGAACGAGCCGGTCGGATCGAAGGCGATCGTCGAGCGACACAGCTTCGGCGTGTCGGCCGCGACGATTCGCAATGACATGGCGTTGCTCGAAGAAGACGAACTCATCACGCAGACGCACACCTCGTCTGGGCGTGTGCCGACAGACAAGGGCTACCGGCTCTACGTCGATACGCTCGCCAGCATCCGGCCGCTGAGTTCCGCCCAGCGCAGTGCAATCGAACGCTTCCTCGGCGAATCCCACGATCTTGAGGACACGCTCAGCAGAACCGTCCGCCTGCTCTCGAAGCTCACCAATCAGGTCGCCGTGGTGCAGTACCCGTCGCTGCGGCGAACCGTCGTGCGACATATCGACCTGGTATCGATCGGTGAGGATCGGGTGCTGTGCGTGCTGATCCTGGGCAGCGGAGTCGTCGAGCAGCAGCTCGCCTGGCTGCCGGCGAACGAAGTGGCCGAGGCATGGATGCACGGGCTTCGCGATCGGATCGCAGGCGCACTGGTCGGAGCTGACGTCGAAGCCGGCATCGACGCGATCAGCACGCTTGAAGAGAGTCTCGGCCAGTGGGCCGGCCCTCAGGAGGTCGAGGTGGTCGAGCGCGTGCTCGACGTCGTCGGCTCGCAGCTCCGTGCGAATCGGAGCGAGCGCATCACGATCGCGGGAGCAGCACGGCTCTCGCAGTCCGACGGGTTCGAGGGCACTCTCCCCGCGGTGCTTGAGGCAATCGAAGAGCAGGTCACGCTGTTGCGCCTCTTCGACGAGCTGGCTCACGACAGCCGCGGGGTCGCCGCCTCGATCGGTCGGGAGAATCAAGCGTACGGGCTGCAGACCACCTCCGTCATCGTGTCGAACTACGAAGCGGCGGGTGATCCGCCCGCGCGCATCGGAGTGCTCGGCCCCATGCGCATGGACTACGCGGGAAACATCGCGACGGTGCGCGCTGTGGCCCGATACCTGAATCGCCTGATCGGCGAGGAACGCTGACCGCGAGCCTGTTACGCCCGGACCCACCGCACCTGTTCACATCACCGAACCTGTACACACCACCACGAGGAGAACCACGTTTTGGCCGATCACTACGAGACGCTCGGGGTTGCGCGCGACGCGTCGCCGGAGGACATCAAGAAGGCCTACCGGAGGCTCGCGCGCAAGCTGCACCCGGATGTGAACCCGGGGGAAGAGGCTGCCGAGGAGTTCAAGAACGTGACGCACGCCTACGATGTGCTGAGCGACCCTGAGCAGCGGCAGCGCTATGACCTCGGCGGCTCCGAGGGCTTCGGCGGTGGCGGCGGCTTCGGCGACATCTTCGAGACCTTCTTCGGCGGTGGCGGCTTCGGCGGTGGCCAGCGCGGCCCTCGTTCGCGTTCCGAGCGCGGAGAAGACGCGATGATCCGCGTCGACGTCTCGCTCGACGAGGTGGTCTTCGGCGTGCACCGCGATATCTCCATCAACACAGCGGTGCTGTGCGGCACCTGCGAGGGAAGTTGCTGTCAGCCGGGAACCTCGCCGGTCACCTGCGACGTCTGCCACGGGCAGGGCCAGGTTCAGCGTCAGGTGCGCTCGCTCTTCGGCAACGTGGTGACCATGCATCCCTGCGGCAGCTGCCAGGGGTACGGCACGGTCATCGAGCACCCGTGCCTCGAATGCGGGGGCAAGGGGCGCATTCGGGAGCGTCGTACGTTGCCGGTCGACATTCCCTCGGGAATCGATACGGGCACACGTATGCAGATGCGCGGCGGGGGAGAGGTCGGGCCAGGCGGAGGGCCCAACGGCGATCTCTTCATCGAGTTCCGGGTCACGCACCATGACATCTTCAGCCGGGACGGCGATGACCTGCTCTGCACGGTGCACGTCGGCATGCCAGACGCGATACTCGGCACCGACGCGACGCTTGCGGGTCTCGACGGCGAAGTTCGCGTCGAGATCCCGTCGGGAACCCAATCGGGTGACATCCTGACGGTACGAGGCCGAGGCATTCAGGGCCTGCAGACCACGAATCGCGGTGACCTCAAGATCGCGGTGCAGGTCGCGACGCCGACGAAGCTCTCGAGTCGGGAGCGCGAGCTCGTACGGCAGTTCGCCGCACTGCGCAAGGATGAAGGCCCCTCGCTGGGCGAGTTCCATCAGGGCTTCTTCGGCAAGATTCGAGATCGCTTCTTCAAGCAGGGCTGAGCGCCGTGGCCAACCTCTACTTCGCCGAGGGGCTGAGCTCTCAGGAGTTCACGCCCGGCGCCCGTATCGAGGTGACGGGCGAGGAAGCGCGTCATGCGGTCCGCGTGAGCCGGCTGCGAGTCGGTGAGCGGATCCTCGTCGGAAACGGCCGAGGCGTGCAGGGCCTCGGTACCGTCGAGGCGGCCGAGCGAGACCATTTCGCAGTGCGGCTCGAAGAGGTCAGCGACGTGGCAGCGCCCACTTCCCGTCTCGTACTGGTGCAGGCGCTCGCAAAGGGCGATCGCGACGAGCGCGCCGTTGAACAGGCGACCGAGTTCGGTGCGGACGCGATCCTGCCGTGGCAGGCCGATCGCTCGGTGTCGCGTTGGGATGGTGCCGGTGGCTCCGAGAAGGCGGCGAAGGGAATCGCGAAGTGGCAGCGCATCGCCCGAGAGGCCGCCAAGCAGTCCATGCGAGCGCGGATCCCGGGCATCGGACCCGTCACCACCCTGCGTGATCTGTGCGACCTCGCTGCGGCAGGTGAAGCCCATGTCGTCGTGCTGCACCCACGCGGCAGCGGGCCGTTGACCGGCTGGGCGCGAGAAGCTCTGAGCCGGAACGACTCACCGCTCGATGTCTACCTCGTCGTCGGCCCCGAAGGCGGGTTCAGCGATCGCGAGATCGATGCGCTCGAGGATGCGGGCGCCCAGATCGTGCTCCTGGGCGACACGGTCCTGCGCACCTCGTCGGCCGGCCCCGCGGCGCTTGCGGTACTGAACGTCGAATTGGGGCGCTGGTAAGACGGGGCTGCCATCGCAGGAGTGCGAGCCTTTGCTTCGATGAGCTCGGTTTCCGGTGAGCTCAGTCTCGATGAGCAAGAAGGAGCTCGGTGGACACTGAGAGGTGGCGCCACACGCTTTCGACATCACCGGTTTGCACCTCGCGCAGATAGTCGCGGTGCTGCGGTTCGAAGGCTCCCGGTTCATAATGCGGACGCACGTGCGCAGTGAGCATCAGGATCTCCGATCCGATGCGTTCGTACGCCTCGATGATGCGCTCGCTCTCCGACGCCCTGACGAGAGCATCGTGGAATGCGACATGGGCGCGGGAGATGCGCATCGCGGCGGAGTCGGGTTCGGCACCTGTGTCGTCATTGCTCGAGATCTGCATGTTCGAGGTCTGCGTTCTCGACCTCGAGGTCTCGGCGTCGGCGAGTTCTTCCAACGCGTACTCGAGTGGACGCAGTACCTGTCGTGGCCACACGTCACCGTGGCGTCTGTGGAGGATGCGAACAGAGGCGGATTCGAGTGCGCATCGCAGATCCTGCAGCGCCAGTATCTCGTCGTCGTCGAAGGACGCGACCCATGCGCCACGATACGGCGCTGTGTGCACGAGGCGTTCCGCCGCAAGCAGGAGGAGCGCTGAGCGGACAGTGTGCCGTGAGGCGTCGTAGCGGGTGGCGAGTTCCTCCTCGCGCAGCGGTGCGCCGGGTACGAGATCTCCCGAGAGGATACGTGCGCGCATGGCGTCCGCGATGAGCTGCTGCGCACGCGGCGGAGGTGAGCTGGTGCGTTCAGGCGACGCGGTGCGGTCAGGCGAGGGAGACATGGGGAGCCTTTCTGCGAGACGGGAAGCTCAAGACGATGAGGCCGGTTGCGATGATGACGAGGCCGAGCGCGGCTCCGAGCGAGAGACGCTCTCCGAGTACGACGAGACCGAGCAGCGTGGCGAGCAGCGGCTCTGCGAGCGTCAGCGTCGAGACGGTGGTTGGCGCGAGCTGGGTCAACCCCCACCCGAAGAGCAGGTATCCGAGGGCAGTGGTCACCGCGCCCAACCAGAGTGCGAGGAGCGCCCCCTGTGGCGTGAGCAGCCATCCGGCGCCGCCGACGAAGACGAGCGGCAGGCTGCACGCACCGGCAATGCCGTACATCGTCCCCACCGTCGTTGATGCGGTCCAGCCGCGATCGAAGAGCCGCTTGCTTGCGATGGTGTAGCAGGCATAGGAGGCGCCGGCGCCGACCGAGCTGAGGAGTCCGATCGGATCGACATCGCCGGCGCCGGCTCCCGAGAGCAACCCGGACACCAGGAACATGCCGCAGAGTGCGAGCGCTGTGGCGATGAGCCACCTCGGGCCAGGGATGCGGCGCTCCAGAATGCCCATGATGAGCCCGGTCATCACCGGTGCCGAGCCCAGCGCGACGACGGTGCCAACGGCGACGCCGTTGATTGCTGCGCCCGCGAAGAACGCCGGCTGGTACGCGATGACGCCGGCCGTGCCGACGACGAACGGGAGCCAGGAGGGGAGACCGTGGGGAGGGCGGTAGTTATGCGGACGCGCGCGTGCGGCGGTGGACTGTCGTGCGCGCAGCACGGCGATGGTCGCGAGAATTGCGCCACCTACGACGACTCGCGCCGCGCCGACCGAGATCGGAGAGGCCTCCACGCCGAGGAGCACCTGGGAACTCGCAGTAGTCGAGAAGCACAGTGCCGACAGGAGAACGGCAAGAATCGCGAGCATGGTCACTATCGTTACACAAAATCAGTTTTGTTACACAAATATTGACAGAGATGAGGACGGTAGACTGACGCCCATGGCAGAAGACACCATTTTCGGCAAGATCGTCGCCGGCGAGATCCCTGTCGAGATCCTCGCTGAAACCGACCGCGTCATTGCGTTCCCCGACATCTCGCCGCAGGCGCCCGTGCACGTGCTCGTCATTCCGAAGAGCACCGAGTACCGCGATGTCGTCGAGCTCGCCGCAGGCGATCCTGCGACACTCGCCGACATGGTGAGTGTCGCGAAGCGTCTCGCCGACGAACTCGCCGAGGGGGAGTTCCGACTCATCTTCAACAGCGGCGCGAAGGCCGGGCAGACCGTGTTCCACGTGCACGCCCACGTGCTCGCGGGCGACGGTCTCGGCGAGGGATCCCTCGTTGGCTCCTGAGTCAGAGCCCGAGCCCGGGCGCACTGAGCGGCTCGACCGCTCCGCTCGACTCGAACGCACCGTGCAGCTGACCGGGGTCGATCTTGCGACCTTTCTCGGGCACCGTGACCAGTTGCTCGCGGATCTGCGCGAGCAGCACCCCGACGTCGTATTTCACGCCCGGGACCATATCATGACCCTGCGCGGCGAGGTCGACGAGGTACGTGCCGCCGAGCATGTGCTCGGCGAGATTCTCGAGCTCGCCAGGCGAGGCGGAGATCCGTCGCCGCACGACATCAGAGAGGTCACGCGCATGGTCCACGAGGGCGAGGGGACCGGCGCTGCGCGACTCCTATCGGAGCCGATTCTCACAGTGCGCGGACGTGCCGTGCGCCCGCAGACGCGCGGGCAGAGAGACTACGTCACAGCGATCGAAGACAGCACGATCGTGTTCGGGATCGGCCCGGCCGGCACCGGCAAGACGTATCTCGCGATGGCGAAGGCCGTGCAGGCCCTGCAGCGCCGCGAGGTTTCGAAGATCATCCTTACGCGCCCCGCCGTCGAGGCGGGGGAGCGACTCGGGTACTTGCCGGGCTCACTCGAAGACAAGATCGACCCCTATTTGCGGCCGCTCTTCGATGCAGTGGGGTCGATGATGGACGCCGAGATCGTACCGAAGCTGCTCGCGAACGGCACCATCGAGGTTGCGCCGCTCGCGTACATGCGCGGCCGCACCCTCAATGAGTCGTTCGTCATCCTCGACGAGGCGCAAAACACGACGCCCGAGCAGATGAAGATGTTTCTCACACGACTCGGATACGGTTCCAAGATGGTCGTGACCGGCGATGTGACGCAGGTCGACCTGCCGATCGCCGCGAGCGGACTCCGTCAGGTGCGCCGTATTCTGCGTGAAGTCGACGGTATCCATTTCGCTGAACTCTCCGCCGACGACATCGTGCGACACAGCCTGGTGGGTCGTATCGTCGACGCCTACGCTGATCATGACGAGCGCGGCCGGAACGCGCGCGCAGAGGAGGACGGCGCATGAGCGTCGAGATCAACAACGAATCGGACTATCAACTGGATGAGGAGCTGCTCCAGCGTCTCGCGGATTTCGTGATGGAATCGATGCACGTGCACCCTGACACCGAGTTGGGCGTCATCTTCGTCGACGAGGCGGCCATTTCTCGACTGCACGAGCAGTGGATGGGCCTGCCTGGGCCGACTGATGTACTCAGCTTCCCGATGGATGAACTGCGTCCCGGCCGACCCGACGCGGTCACTCCCGCGGGTCTCCTCGGTGACATCGTCATCTGCCCGCAGGTGGCTGAACGGCAGGCCGAAGCGGCCGGACACGATCTGCTGCAGGAGACGACGGTGCTGCAGACCCATGGCATGCTGCACCTGCTCGGCTACGATCATGCGACGCCCGATGAGGAGGCCGAGATGTTCGGCCTGCAACGGGATCTGCTGCTTGCTTTCGCGATGCGAGAGCGGGCCCGGTGAGCGGCCCACTGATCGCGCTGCTGCTCTCGGGTGCAGCGATCCTGCTGGGCATCGGTGGTCTGCTCGCCGCCGTCGACGCGGCGCTCGGTGTCCGCTCCCGCGCTGAGCTGCTGTCGCTCGCCGAGGAATCCGGTCGGAGTGGCAAAGCCATCAGGGCGATCGCCGAAGACGAGTCCATGCACCGTGGCGCGCTCGGCTTCGCGCGGGTGTTCGCGGAGACGTTCGCAGCCGTGCTCATCACGTTGGTCGTCGCTTACACGCTTGATCGACTGTGGCTGGAGCTCGCACTTGCCACGCTCGTAATGACGGCGGTCTCGTTCGTGCTGGTCGGCACGAGCCCTCGATCCGTCGGTACGCACCACCCGGATGCGGTGATCCGCTTCGCAGCGCCTGCCGTGCGCGCCGTGCGTGTGCTGGTCGGTCCGCTCGCCCACGCGCTCAGGCGCTTCGGAGATCGTGTGACTCCGGGCAGCAGCGGCGGGTCGGGAATTCGCGATGAGCAGCAGCTGCTCTCAATGGTGGATCAGGCCGCGGAGCACGCGCTGCTCGAGAGCGACGACCGCGACTACATCCACTCGCTGGTCGAGTTCGGCGACACGCTTGTGCGCGAGGTCATGGTGCCCAGGATCGACATGGTCACCATCGATGCCGATGCGACCGTGGCGGAGGCTCTCGAGCAGATCCACGTCTCTCGTCACTCTCGGGTGCCGGTGGTGACCGAGGATGTGGACGATGTGGTGGGTGTGGCCCATCTGCGCGATGCGATCGGCTTTGTCATGCGTCGCCAGGACGAAGCGGACAGCACCCCGGTGTCGCGCATCATGAAGCCGGTGCGCTTCGTACCCGAGGTGCAGCGCGCAGACGATCTCATGCGCCAGATGCAGCGGGAGGCCAACCACCTGGCGCTGGTCGTCGACGAGTACGGGGGGATCTCGGGACTCGTCAGTCTCGAGGACCTGATCGAAGAGCTCCTCGGCGACATCAACGACGAGCACGATCGGGAAGCCCCGGAGATCGTCCTGGATGATTCGGGCGGGTTCGCCGTCAGCGCGCGCCTGCCGGTGGATCGGTTGGGTGAGATCTTCGGTATCGATCTCGAGGACGACGACGTCGACACCGTCGGCGGGCTCGTCTCGAAGCATCTCGGTCGGCTGGCCGAGCTGGGTGACCGCGTGGTGGTCGAGGGGATCGAGCTCACTGCGTTGGCGACGCAACGGCGCAGACAGCGCTTGGTCACGGTTCGAGCACGCTGGGTCGGTGGGGACGGCGAGCATGACGAGGTTCTTGATACGCTGCACTCAGCGGACCCAACGCCGGGTTCTGCCGCCCAGGGAGAAGGAGCGCCGTGAGCAATGATGTAGCCGGAGACGAGTCGGCGGAGGATCATCGCCACCGCGCAGGTTTCGTGTCTTTCGTCGGACGTCCGAACGTCGGGAAGTCGACACTGACGAACGCGCTGGTGGGTGAGAAGATCGCGATCACGAGCCCGAAGCCGCAGACGACGCGACGGGTGATCCGCGGGATCCTCCACCGTCCGGACGGCCAGCTCATCATCGTCGATACGCCGGGCATTCACCGCCCGCGCACACTGCTCGGCGAACGACTCAATGCCCTCGTCGAGACGACGCTCGGCGACGTCGACGTCATCGGGTTCTGCGTCCCGGCGAACGAGAAGCTCGGCCCTGGCGATCGCTTCATCAACGACCGACTCGACGACTTCCCGCGTGCACGGAAGGTTGCGATCCTCACCAAGGTCGACCAGGCATCACGCACTGAGATCATCGATCAGCTGGCCCGGCTCGGCGCACTGCGCGAGTGGGATGCTGTCGTGCCGATCTCATCGGTCACGAGCGAGCAACTCGACGTGCTGACCGACCTGCTGCTCGACCTGATGCCCGACTCGCCCCCGCTCTACGAGGCCGACCGGACGACGGAGGAGGGCGAAGACGACCGCATCGCCGAACTCATCCGCGAAGCCGCACTCGAGGGCGCGCGTGAAGAGCTGCCGCACTCGCTCGCTGCGACCGTTGACGACCGCGAGGAGCGCGAAGGCGACGGCGACGCGCCGGGACTGCTCGAGATCTACGCGTCGATCTACGTCGAGCGCGATAGTCAGAAGGGCATCGTCATCGGTAAGGGAGGGTCACGCCTGCGCGATGTGGGCGAGCGCGCCCGCATCAGCATCGAGGCGCTTACCGGCCGCCGCGTGTTTCTGTCGTTGCGCGTCAAGGTGCTCAAGGAGTGGCAGCGTGACGCGAAGGCGCTGGGTCGCCTCGGCTTCTGAGACTCCGTAGTCGTATGCTGTGCCCGGAGCCTAGCGACCTCCGCTGAAGCCTCCGCCTCCGCCTCCGCCGGCGAACCCACCACCGGATGAGCCGCCTGAACTACTGGATGAATAGCTCACCGAGGACGACAGCGAACCCGTGAACTGGGAGACCGTGCTCGAGAAGCTGCTCATGCCGTGCACAGCGGCTGCCGGGTACCAGGCGGGCACGTATCCGGGATCCTGTTCGTACCGGGTCTGCAGCACGCCGCTCCAGTGCTTCTCCAGACCGAACAGCACCGCGTACGGCAACAGCTTCTCATAAAGATGTATCACGTCGGCGCTCCCGTCGCTTCGTCGTTCAGCGCCTGTATAGGACTGCAGCATCTCGATGCGCTGCTGCTCGGCAACCTCGATGAACATGCGGGCGCCGAGCAGAAACTCGCGTGTCTCGGCACCGGCCTGGGAGTGCACGCGATGCTTCACGATCGCGATGATTGCGGGGATCAACGAGAGGCCGGCGAACACGATTGCGATCACGGAGAGGCCACTCGGACGCTGCGTGAGCGCGAAGATCCCGAGCGCAAGCGCTGCGACGGCGAGGGGGAGTGCGATCAGCCCGAGCACGCGCCCCACGGGACTGTGGGCGGATTCGAAGTAGCCGCGCTGCCGCGCTTCCGAAACGCCACGAGCACGGAGCTTCTGCATACTGCTCGCAAACGAGGAACTCTGCTTCGGAACATCGAAGACCTCCCCGGAATTCGGCGTCGGGAAGATTGCGCGAGCGGCTTCTGCGTCCAACGGATCGCCTGCCTGGAAGATGTCGAGCATGCGAATGCGCGGTCTCGGCTTCGACGCGGAGAAGAACCCGCCCCGACCTTCGACCTCCTCGATACGCGTGACACCGCGCAGAGCCAGGTGCAGCAACTCAGCGGGAACCGCTGTGGCCGATTTCCCGACGAGCGGCCCGGCGAGCAGCGGGGGAAGCTCGGGCGGCACCTCGTATTGGGGCACGATCACTCCGCGGCCAACTCGGCGTTTCCGCACGAGCACGGTCGCTGCGATTGCGCCCGCAATCGACACCGCGAGCGCGACGCCCGAGAGGATCGCAGGCAGCATGTCCCGCGCGAAGCTCGGTATCCGCGCCGAGGGCTGTACCACCGCGCCCGGAGTCATGCCGACCGCGACGGTGACGCCTTCGCGGGGCTCAAGCGGCAGGGGGCCGATCCTGATGGGTGATTCCGGAGACACGGCCCCGGAAAGGGCGCATTCATCGGAGGAGTTCGGTGGGCCGGCGTAGCATCGCATCTGGCCGTTCAGTTTCGATTGGAGCGGCGGCGCGAACGAGATCGAGGCCGTGAAACGCTCGATGCGCTGCGCATGTTCGAAGTCGGTCAGATCCCAGTAGAACTCATCAGCCGTACCGTCGTCCCGCGCCAGCACGACATCGCTCAGCGTGTACTCGATCACATACGTCTGCACACCGTGGACATAGCTATCGTCGCCGGTCAGCACGGCGACGAAGCCGTCATCGCGCTCGATCTCGAAGGGAATGGCGGCACCGCCGGCATCTGTCACGCGGAAGTCGCGTGGATCGGTCGAGCTGCCTTCATACTTCGCAGGTATGCCTCGCACGAGCCCGCGATTCTGGTCGTAGTCGGGAAACCGCGCGGTGAGGGTCTCGGTGACGTGCGCGAGAGCCCGGCCTGATTCGTCGACGGAGATCTCGTACGCGACGTCCCAGCTCTCGTAGTCGAAGTCCTGCACGTTCGCGCGCACGGCTGCATCTGACATTGGAGATGCCTGTGCAGCGGCGGGCATGAACGCCGTGAGCACGGTGCACAGCGCGATGCCGATCGCGATGAGGCAACGACTCACGGCGCCGCAGCGAGAGGAAGCGATACGGGGTGGCGCAGAGGAAGACATGCTTCCAGGCTATGCCAGGTATCCGAAGAGGCAGCGGGGTGCCGCTCCCAGATCTCAGCGAGACGCGGTGCTATAGTGGCTCCATGCTGTTCGGCTCGCTTCTCCTTAGCTGCCGCGACGAGTCCTAATCTTCAGGCCTCCCTCGTCGCGGTGTTCGTGTTTGGCTGAGCAAAAGATCTAGACGAGAAAGTTTTCGAGCCCTATGAAGAACATGCAGCAGCCTTCGGGCATGCCGATCCATCGCTACCGCCCGTTCCACGAGATCATCGAGGTGGATCTGCCGGATCGCACCTGGCCCACCCGGCGCATCACCGAGGCGCCGCGCTGGTGCGCCGTCGACCTCCGTGATGGGAATCAGGCGCTCATCGACCCGATGAGCCCCGAGCGCAAGCGGATCATGTTCGATCTGCTCGTCAAGATGGGGTACAAGGAGATCGAGGTTGGTTTCCCCTCGGCGAGCCAGACCGATTTCGACTTCGTGCGCCACCTCATCGAGGACGGAGCGATTCCGGATGACGTCACCATCCAGGTGCTCACACAGGCGCGAGAGCACCTGATCACGCGCACCTACGAGTCGCTGATCGGCGCGAAGCGCGCCATCGTGCACCTGTACAACTCGACGAGCATCCTCCAGCGCGATGTCGTGTTCCGCTCAGACCGCGCGGGCATCAAGAAGATCGCGACCGACGGTGCGAAGCTCTGCAAGGCGAGCGAGCACATCTGCGAGGGCACCGACATTTTCTACCAGTACTCGCCGGAGTCGTACACCGGGACGGAGCTCGACTACGCGGTGGAGGTGTGCAACGAGGTCATCGAGATCTTCGCTCCGACGCCTGAGCGCAAGGTCATCATCAACCTGCCCGCGACGGTCGAGATGGCGACGCCGAACGTGTACGCCGACTCCATCGAGTGGATGAGCCGCAACCTGGCGAGGCGCAAGTCGGTGATCCTGTCGCTGCACCCCCACAACGACCGTGGCACGGCAGTCGCAGCCGCAGAGCTCGGTTACATGGCCGGCGCCGATCGCATCGAGGGCTGCCTGTTCGGCAACGGAGAGCGCACCGGCAACGTCGACCTCGTCGCACTCGGCATCAACCTGTTCACGCAGGGCGTCGACCCGCAGATCGATTTCTCCCGTCTCGACGAGGTGCGCCGCACGGCCGAGTACTGCAATCAGCTCCGTGTCCCGGAGCGCAGCCCGTGGGCTGGCGACCTGGTCTACACGGCATTCTCGGGATCGCATCAGGACGCGATCAAGAAGGGCTTCGAGCGTATGGCACGCGATGCCGAGGCCGCCGGCACGAGCATCGACGACATCGAGTGGGCGGTTCCGTATCTGCCGGTCGATCCGAAGGATCTGGGACGCTCATACGAGGCGGTCATCCGCGTGAACTCGCAGTCGGGCAAGGGTGGCGTGGCATACCTGCTGAAGACCGATCATCATCTCGACCTGCCGCGTCGCCTGCAGATCGAATTCAGCGCGGTCGTCCAGGGCATCACCGACGGTGAGGGCGGCGAGGTGTCGAGCGATGCGATCTGGAAGGTATTCCAGGACGAGTATCTGCCGACCACCGGAGGATCGTTCGAGCAGTGGGGTCGCTACGAGCTGTTCCGCACTGCCTCGACGAGCGCGGGTGACGGTGTGACCGAGCTGACGATCGATTACCGGGTGGACGATGATCAGCGTCAGCTGACCGCTCGCGGCAATGGTCCGGTTGATGCGTTCATCAATGCTCTGAACGACAATGACCACGAGGTCCGTCTCTTCGATTACGTCGAGCACGCGATGAGCTCGGGTGGAGACGCCGTGGCCGCCGCATATGTCGACCTCGAAGTCGATGGCCAGCGTCTGTGGGGCGTCGGTGTCGACCCCGACACGACGCGTGCGACGCTCAAGGCCATCGTCTCTTCGGTGAACCGCTCGGTGCGTAACACGCAGCGACAGCTGGAAACCGCGAACGCCTAGGGTGAACGAGTGATCGCATCACTGCACGGGCGTGTGCTCTCGGCCGGAACCGGCTGGGTCGTCATCGATGTCGGGGGAGTCGGCATGCGAGCCGAGGTTCCGAGCGGACCACGCATGTCGACTCACCCCGGCGATGAGAAGATGCTGCACACGTCTCTCGTGGTGCGGGAGGATTCGCTGACGCTGTTCGGCTTCGAAACGTCCGAGGAGCTCGAGATGTTCGGCATACTGCTGGGCGTCTCGGGCGTGGGCCCGCGGAGCGCACTCGGTGTGCTCTCCACGATGACGCCGGCCGAGATCGCGCGTGCGGTGCAGGCCGAAGACGATAGGCCGTTCCGCAAGGTTTCCGGCATCGGCCCGAAGACCGCGAAGCTCCTTGCGGTATCGCTCGCAGGCAAGATCGATCCGCTGGCGTTCGTCGAAGCAGGCGAGCTTGCCGACGAGAGCGCATCAGCGGCTTCGAAGGACCCGGCGATGCTTGCGGCGGCAGCCGTCGAGCAGGGACTCGTCGGCCTCGGGTGGTCCGAGACCGACGCGGAGTGGGCCGTGCGAGACGCCATCGCGGCGGGGGCTCCCACGGAGCAGGCGGCGCTGCTGCGCGCCGCGCTTGCGCTCCTCCAGGACGGTAAGCCCGGTGGAGGTCGCCGATGACCGAGGAGCTCTCGCCGCAGGCAGCGAACTCGGAGCTCGGCTTCGAAGGCGCGCTGCGCCCGGGATCGCTCGAGGAATTCGTCGGTCAGGCGAAGGTGCGTAAGCAGCTGCGACTGTTGCTCGATGCGGCGACGATGCAGCAGCGCACACCCGACCACATCCTGCTCGCGGGGCCCCCCGGGCTCGGCAAGACAACGCTATCGATGATTGTGGCCGCTGAGCTCGAGAAGCCGCTGCATCAGACGTCTGGGCCTGCGATCCAGCACGCGGGCGACCTCGCCGCTGTCTTGTCGGCGCTCACTCCGGGGGAAGTGCTGTTCATCGACGAGATTCATCGTATGGCGCGCAGCGCCGAAGAGATGCTGTATCTCGCGATGGAGGACTTCAAGATCGACATCATGGTGGGGAAGGGAGCTGGTGCGACGTCGATTCCTCTCGAGATCGCGCCGTTCACCCTCGTCGGCGCGACGACGCGTGCGGGCCTCCTGCCCAATCCGCTGCGCGACCGTTTCGGCTTCACCGCACACCTCGAGTTCTATGCCGATGATGAACTATCGAGTGTCGTGCGTCGGGCGTCCGGTCTGTTGAATTTCGACATCGCCGAGGCCGGGGTCGGTGAGATCGCAGGACGCTCGCGCGGCACCCCGCGTATCGCGAATCGCCTCCTGCGCCGTGTACGCGATTACAGCCTGGTGCATGGTGTTCCGGGAGATCTCGAAAGCGTCTCGGCGGCGCTCGCGCTCTACGACGTCGACGAGCAGGGCCTCGACCGACTGGATCGAGAAGTGCTGCGAGTGGTCGTCGAGCGTTTCGCCGGAGGGCCGGTGGGACTTTCCACGCTCGCGGTCTCGGTGGGTGAGGAGGCGGAGACCATTGAGGCGGTCGTCGAGCCGTTTCTCGTGCGTGCGGGCCTGCTCGCTCGCACCCCGCGCGGGCGAGTCGCAACTCGAGCGGGGTGGGAGCACTCAGGCGTTCCTGTTCCCGATGCCCTATAGTTTGACCCTGTGCGCGTACTCGATGGGTGCGTGAGCCGTACTCCGAAAGGATTTCCGTGGAATTCGTCATGCTCGGGCTCATCGCCCTGCTCATCTTCTTCATGTTCCGCAATGGCCGCAAACGTCAGCAGGCGATGCAGGAACTGCAGGCTGGGCTCCGCCCGGGAGCAGAGGTCATGCTGCAGTCCGGCATCTTCGCCACGGTCGACTCGCTCGATGAGGAGAACGGCCGGGTCAGCGTGACGAGCGGCACCAGCACCTTCGTCGTGCACCGCAACGCGGTTTCCCAGATCGTCGCACCGGTCGAGGAGCCGGAGGATGTCGACACCGACCTCGCACCGGATGACGATCCGGCATTCGGCGAGCGTGTCGACGGCACGGCGGCTTCCGATGCTTCGGCGAGCACCGGCGACGCCGAGCCGAGCACCGATGCAGTGACTGAGGCCGAGAACTCCGAGGCAGACAAGCCCGAGGACGACCGCCCCGGCACCGCCTGAGCCACCCGCTCATCAACCCCGCCCGCCGCGGGCGACGCGCGAGGCGGTCCGGGGTTCTTCACGTCCGATCAAGAGAAAGCAGAGTCCCTCAGTGGCCGCGACACCCGCCGTGAGAAAAGCACGACGCTCCCTCACCTTCCTACTGGTCATCGTGGTCGGACTCGCGGGCTTGATCACGCTCGGCGTGTTCCGCAGCGATGCCACCTGGACTCCGAAGCTCGCGCTCGACCTGCAGGGCGGCACGCAGATCCTGCTCGCCCCCAAGCTCGAAGACGGGGAGTCGGTGAACGGGGAGCAGCTGGATCAGGCAGTCGCCATCATCCGACAGCGCGTCAACGCATCGGGCGTCTCCGAGGCCGAGGTGACGACTCAGGGCGGTCAGAACATTTCGGTGGCGATCCCGGGCAAAGCCGACGACGCGACCTTGCAGCGCATTCAGGCCTCTGCAAAGCTCGACTTCCGACCGGTGCTGCGCACCGACGTCGCGGGCGCTGCAGCCGAGGGTACGGAGGGTGCCGAGGGCGATGCTTCTGAAGCAACCGTCGAGGGGTCTGACAGCGCTGATGATGCGGACATCTCGAGTGACGCTTCCGACGCAGGGTCAGCCGATGATGCCTCCACCGACGCTTCGACCGAGTCCACGGACGAGGATCCGGCTCAGCAGGACGATGCCGATCTGTATCCGGAGGAGACGCCCGAGAGTCCCAGCGATGAAGCCTGGATCACTCCCGCGCTCCAGGCGCAGTACGACGCGTACGTCTGCGACTCCGACGAGGCGCTGAACTCAGGCGATGCCCCGTCGGATCGGGCGATCGTCACCTGCGATGACGCAGGGGTCATGAAGTACATCCTTGGCCCGGTTGAGCTGGGCGGCGAGGTCATCACCGATGCGGTCGCCCAGGCCGACACCACGCAGAGCGGTGCGACGACCGGCGGGTGGGTCGTGCAGATGACCATGAACAAGGAGGGCACGAAGACTTTCGGTGAGATCAGCACGCGGCTCTACGGGCAGGCTTCTCCGCTTGACCAGTTCGCGTTCGTGCTCGACGGCAACGTCGTCTCGGCCCCGCGCATGCAGGCGCAGATCATGGATGGTCGTCCCTCGATCTCCGGTGACTTCACGCAGGAGACGGCAGAGGCGCTTGCCGATCAGTTGAAGTTCGGTGCGCTACCGATCGGCTTCGAAGTGCAGAGCCAGGAGGATATCTCCGCGACGCTCGGCTCGAATCAGCTGCAGGTCGGTCTGCTGACGGGACTCGTCGGATTGCTGCTCGTGGTGGGGTACTCTCTCTTCCAGTACCGAGTGCTCGGCAGCGTGACGATCGCCTCACTCGTCGTCGCAGGCGTACTCACCTACCTGCTGCTCACGTTCTTCTCATGGCGGCAGGGCTATCGCTTGAGCCTCGCCGGCGTGACGGGCATCATCGTGTCCGTCGGATTCACCGCGGACTCGTTCATCCTCTACTTCGAACGCATCAGAGACTCCATTCGAGATGGGTTCCATCTGGAGCAGGCGATCGAACAAGGATGGAAGAAGGCGCTGCGCACGATCCTCGCCTCTGATGCGATCTTCATCTTGGCGGCGGTGATCCTGTTCATCTTCGCAGTCGCGAACGTGCGCGGCTTCGCGTTCACCCTGGGCCTCACCACGCTGGTCGACATCATCGTGGTCATGCTGTTCACGCACCCGATCATGACGTTGCTCGGACGCACGCGCTTCTACCGCGAAGGACACCCGGCTTCCGGGCTCGATCCTCGCTCGCTCGGCGCGGTCTACCGCGGGCGTCTGAGTTTCCGGGAGCCGGCATTCGCGACCAAGGGCGCGAGCAAGAAGAACCTGGGCAGTCGCAAGGAGGCCGAGCGCAGGCAGACGATCGCCGAGCGCAAGGCCGCCGAAGCCGGTGTCTCGACCGGAAAGGAAAGCTAACGTGGCACGCTCCTTCTCAGAGTTCGGCAACGCGCTCTACACGGGTGAGAAGTCGATCGACTTCGTCGGTCGGCGCAGAACCTGGTATCTGATCGCCGTTGCGCTCATCGTCGTGTCGGTGGTCTTCCCCTTCCTCCGCGGAGGGTTCGTCTTCGGTATCGAGTTCACCGGTGGCAGCCAGTTCCAGGTGCACCTGGCGGAAGCGGTTCAAGACGACCAGGCGATCGCCGAGGACGCGGTGGCGACGGTGCTGCCCTCGAGTACCCCGCGTGTGAGTCACGTCGGGCCGACCGATGTGCGCGTGCAGATGGAAGCTCTCGACGAGACGGAGAACGCCGAGGTGAGCGCAGCGCTCATGGAGGCCTTCGAGGTCGAGGAGAGTGCCGTGACCTATTCGTTCATCGGCCCCGTCTGGGGACAGGACATCACCAGGCAGGCCTTGATCGGTCTGGGCGTATTCATACTGTTCGCAGGTGTGGTCATGGCGATCTACTTCCGCACCTGGAAGATGGCGCTCGCATCCTTCGTCGCGCTGGTGCACGACCTCGTCATCACGGCAGGCATCTACGGCATCACGGGGTTCGAGGTGACGCCGGCCGCACTCATCGGCTTCCTGACGATCCTCGGCTACTCGCTCTACGACACGGTGGTGGTGTTCGACAAGATTCGAGAGAACACGGCTCCGGGGCCGTTGACCGAGTCCCGCACATTCGCCGAATCGGTGAATCTTGCCGTGAACCAGACTCTCGTGCGCTCGATCAATACGTCGGTCGTCGGTCTGCTCCCAGTCGGTGCGATCCTCTTCATCGGTGCGCTGCTTCTCGGCGCTGGCACACTGCGCGATATTTCGCTCGCCCTGTTCATCGGCATCCTGGTGGGCGCGTACTCGACGATCTTCATCGCGGCCCCCGTGTACGCGCATATTCGCGAACGCGAGCCCGCCATAGTGAAGCACGACGAACGCGTGCTCCAGGCTCGCGCGCGCAAGGAGAAAGAGGGCGCCGAGCAGGCACTCGCAGAGTCCGCAGAGGCTTAGTCAGCAATCGGTCGGCATGCACGTGGCGCGGTAGTGTAGCGTTCAAGCAGTCAAGCGGAGGTGGGGCGAGCCATGGCATCGAGCGAACTCGTCGGCAACGGCGGAGGATCAACCCTTCGCCGTCTCGTGCCACGTATCTTTTCACGCGCGAGTTCGCCCGGTGCCGTTGAACAACTCCTGCGCACGGTGCGCACGAATCACCCCCGTGCCGACCTCTCTATTGTCGAGCGAGCATACGTCGTCGCCGAGCGAGCGCACCGGGGGCAGAAACGGCGCAGCGGTGAGCCGTACATCACCCATCCGATCGCGGTTTCGCAGATCCTCGCCGATCTGGGAGTCGCGCCGGTGGTGGTTGCTGCTGCACTGCTCCACGACACCGTAGAAGACACGGATTACTCCCTCGAGCAGCTCGCCGAGGATTTCGGCGATGAGGTCGCCATGCTCGTCGACGGAGTGACCAAGCTCGACAAAGTCAAATACGGGGACTCGGCGCAAGCGGAAACCGTACGCAAGATGGTTGTCGCGATGGCGAAGGACATCCGCGTGCTCGTGATCAAGCTTGCCGACCGACTGCACAACGCGCGTACCTGGGGCTTCGTCTCCGGCGACTCTGCGAAGCGGAAAGCGCAGGAGACGCTCGAGATATTCGCTCCGCTCGCGCATCGCCTCGGCATCCAGTCGATCAAGACCGAACTCGAAGACCTCTCCTTCGCGGTACTGAAGCCGAAGCTCTACGCCGAGATCGAGAACCTGGTGACGCAGCGCAACCCGCAACGCGAAGAGCTCGTGAGCGAGGTGATCAACTCCATCAACGCCGATCTGCGCGAGGCCAAGATCCGTGGCGAGGTGACGGGGCGCCCCAAGGAGCTCTACTCGATCTATCAGAAGATGATCGTTCGGGGGCGCGACTTCGACGACATCTACGACCTCGTCGGCATCCGTGTGCTCGTCGGCTCCATTCGTGATTGTTACGCCGTGCTCGGTTCTGTGCATGCGAGGTGGACCCCCATCCCGGGGCGCTTCAAGGACTACATCGCCTCGCCGAAGTTCAATCTCTACCAGTCCCTCCATACGACGGTCATCGGGCCCGATGGTCGCGCGGTGGAGATCCAGATCCGCACCTTCGAAATGCATCAGCGGGCCGAGTACGGCGTCGCCGCCCACTGGAAGTACAAGCAGCAGGGGGGTCGCGGAGCGCAGGAGAAGCAATCGCAGACCGATATGGCCTGGCTCGAGCACATCTCGGACTGGCAGGCCGAGACGGAAGACCCGGGGGAGTTCCTCGATGCGCTGCGCTTCGAGATCGGCGCGAAGGAGGTCTACGTCTTCACGCCGAAGGGCCGCGTGATCGGACTTGTCGAAGGCGCAACCCCGGTCGATTTCGCCTACGTGGTCCACACCGAGGTCGGACATCGCACGATGGGTGCTCGCGTCAACGGTCGCCTCGTGCCTCTGGAAACTCCGCTGCAGAACGGTGATGTCGTCGAGGTCTTCACCTCGAAGGATCCCGATGCCGGGCCGAACAAGGACTGGCTGGCCTTCGCAAAGAGCAAGCGCGCCCAGAACAAGATTCGGCAGTGGTTCACCAAGGAACGGCGCGATGAGGCGATCGAGCACGGTAAGGAAGAGATCACTCGTGAACTGCGGAAGCAGAAGCTCCCGCTGCACCGGATTCTGAACTCGGAGTCGCTGCAGCAGGTCGCCCTGCAGCTTCGTTATGCCGACGTCACCGCGCTGTATGCCGGCGTTGGTGAGGGACACGTCTCCGCGCAGTCCGTCATCGAGAAGGTCGGCGCGCTCCTCTCCGACGATCAAGTGTCGACTGAGCCCGCACTCGCGGGACTGACGGGAGAGGCCACGCCTCGCACGCGCAAGGCGGACTCGCAGGTCGGTGTGGTCGTGAAAGGCACCTCGGATGTGCTGGTGAAGCTCGCCAAATGCTGCACGCCCGTGCCCGGCGATGAGATCCGGGGCTTCATCACCAAGGGCCAGGGTGTATCCGTGCACCGCACGGACTGCCGCAACTTCAAGGCACTCCAACAGCAGAGCGACCGCCTCGTCGAGGTCGAGTGGGCGCCGACCTCCAAGAGCATCTTCCTGGTGCAGATTCAAGTCGAGGCGCTCGATCGTTCGGGCTTGTTGTCGGATGTGACCCGAGTGCTCTCTGAGCATCACGTCAATATCCTTTCGGCATCCGTGCAAACGTCGAGCTCACGGCTCGCCATCAGCCGTTTCTCCTTCGAAATGGCGAATGCGACGCACCTCGACCATGTGCTGAACGCGGTGCGACGCATCGAGGGCGTGTACGACGTGTACCGCGTGAGCGACGGGTAAACGCCGAGGATCGCGAGCTCCCGAACAGGCGCACCTAGTTCGATACTCCTGCCCAGCCTCTGATTCGGGCCATCGCACGATTGCGGCCCGGGTACCCGCGGTCTGCGCACATGTCCAGAACGCACTCGGGGCTGTTGCGGATGCTGCCCAGGAGCATCTGGCATGCTGTGCTCTCGGCATCCTCCAGAGGAGTGCTGCGATGCACCAGATCGAACACCGTGCGGAGCGGGGTGGTCACCCTCAGCCCTTGGAACGCCGTGGTGTCGTCGTCTGCGAAGGAGAGTCTTCGCATGGTCGCAGCCGGGGCGCACCGCAGCCCGGTCCGGCGGCTCGTCCCCAGGCTGAGCCGAAGGAACTCGTCGGACCATTCGCAGACGCCCCACACCCAGGCCGCCGTCATCTCGATCGCGATGCATCCGTCTTCCAGCCACGGGGCGAGGGCCGCCGCGCGCACCCGCGGGTGTTCGGGCCAGCCGGTCGGGCGGAGTCCGGGGCCGCAGCGCAGGATCGTACCCCGTGCGAGTTCCACCGAGCGAACGGCGGGTGGCCAGCGATCGATACGGGGCGGGTCGGGAAGCGTGATGGGCATGCCGTAATGGTGCATGCGTCACGGGCCGTGCGACAGCCTCTCCGGCCGATCTGTGGATAAGTGGCCGACGTTTCGGAGAATCGCGCGGAGGGCTCAGTCGCCGAGCGCCTGGAGCCAGCTCTGCTGCGTGGCGAGCTTCTGCTGGAGCTCCTCCAGTGCTCGCGTGTCGCCGGCAGACTCTGCCTGGGCGATCTCGGCGTTGAGCTCTTCGATCGATGCTTCGAGCTGTCCGCGCAGCCCTTCGCTTCGAGCCTTCGTTTCGGGGTTGGACTTGCGCCAGTGCTCGTCTTCGAGACCCTTGACGTGGTCCTCGATCTTGCGGAGGCGGCCCTCGATGTCGCGCAGCGACTCACGCGGCACCCGTCCGATCTCATCCCAGCGCAGCTGCACGTCGGTCAGGCGCTTGCGAGCAGCCGCACGGTCGTTTTCGCGCAGGATCGGCTCCGCCTCGGCCAGCAGCTCCTGCTTGGCTGTGAGATTCGCCGAGTACTCCTCGTTGGTCTGCGCGACCTCTGCGGCCTTTGCCTCGTAAAGCACGTCGCCCGCGGCCTTGAAGCGAGCCCAGAGCTGATCGTCGAGCTTGCGGCTGGCTCGGCCCGCGGCCTTCCAATCATCGAGAAGCGCACGGTAGGCGGGGATGCCTTCGACGCCCTTGGGTGCGAGCGCTTCTGCCGCGGCGATGATGCGTTCCTTGCGCTGCTTGACGTCCTTGTTGTTCGCATCCATGCGTGCGAAATGTCCGCGGCGCGCACTGTCGAAACTCTGACGGGCGGTGCGGAAGCGCTTCCAGAGTGCGTCGGCCTGCGAGCGCGGGATCTGGGGCCCGCTGCGCTGGGACGTCTGCCAATCGGTGAAGAGCTGTTCGAAGGCCTGACCGGTCTCCTTCCAGCGAATGCTGGTCTCTGGCTGGGCGGCAAGACGCTCGGCTTCGGCGACGATGGCCTCGCGCTGTTCGAGCGCGGCACGACGTGCCGCTTCTCGTTCGGCCTGCTGCTTCTCGGAGGCCTCGGATGCCTTCTCTGCGAGCTTCGCGCCGCGCTCGCGGAGCGCGGCAAGGTCGCCGACGGCGGCGGGTTCGACGAGCTGTTCTTGGAGGCGGCTCACGACGTCGGCGACGTCGGCCGGTGCGGTGCCACGGGCGACACGCTGCTCAAGCAGTGAGATCTGACCCTCGAGGTCCGCATACTTGCGGGTGAAGTAGGCGAGCGCCTCTTCCGGAGTGCCGTCGGGAAACTCGCCGACAACGCGTTCAGCGCCGCCCTCACGCACGTAGACCGTGCGGTTCTCGTCGACTCGTCCCCAGGGGGTTTCCTTCGTCGCTTCGCTCACAGTGCTGCTCACCTGTCGTGTGTTCGTAGGGAGGGGCGGCGCGTGGCCGCCCCGGACTCCTCCACTATGCCACAGCGGGGCTGCGGTCTACAGCGTCGTTGACACTGTCGTCGGTGGTGCCGGATAGCATGAGGCGCATGGAGGGAATCGCCGCTCAAGGCAACACCGCACCGCTCGCGGTACGCATGCGCCCCCGCTCGCTCGATGAAGTGGTCGGCCAGCAGCATCTCTTGCGACCGGGATCGCCGCTGCGTGTGCTTGCGGACGAGGGCGACGGCGGTGGTGGAGCCGTGTCCATCATTCTCTGGGGCCCGCCGGGAACCGGAAAGACGACGATTGCCCAGGCGATCGCGCACTCGAGCGGGCGACGCTTCGTCGAGCTCTCGGCTGTGACCGCCGGCATCAAGGATGTCCGCACGGTGATGGAGCGGGCCTTGAACGACCGCGATCTGTACGGGATGGCCACCGTGCTCTTCCTCGACGAGATTCATCGCTTCACCAAGGCTCAGCAGGATGCGCTACTCCCCGGGGTGGAGAACGGGTGGGTGACACTCGTTGCAGCCACCACCGAGAACCCGTCGTTCTCGGTGATCAGCCCGCTGCTGTCTCGATCGCTCCTGCTTACGCTCGAGCAGCTCACCGACACCGACCTCGCCGAGCTGCTGGAGCGCGCGGTTGCCGATCCGCGCGGCCTCGGTGGGCGTGTGACTCTCGATAGCGAGGCGACGGAGGCACTCGTGCAGCTCGCCTCGGGCGACGCCAGACGCGCGTTGACCGGGCTCGAGGCGGCGGCGGCTTCAGCCCTGGCCGGAGCGGCGGCGTCTCACGATGCAGAGGTAGACGCACCCGTGCCGGTCGTCACCGCTGAGATCGTCTCCGCATCGATCGATCGTGCGCTCTTGCGCTACGACCGCAACGGTGATGAGCACTATGACGTCATCAGTGCATTCATCAAGTCACTTCGCGGCTCTGATCCGGATGGGGCGATCCACTATCTGGCCCGCATGATCGAGGCGGGTGAAGATCCGCGGTTCATCGCACGCAGACTCATGGTGCATGCGGCGGAAGATGTCGGCATGGCGGATCCGCAAGCACTTCCCATTGCCGTCGCCGCAGCGGAGGCGACACAGCTGATCGGGCTCCCCGAGGCGCGCATTCCGCTCGCCGAAGCAACGATCTACATTGCGACCGCGCCCAAGTCGAACGCGGTGATCACCGCGATCGATGCGGCGATATCCGATGTGAAGGCGGGGCGCTTCGGGCGAGTACCGAACCATCTCCGCGATGCTCATTACGCGGGCGCCAAGCGGCTGGGGCACGGGAAGGGGTACAAGTACCCGCACGATGATCCGCGCGGGGTCTCGCAGCAGCAGTACCTGCCTGACGAGCTCACAGACCGCGTGTACTACAGGCCGACAACGCACGGCAATGAACGCACGGTCTCGGAGCGCCTCGAGATCATCCGTCGTATTACTCGCGGCGGGTAACCGTTCCGAGTCACAAACGTTCTTGCGCACCCATGACATCTGTCATGCCTGAGACGTGACGGCGGCACCGGATGCCGTGAGGGATTCTGCGGAAACCTTGAGTGCATGGACGGAAATAACGCTCTCGTCGTTGACCTCAGCGGCCTCACACGGCGATTCGGCAGCGGCGAACGCCGTGTGACGGCCGTTGATGGAATCGATCTGCGTATCAAGCGAGGTGAGGTGGTCGCGCTACTCGGGCCGAATGGTGCGGGCAAGACGGTGACACTCGACATGTTGCTCGGGCTCAGCGAGCCCGATGCGGGCGACGTCCGGGTGCTCGGGAAACCACCGCGGCATGCCACGACCGAGGGGCGACTGGCCGCGGTGTTGCAAACCGGTGGTTTGCTCGCCGACCTCACCGTGGCAGAAACGGTCGAGGTGATCGCGAGCTTTCACCGGGCGAAGGATCGGCTGCCCGAGGTGATGGCGCGCACAGAACTCGACCGGATCGCCCGGCGCAAGGTGAGCAAGTGCTCGGGCGGCGAGCAGCAGCGCATCAAGTTCGCGCTCGCGCTGCTTCCCAACCCTGACGTGCTGGTGCTCGACGAGCCGACCGCCGGCATGGACGTGACCGCACGACGCCGCTTCTGGGAGGTCATGCGTGCCGAGGCGCGCGAGGGGCGCACGATCGTCTTCGCGACGCACTACCTCGAAGAGGCGGAGCAGTTCGCCGTCCGCACGGTCGTGTTGAATCGCGGCAAGATCATCGCAGACGGGGATACCGCAGATCTGCGCAGGTCGCTCGGCGGACGCACGGTCTCCGCAGTGTTGCCAGAGGTCGGGCGAGACGCGGTGCTTGAGGATCTCAGGCGTGATGCGTGGCTCCCGCACGGCTCTGCCGAGCCCGTTGTCGGTGGCACCGGCGAAGGCACAGCGCTCACCGTGACCGACGGGCGCATCACGGTGCGAACGGAGCACTCCGATGCACTCGCCAAGCGGCTTCTGGAGCTCGGGGCTCATGACCTTGAGATTGCCGCGCCGACACTCGAATCCGCTTTCACTACGTTGACGGAGGACTGACCCATGCTCTTCACCTCGTCGTTCTATCGTGTCGAGATCCTGCGCCAGTTGCGCAACCCGTTCACTCTGGCCTTCACCCTCGGAATGCCGATCGCGATGTACCTGCTCTTCGGCGCGAACGCTGAGTACGCAGACGCGAGCGCCGGCAACGGAAATGTGGCCTTCTACGTGATGTGCTCGATGGCTTCGTTCGGTACCGCGACAGCCATGACCTCGTTGTGCTCGCTGGCGGCCTCCGAGGTGCGCCAGGGGTGGGGCAGGCAGATCGCCATGACTCCGCTGTCGATGGCCGGCTACG
Organism: Leucobacter sp. GX24907; assembly: GCF_053567335.1. Lineage (NCBI taxonomy): Bacteria > Bacillati > Actinomycetota > Actinomycetes > Micrococcales > Microbacteriaceae > Leucobacter > Leucobacter sp. GX24907. The sequence goes on along the minus strand of NZ_JBSGPD010000002.1, from coordinate 336,572 downwards.
CGACGGTGAAGGTGCTGACCGCGGTGACTTTCGCCGCGATATCGACCGGTCTGGTGTTTCTGGTGGGGGCGCTCACCGGTGCGGCGGCAGATGACCTGTGGCGATGGTTCGCGGTTCTGCTCCTCGTACTCGGGATCGGTCTCGTCTTCGGACTGTTCGGGCTCGGCGTGGGGCTGGCGTTCAACTCGGACTCGGCTGCGGCGTTGGCCTCGATCGGAATCACGTTCTTCGGCTTCTTCGGAAACGTGTTCATGCCCCTCGAAGGGGTCATGCTCGATATCGCGCGCTATACCCCGATGTACGGGTACGTGTCACTCGTGCGTTGGCCCATCACCGAAGGTGCGTTGCTGTCGGGCGGGAGCGACGAGATCTGGGGCGTGATACTCAACGTCATCGTCTGGACCCTGGTGTTCGCACTGATCACCCGGATCGGGGTCCTGCGGTCTCGTCGGCGCGGGTAGGCTCGTTCCATGTCGAGCAGTACGCCGGAGTCCGCGACCCGACGCGGTGAGCCGCGGGGCCCGTGGGAGCGCTACGGCTGGCTCATGGCCGTCATCTGGATGGTGTTCCTGTGGTTTCCGGCACAGGCGCTCATGCAGTCTGAGGCGGCCCTCGCCTGGCGAGTGCTCGGATGGGTGGGTATTTCGGCTTTCGCGGCTGCTTACGTCGTGGGGTTCATCCTGGGGATGGGGTCGGGGTGGCGACGTCCCAGCGTTCCCGTGCGCGCGCTGTTCGCCGCCGCGATCGTAGCGGCCGGGCTGACGATTCCCGCGATCGCTTGGGAGTCGCTCGGGTTCCTCCCGTTCCTCATGGCATACGCCGCGTACGGACTCGGCACGACTTGGCACTGGGCGACAGTCGGCACGGCGCTCGCACTGATGCTCGTGCAGTTCGCAGTGGCGTTCGAGCGCAAGGAGGCGCCTCCGTGGTTCCTCGCCGGCATCGTCATCATGATGGCCGCGGTCAACACCATCAACACCTGGTTGATCGACCGATCAGTCGCAGCAGATGAGCTCCGAATGGAACTCGCGACGAGCGAAGAGCGCGAGTCGATCGCGCGTGACGTGCACGATCTGATCGGACATTCCCTCACGGTCGTGAGGTTGAAGGCAGAACTGGCCGCGCGCCTCGTCGAACGCGACCCCGATGCGGCGCGCACCGAGCTGCACGAGATCTCGCGTCTCGCGGGCGACGCCATCTCGGGAGTGCGGGGAACCGTGACGGGGCTGCGGACGCAGGGACTCGCGGAGCAGCTTCGGGCCAGTGTCGCGGCTCTCGAGACTGCGGGCGTTGAAGTCCGCGTCGACGGCGAGCCTGCTGCGCTCTCTCCCGCGCAGTCGTTGCCCGCGAGCTGGGTGCTGCGGGAGGCCACGACAAACGTGCTGCGTCACGCGAAAGCGGATCGCGTCAGGATCGGGATCGAGCCCGGGACTATCGAAGTCGAGGACAACGGCGGGGGAGTCCGGTCGCAGGCGGGCAACGGCATGCGCGGCATGTCCGAGCGGGCAGCGGCTGCGGGTGCCGTTCTGAGCGTCGGGGCCGGAGACGCGGGAGGTACGCGAGTGAGGCTTGCCTGGTGACTGAGATGACGGAAGCGGCCGCGACGGTCGATGAGCCTGCGACGATTCGCCTGTTGATCGCAGACGATCAAGCGCTCGTGCGCGGCGCACTGGGAGCTCTGCTCGACCTCGAACCCGGGCTCGAAGTCGTGGGGTATGCGGGTAATGGCGCAGAGGCACGTGCCGAGGCCATATGCCTGATGCCTGATGTGTGCCTCATGGATATCCAGATGCCGGAGATCGATGGGATCGCAGCCACCAGGGCGCTGCGCGACGCCTGCCCGAGCACACGCGTGCTGGTGGTGACCACCTTCGCCAGGCCCGGGTACTTGCGCTCGGCGCTCGAAGCGGGGGCATCCGGGTTCATCGTGAAAGACGCCCCTCCGGAACAGCTCGCGGAAGCGGTGCGCCGCGTGCACGCGGGCCTGCGTGTCGTGGATCCGGAGCTCGCCGAGGACTCGCTCTTCGAGGGAGCCAACCCGCTCACCGAGCGTGAACGGCAGATCCTGAAACTCGCGGAGACAGGCAGCAGCGCCGCAACGATTGCAGCCGAGGTCTTCCTCTCCGCTGGCACCGTCCGCAATCACCTCTCCTCTGCGATCGGAAAGACTGGCGCAGCGAACCGCGCGGAGGCCGCGGGCATCGCTCGTGACAAGGGCTGGATCTGATAAGCTAGTCGCTGGCCAACACCCTTCGAGTTCACGGCTGCGAAATCGATGCAGGTGGCAGGCGCCCTGTAGCCGGGTTTCTGCGATGGTCGTTCCCTCACCGATGACGGTTTGCTGCGTCGCGTGCATCGCATGTCGATGCGGGCGCAGCGTGGCCGAGAGAACACGCGGATCAACACTGAACCGCGATGCACAATCAGACAGAAACCCGAAAGGACACCGAGTGTCGAAGACTTCGCGCACCCGTTCCATGACCCGCCAGTCGCGCGCCCTGGGCCTCGCCCTGACGCCGAAGGCGGCACGTTACCTCGAGAAGCGCCCCTACGGCCCCGGCCAGCACGGCCGCACCAAGCGCCGCAGCGACAGCGACTACGCCGTTCGTCTCCGCGAGAAGCAGCGTCTCCGGGCACAGTACGGCCTCCGTGAGAAGCAGCTCACCATTGTCTTCAACGAGGCCCGTCGCCAGGACGGTCTGACCGGTGAGAACCTCGTCGAGCTGCTCGAGATGCGTCTCGACGCGCTCGTGCTCCGTGCCGGCTTCGCCCGCACCACCGCACAGGCTCGCCAGCTCGTCGTGCACCGCCACATTCTCGTCGACGGCAAGCTCGTCGACCGCCCCTCGTTCCGGGTGAAGCCGGGTCAGCTCATCCACGTCAAGGAGCGCTCGGAAGGCCTCGAGCCCTTCCAGGTGGCTGCTGCCGGTGGTCACGCCGAGGTTCTGCCCAACGTCCCGGGCTACCTCGAGGTCGAGCTCGACAAGCTCCAGGCGCGACTCCTGCGTCGTCCGAAGCGCGCTGAGGTCCCGGTGACCTGTGAAGTGCAGCTGGTCGTCGAGTACTACTCGGGCCGCTAAACAGCGCTCTCGTGCAAGCGGGGCATCGCCTTCGGGCGGTGCCCCGCTTCTGCGTGAAGCGCTTTCGTCCAGCTCAGATGAAGCTCGGAGGATCCCCAGCCGGTAGACTTCATCGGGTTGCCGCATCCCGTCGCCGGCGGGCCGTACACGAGCATTCAGAACTGGAGAGATCAGCATGCGCAAGCTGTTTTGGGTCATCACAGGCATCGGTATCGGGTTCGTCGCAGCCCACTTCGTCAATCAGACGCCCGAGGGGCGCCGCTTCTTCGAGCGCGTGAACCAGGGGGCTCGTGAGTTCGGTGATGCGGTCGCGACCGGTTACCACGGGGTCGAGGCTGCTGCGGGTGAGGTACTCGAAGACGTCGAGCAGGCCCTGAGCGACCTCGACGGCAAATAGATCGCGATCCACCACCGCCCAGACCTCACCGAAAGAGCACATCTAGATGCAGACCGCAGAAATCCAGCGACGCTGGCTCGACTTCTTCGAGAAGAAGGGCCATACCGTGGTGCCTTCGGCTTCGCTCGTGAGCGATGACCCCAGCCTGATGTTTACGGTCGCTGGAATGGTGCCGTTCGTGCCGTACCTCTCGGGTCTGGTGCCTGCTCCCTACCCCTCGGCGACCAGCGTGCAGAAGTGCATTCGCACGAACGACATCGAAGAGGTCGGCCGCACTCCCCGGCACGGCACCTTCTTCCAGATGTGCGGCAATTTCTCCTTCGGCGACTACTTCAAAGAAGATGCCATCAAGTACGCCTGGGAACTGCTCACCAGCAGCGAAGACGCCGGTGGCCTGGGGTTCTCTCCCGACGACCTGTGGGTCACCGTGTACGAGGAGGACGAGGAAGCGATCGCGCTGTGGCTCGAGCACTCATCATTGCCGATTGAGCGCATCCAACGACTCGGCAAAGACACCAACTACTGGTCCACCGGTCAGCCCGGGCCGGCCGGGCCCTGCTCCGAGATCTTCTTCGACCGCGGCCCCGCCTATGGCGCCGATGGCGGACCGGCGACCGACGACGACAGGTACGTCGAGATCTGGAATCTCGTGTTCATGCAGTACGAGATCACCGACGTGAAGTCGAAGACCGACTTCACCGTGGTCGGAGAACTGCCCAAGAAGAACATCGACACGGGTCTCGGCCTTGAGCGCGTGGCGTTCCTCAAGCAGGGCGTCGAGAACATGTACGAGATCGACCAGGTCCGTCCCGTGCTCGACGCCGCGGCCGAGCTCGCCGGCAAGACCTACGGCGCCGACGAGACCGACGACGTGCGTCTCCGCGTCGTGGCCGACCACGTGCGCAGCGGACTCATGCTCATCGCCGACGGTGTGACCCCCTCGAACGAGGGACGCGGGTACATCCTGCGCCGCCTCCTGCGCCGGGTCATCCTCTCCATGCGCCTCCTCGGAGTCGACGGGCCGACGTTCGAGCGCCTCTTCCCGATCGCTCGCGATGCCATGCGGTCGGGCTACCCGGAAGTGGAGCGCGACTTCGACTTCATCTCGCGCGCGGCCTACGCCGAGGAGAAGACCTTCTTGCGCACCCTCGCTGCGGGCATTCAGATCCTCGACAGTGCAATCTCCGGTGCGCAGGACGCGAACGCGCGCGTTGAGGGCGACACGGCCTTCCTGCTCCATGACACGCACGGGTTCCCGATCGAGCTCACACTTGAGATTGCGGAAGAAGCCGGGGTGAGCGTTGATCGCGACGTCTTCACAACGCTCATGCAGGAGCAGAGGGATCGCGCCAAGGCCGACGCGAAGGCCAAGAAGGGGCAGCGCGCCGACCTCTCCGTCTACAAGGAGCTGCGGGGGCTCGGCGAGACCACCTTCACGGGTTACGACGAACTCGTGCAGGAGAGCCGAGTGCTGGGCATCGTCGTTGACGGCCAGCCCGCACCCGAGGCCCGCGAGGGAGACATCGCAGAGGTGGTGCTCGCGGAGACGTCGTTGTTCGCAGAATCGGGCGGTCAGGACTCCGACCAGGGCGTCATCGTCGGCGACGGCTTCGAAGCCGAAGTGCTCGACGTGCAGAAGCCGGTGCCCGGCCTCGTCGTGCACACGGTGAAAGTGGTCGTCGGCACGGTCGGTCTCGATGCGCGCGCCGAGACGCGCGTCGACGCCGACTACCGCAGAGGTGCGACGCAGGCGCACTCCGGCACGCACATCGTGCACGCTGCCCTGCGCGACGTGCTCGGCCCGAACGCGCACCAGGCCGGTTCGTACAATAAGGCCGGATATCTGCGCTTGGACTTCACCCATAGCGAAGCGCTCTCACCCGAGACTCGCTCTGAGATCGAGGAGATCTCGAACCTGGCGATCCGCTCGGACTATGACGTCGTGACGCGAGAGATGGGTCTCGACGAAGCCAAAGCGATGGGCGCGATGGCTCTGTTCGGAGAGAAGTACGGTGACCGGGTGCGCGTCGTCGACATCGGCGGCCCCTGGTCGCGCGAGCTGTGCGGCGGCACGCATGTGTCGAGCTCTTCCGAGATCGGCATGATCAACCTGGTCTCCGAGAGCTCGGTCGGCTCCGCGAACCGCCGTGTCGAATCGCTCGTCGGACTCGAGGCATTCCGCAATTTCGCAGCCGAACGCGCGATCGTGCAGCAGCTCACGAGCGGGCTGAAGGTGCCGCGCCTTGAACTGGTGGATCGCGTCTCCGAACTGGGGGCTCAGCTGAAGGCGGCCGAGAAGCGGATCGCCGCGCTCGAGGCGGAGCGCCTCGCGCAACGGGTTCCCGAGCTGCTGGCCGGCGCTGAGCATCTCGGAGAGGTCACCGCGGTGGTCGTGTCGCTCGGTACGGTCGGCTCGGCTGATGAGCTGCGTGGACTCGCGGTTCAGCTGCGCGATCGACTGGCTGCCGAAAGCGCTGCGGTAGTGCTCGTGGGTGATGCCGGGGGCAAACCGGTCGTGATCGCGGCAACCACTGCCGGAGCACGCGATCGCGGCGTGCGGGCTGGAGATCTGGTCAAGATCGGTGCGAAGACGCTCGGAGGCGGAGGCGGAGGCAAACCCGACCTCGCCCAGGGCGGCGGCACCGATCCTTCACAGATCGACGACGCACTCGTCGAGATCCGTCGAGCGCTGGAGGGCTAGGCCGGTGCGCTCCGGGGTGCGACTCGGCATCGATGTGGGCAAGGCCCGCGTCGGAGTCGCCCGCTGCGACCTGCACGGAATGCTCGCGACTCCCGTCGAAACCGTCGCTCGCGACCTCGGCGGAGATACCGATCTGCGACGAATCGTCGCGATCGTCGCCGAGGTGGATGCGTTCGAGGTGGTGGTAGGGCTGCCGCTGAACCTGCGCGGCGACCGCACGCAATCGACTGACGATGCAGAGGATTTTGCGCAGCGTCTCGCTGCTCTATTGCAGCAGCGGGACGTGCAGGTGCGCCTGGTCGATGAGCGATTGTCGACCGTGTCGGCGCAGGCCCAGTTGCGGCGCGCCGGCAAGAAGACGAAGGAGAGCCGTTCGGTGATCGATCAGGCCGCTGCGGTGGTGATCCTGCAGCATGCCCTGGACAGTGAGCGCGCGCAGGGCGTGCCCGCCGGCACTGAGGTCGAGCCGAAGACGAACGAGGGGAGCTCACGATGAGCAAGGAGAAGCGAGGGGCGAGGGCGGGCAAGCGTCTGCTCATCGTTCTGATCGTGCTGGCGGTGTTGCTCGGTGGACTCGGCATTGCGGGAGCGTACCTGTGGGGCGAGTACGGCGAGCGCATCTCGCGAACGATGGGCTGGGTCTCGAACGACTACGAGGGTGACGGCAGCGGTGAGGTCGTCGTGGTCATCACCGAGGGGGAGATTGGTGAGGACATCGCCGCGTCGCTCGATGAAGCCGACGTCGTGAAGACCTCGGAGGCCTTCTACGAGTTGCTGCTCGCGCAGGACCCCGCGGTCGAGTTCATGCCCGGCTCGTACGAGCTGCGACTGCAGATGAGCGCGCAGTCCGCTCTGGACGCACTGCAGAACCCGGACAATCGTATGGACCTCACCGCGATGATCCCGGAAGGATCGACCGTCGATCAGACGCTCGAAATCGTCTCCGCCGGGTCAGGCATTCCGCTCGAGGAGCTGCAACAGGCGGCTGAGGATCCTTCGGCGTACGACCTGCCGAAGAACGCCGAGTCACTCGAGGGGTGGCTGTTCCCTGCGACCTACGAATTCGAAACCGATACGACTGCTGAACAGGCGATCGCGATGATGGTCGAGTACCAGAAGCGCAACCTCGATGAGTTCGGTGTGGCGAAGAAGGATCGCGAGCGCGTACTCACGATCGCCTCCATGGTGCAACGCGAGGGCGGCACCATCGAAGACTTCGGCAAGATCTCTCGAGTGATCTTCAACCGACTGGACGCGGGGATGAAGCTCGAGATGGATTCGACCGTCCAGTACGGCGCGCAGGAGCACGACGACGGAAGCGTCTGGTCGACTGATGAAGCGTTGGCGGACGACAACCTGTGGAACACCTATATGCACAAGGGTCTGCCGGTGGGACCGATCGCGAACCCCGGACGTGACGCGATCGAAGCGGCGATCAACCCCGAGAAGGGCGATTGGGTGTACTTCGTCGTGACTCCGGACGGTGGCGGATCATCGACCTTCAGCAGCGACATCGAGACGCACGACCAGGCCGTCGCCGAACTCCGTGCTTGGTGCGACGCCGACTCCTCGCGGGGGTGCTGAGCGTGGAGAGTCAGCATTTCGGGGCCGCCGAACCCGCGCGACTGCGTGTACTCGGTTCACCCATCGCGCACTCCCGATCCCCTCTGATTCACCGTGCAGCGTACGAGGTGCTCGGACTCGACTGGGAGTTTGATCGAGACGAGCTCGTCGCGGCAGACCTCGAGGGCTATCTTGCAGAGCGGTCGCGTGGATGGCGCGGCTTCGCGGTGACGATGCCGTTGAAGGAGGAGGCTTACCGGCTGTCGGCGCTGCGCGACCCCGTGGCCGAGGAGAGCGGCGTGGTGAACACGATGCTGCGACTCGACACCGATGATCCGCGGTGGGCGGGGTTCAACACCGATGTTCTCGGATTGGCTGCGGCGATCTCGAAGGCCGGTCTCGATGCAACGCGCACTGCGGTGATCGGCTCCGGGGCCACCGCCGTGTCCGCAGTGCTTGCTGCTCGGCGTCTCGGTGCCGAGCACGTCGAGGTCGTGGCCCGCAACGAAGAGGCCGCGGCAGCACTCGTGCAGAAGTTCTCGGGAAGCCGCGAACCAGGCGCGGAGACCGGATTGCGCATGTCGACGACGCACCTCCTCGCGCCCGCCGCGTTGGAACGGCTGACGGAGGCCGGAGGCGCCACTGCTTCGGGCACTCCGACGCTCGTGATCTCGACGCTTCCGGGCCCCGCGGGTACCGGGCTCGTGCTCCCTGAGCAGCTTGCGGCGGCGCCACTGTTCGACGTCGCCTACGATCCTTGGCCATCGCCGCTTGCGACGCATTGGCAGCACGCGGGTGGAAGGGCGCATGCCGGCATCGGCATGCTCGTCGAACAGGCGCTCATCCAGGTACGCATCTTCGTACGCGGCGATGGCGGCGCGGAGCTTGAGGACGAGGAGGCACTGCTTGCCGGGATGTGGCGTGCCGTGGGGGAGCAGAACGCCACTGATCCCTCACCCGGCACGGGTGCCGCTGCCGATGTGGAAAGATAGGACACATGCTGCGTTGGCTCACGGCCGGAGAATCCCACGGCCCCGAACTCATTGCCGTCCTCGAGGGACTTCCCGCTGGTGTGCCGGTCTCGCTCGACGGAATCCGCGAGGATCTTGCTCGTCGTAAGCTCGGCTACGGCCGCGGTTCACGGATGAAGTTTGAGCAGGACGAGCTGAACCTCTCCGGTGGCGTGGTGCAGGGCGTCTCGATCGGAGGCCCCGTCGCAATCCGCATCGGGAACACCGAATGGCCCAAGTGGGTCGAGGTGATGAGCCCGGAGAAGACTGAATTGTCCGAGAAGTCGCGTGGGCGAGGAGCGCCGTTGACCCGCCCGCGCCCGGGTCATGCAGACCTCACGGGCATGCAGAAGTACGGGTTCGCGGAGGCGCGTCCGGTGCTCGAGCGCGCGAGTGCGCGCGAAACCGCGGCTCGAGTTGCGCTCGGTGCAGTCGCCAGGGCCTTCCTCGCCGAGCTCGGCATCAGACTGGTGAGTCATACGATCTCACTGGGGGATGTCGCCGTTCCGGCCGGCGCTGCGCTGCCGCACCCTGATGACGTGGCCGCTCTCGATGCGGATCCGCTGCGCTGCTTCGACGCCGAGACCAGCGCGCGCATGGTGGTCGAGGTCGACGACACGAAGAAGTCGGGCGACACGATCGGCGGCATCGTCGAAGTGCTCGCATATGGGCTCCCGCCCGGGCTCGGTTCGTACGTGCACTGGGATCGACGGCTCGACTCGCGCCTGGCCGGGGCGCTGATGGGCATCCAGGCGATTAAAGCGGTCGAGGTCGGCGATGGCTTCGAGACGACCCGTCGGCGCGGATCGGCGGCCCACGATGAACTGCACGTCGCTGACGGCGTCATCACCCGTGAGACCGGACGCGCCGGTGGCATCGAAGGTGGAATGACGACGGGCCAGGTGCTGCGAGTCAGGGCCGGCATGAAACCGATCGCGACGGTGCCGCACGCCTTGCCGACTGTCGATGTCGCCTCCGGTGAGGAGACGAAAGCACATCATCAGCGCAGCGACGTCTCCGCGGTTCCCGCGGCTGGAGTCGTCGCCGAGGCAATGACTGCATTGGTTCTCGCTGATGCGGTGAGCGAGAAGTTCGGAGGCGACAGCGTCGCCGAGACCCGCCGCAATCTCGAGGCGTACCTGTCGGCGATCCCGGATCGGTTAGCGACCGACATCGAATCGTGAGCGGATCGAGACGGGTCGTGCGCGACGCGGGCCCTCCCGCGCAGCGGCCCGTTCCGACGCCGCCCAAGACGCGCCCCATCGCCATTGTCGAAGCGAATGAGCGGCGGACGGAACAACCGGCGTCGAGACGTCGCGGACGAAACTCCCGTCGGCGACGGCGTAACCGACTGCCTGGCCAGGCAGTCGTGCTCGTCGGTCCGATGGCCGCAGGAAAGACGAGCCTCGGCAAACGGCTCGCACGCGAACTCGAGATCGACTTCGTCGATTCCGACGCCTTGTTCGTGCGCAGACACGGCCAGATCACCGATTTCTTCGCAGCGCACGGCGAGGCCGAATTCCGACGTATCGAAGCGGAGATCATCGCGGAAGAACTGCAGCGCGAGGGCACGAGAATCCTCGCATTGGGCGGGGGAGCGGTGTTGCACCCCGACACCCGCAGACGCCTGGCGGATCACCCCGTGATCTTGCTCATGACCACGCAGCGCGCTGTACTCCGAACCGCCAACCTCGCGAAACGTCCGCTTCTGCGCGATGATCCCGAGGCCTGGGGGCGCATCCTCGCGGAGCGGAAACCGCTCTACGAGGAGGTTGCCGACGTGACATTCCGCACCGACCGTGCGACGAAGGATCAGCTGACCGAACGCGCGGCCCAGTGGGTACGTGCCCGCGGCAGGGCGTCGCAGCGACGCTCTGGACGCGCCGAGAACCCGAAGGAGTAGCATCAGAATGAGTGAGCAGCCGACCGTGATCAGCGTTGGTGGAGAGGCCGACTACGAGGTGATCGTCGGCAGAGGTCTGAGCGGTCGTATCGCAGACGCGATCGGGGATCGTGCCAGGAAGGTGCTGATCATTCACACGCCGACCGTGGGGCGCCGGGCCGATGAGTTGCGCTCGGCATTGCAGGAGCGCTTCGAGCAGGTGCTGCTCGCCGAAGTTCCCGATGCGGAGTCGGCGAAGCGCGTCGAGGTCGCGTCCTTCTGCTGGCAGATTCTCGGTCAGGCAGACTTCACCCGTACCGATGCGATCGTCGGACTCGGGGGCGGTGCGGTGACCGACCTCGCGGGATTCGTCGCCGCGACCTGGTTGCGCGGCGTGCCACTCGTACAGGTGCCCACGACCGTGCTGGGCACGGTCGATGCCGCGGTCGGCGGCAAGACGGGCATCAATACAGCGGAGGGGAAGAACCTCGTCGGCTGCTTCTACGCACCGAAAGCGGTGGTCTGCGACCTCGACCTCCTCGAGACGCTGCCCAAGAACGAGATCCTCGCCGGGTTCGCCGAAGTCGTGAAGTACGGTTTCATCGCGGAGCCCGAGATCCTCGACATCATCGAGGCAGATGTCGATCGAGCCACGGACCCTGCGACTCCCGAGTTCCAGCGCCTGGTCGAGCTCTCGATCGGAGTCAAGGCTCGGGTGGTCTCGGAAGACTTCCGCGAGGGCGGCCTGAGGGAGATTCTCAACTACGGCCACACGCTTGGCCACGCGATCGAGCACGCGGAGCGCTACCAGTGGCGTCACGGCGTCGCCGTCGCGATCGGAATGGTCTACGCGGCGGAGCTCGGACGCCTGGTCGGCTCGCTCTCGGACGAAGTCGTCGAGCGGCACCGCAGCATCCTCAGCGCCCTCGGGTTGCCGCTCTCGTACCCTGCCGGTCGGTGGCAAGGGCTGCTTGCGACGATGCAACGCGACAAGAAGGCACGAGCGGGCATGTTGCGCTTCATCGTGCTCGATGACGTTGCGAAGCCGCGCGTACTTTCGGGGGCCGACGACGGCATGCTGCAACTCGCTTACCAGGAGATCGCGAACTGACGAGGGGCGAATGGATCCTGCGGGTCTTTCCACTCGCGCAATCTGAGAGTTGCGCGTAGAATCGAGGTATGAGTACCGCGACTCCGATCGTTCCTGGCACCGCCTTCGGCGATGGCTTCCGCATGCTGCTGCAGGCTGCGGGCAACGGAGCGCTACTCGCCGATCTGATCGGCGTGCGGCCCTCGCAGGTGACGCGGTGGAAGCAGGGCACGCAGACGCCCTCGCCCGATTCCGCTCGTACGATCATGGACTTCGCCTATATCGTCGCGCGCGCCGAAGCCACGATGCATGAACGGGTGGTGCCGATCTGGCTTGATTCGCCGAATCAGTTCCTCCGCGGTTCGACTCCCAGGGAGTGCATCAAGCTCGGGCGTATCGCCGAGGTGATCGGGGCGATCGACGCCGAAGACGAAGGCGCGTACGCGTAGGGGTTCGATGTCGAGCGAACCGTTGCGTCTCTTCCGCTGCTATCCGCGGATCCCGGGTGCGCGTCGAGGGCGTCCGGGGCACTGGTCCTTCGTCCCGAGGCCGCAATTGCACGGTCGCTGGGACAACAGCGACCTCTACGACTCCTGGTACTTCTCGCGCAGCCAGGTGGGCGCCGTCGCCGAGAGTTTCTACAGCAAGTCCCGGTGGATCCCCGAGGTCTTCCTCACCCCGCAGGGTCATCCTCGGGCGATCGCGGAGTTCGAGCTTTCGCAGGACGAGCCGGAGCTGCTCGATCTCGACGACGCCGAAACGCTGCTCGAACTCGACATCGCGCCGAGCCGGGTCGTCGTGCACGATCTCGGGGTCACCCAAACACTCGCACGCCGAATCTTCGAGACGAGCGGTGAACAGTTCTCGGGGCTCTCCTGGTGGTCGAGCCAGATGCCCTCGGAGACCTCCGTTGTGCTGTGGGGGAGCGAGGGCGAGCCGCCTCCGGGCATCCGACTCGTCGGCATCCAGAACCTCAGCGTCGAGCATCCTGCGGTGATCGAGGCCGCGGCGAAGCTGTTCCGCGTGCGCGGCTGAACGCGGCTCACTCCCAGTTGCTCGGAGCCTCCGCCCGCGTCGCGGGGAGGCGAGTCTCGGCGCCCCACGCGAGGACAGCATCGGGCACGATGAGGGTGGAGGGGTCCGCGCCGGTGCGCTCGATGACCTCGCTCACGGGCACGGTTCCGCCGGAGCGGCGAAGGATGCGTGCGCGCACGTGGGCACGAGCATAGATCTCAGGTCGACGATGCGTATCGGGGCGAACGAAGCGTTGCTCGATGTAGACGGCTCGTTCGTCAAATCCGAGGATCTTCGTTTCGATCCAGAACCGCTGCCACGGATGCAGCGACTTGCGATACGAGATCGTCTGGCTCACCACGACCGGGTACCAGCCCTGCGTCTTGAAGATGCGCATGGCACCGTTGCGCTGAATCAGATCGAACCGCGCGACATCCATGATCGACAGGTACTTGCCATTGTTCATGTGGCCCAGAACGTCGAGGTCGGTGGGCCACACGCGAAATCGGGAGCGGGCAACCCGGTCGAAGTCGATTCTCGTGCCGCGCGGTCCGACGAAGAGGAGGTGCCAGAGCGTGCGAAAGATCATGTGCATGAGCTGAGGATACGAGCGTTGTCGGGGCTCTGCATCAGGTTTGTGGGTGCCTTCCAAACGGCCCGGAATGATCCCGGTGTAGACTTGACCGGCGCGGTTTCGCGCCCGAACCCGACACAACCGGAGAGCACGGAGCATATGGCAACCTCGAACGACATCAAGAACGGTACCGTCATCAAAGAGAACGGTCAGCTCTGGAGCGTGGTCGAGTTCCAGCACGTCAAGCCGGGCAAGGGTGGCGCATTCGTCCGCACGAAGCAGAAGAACGTGGTGTCGGGCAAGATCATCGACAAGACCTACAACGCGGGTGCGAAGATCGAGACCGCCCTCGTCGATCGCCGCGATTACCAGTACCTGTACCAGGACGGTGCTGACTTCGTCTTCATGGACCAGTCCGACTACGACCAGCTGACGGTGTCTGGCACCGTTGTCGGCGATGCGTCGAAGTTCATGCTCGAGAATCAGCAGGTGCAGATCGCGCTGCACGAGGGCGAGCCGCTGTACGTCGAGATGCCCGCCTCGGTCGTGCTCGAGATCACGTACACGGAGCCGGGCCTGCAGGGTGACCGTTCCACCGGCGGCACGAAGCCCGCGACCGTGGACACGGGTGCTGAGATCCAGGTGCCGCTGTTCCTGGAGTCCGGCACCAAGGTGAAGGTCGACACGCGCACGGGTGACTACCTCGGTCGAGTCAACGACTAGCCGGCGCCGCAGAGGATGAGTGCCCGTACTAAGGCCCGCAAGCGCGCACTGGACATGCTGTTCCAGGCCGACGTGCGAAACGAGTCTCTCGACAGCATTGTCGGAGCCGAGTCGCAGCGCGCCTCGAAAGAGCCGGATCGACTGGCCTCCTGGCTGTACGCACGTGAGATCGTCGATGGCGTCTCTGATCACCGTGATGAGATCGACGAATTGATCACGAGCTATGCGCAGGGCTGGAGCCTGGAGCGTATGCCAAACATCGATCGCGCGTTGCTGCGTATCGCGTCTTGGGAGATTCTGCACAACCCTGAGGTGCCCGCTCCAGTGGCAATCGACGAGGCTGTAGAGCTCGCCAAGGAATATTCGACGGACGACTCCGGTCGTTTCGTCAACGGCGTGCTCGGACGCATCGCCGAGCACGCCGTCGGAGCGTGAAGGCGAGCGCAGTGCGCTAGACTGATCGACGTTGCAGCTTTTCTTTAAAGGCCGTCCTGTGAGGCGGAGAAGGGGGGCTCGGTATGGGAACGCGAAGGGTGCTCGAGGGCGCCGAGATCTCGCGGGCACTGACCCGAATCTCGCATGAAATCATCGAGGCCAATAAGGGCGTCGAAGGGCTCGTGCTCGTCGGTATCCCCACACGCGGGGCCCTGCTCGCCCGCCGCGTCGCCGAGATCATCTCCCGCATCGAAGGAGTCGACGTGCCTGTCGGGCAGCTCGACGTGACCATGTATCGTGACGACCTTGCGCAGCAGCCGATGCGTTCTCCGCAGCCGACCGAGATGCCCCCAGAGGGCGTCGATGACGCCACCGTCGTGCTGGTCGACGACGTACTCTTCTCGGGTCGCACGGTGCGAGCCGCACTCGATGCGCTGAACGATCACGGGCGACCGCGCGCGGTGCGACTCGCCGCTCTCATCGACCGTGGGCATCGTGAACTCCCGATCCGTGCCGACTACATCGGCAAGAACTTGCCGAGCGCGAAGCATGAGCGCATCTCTGTGCGCTTGCACGAGATCGACGGCGAGGATTCCGTGGATATCGGGGGAGTCGATCCCAGCGCGCCCGAAGCAGGCGGGAGCGCACCCGCATGAGGCACCTGCTCGACACGCGCACCCTCTCGCGCGAAGAGGCGATCCTCATCCTCGACACCGCCGAGGAAATGGCCGCGACGCAGCAGCGCGAGATGCGCAAGTTGCCCACGCTCCGTGGCAAGACCGTCGTCAACCTCTTCTACGAGGATTCGACGCGCACCCGCATCTCCTTCGAAGCTGCAGCGAAGCGCCTGAGCGCTGATGTCATCAATTTCAGCGCGAAGGGATCGTCCGTCTCCAAAGGCGAATCGCTGAAAGACACCGCGCAGACGCTGCAAGCGATCGGCGCTGACGGAGTGGTGATCCGGCACCCCGCGAGCGGAGCGCCTGAGCGGCTCGCCCGCAGCGAATGGATCGACGCGGGAGTGCTGAACGCGGGCGACGGCACGCATGAGCACCCCACGCAGGCGCTCCTCGACGCGTTCACGATGCGCCGCAGACTGCACGGAGACGCCTCGCGCGAGCGAGACCTCGACGGTGTACGCGTGGTCATCGTCGGCGACATCGCGCATTCCCGCGTCGCCCGGTCGAATCTCTGGCTGCTGAGCGCGCTCGGCGCGCAGATCAGCTTCGTCGCGCCGGAGACACTCCTGCCCTACGGCGCCAGAGCCTGGCCAGTCACGATCTACCACTCGTTCGACGAGGCGTTGCGCGTCGAACGCCCCGAGGTCGTCATGCTGCTGCGCATCCAGACGGAGCGGATGCACGCCGCGTTCTTCCCGAACGAGCGCGAGTTCGCACGGAACTGGGGCCTCGACGACGCTCGGCTCGCGAAGCTCGCCGAACGCGCAATCATCATGCATCCGGGACCAATGAACCGCGGTCTCGAGATCTCATCCGCCGCCGCCGACTCCGAACGATCGACCGTGCTCGAGCAGGTCGCGAACGGTGTATCGGTGCGTATGGCGGCCCTATACCTCCTGCTGAGCGGCGAAAGAGAAGTGAGCGAATGAGCACGACCGGCATCCTGATCCGTGGGGCGCGCCTCGCGGCAGACCTGACCGAACGGAGCGCAGACCTGGCCGCAGCGGCCCCAACCGATCTGCGCATCGCGCACGGAGAGATCGTCGAACGCGCGACCCAGGCCGAGGGCGGGCTCGAGGCCCGCGACGGCGAGCGCGTCATCGAGGCCGACGGGCTGGTCGCCCTGACCGGGCTCGTCGACCTGCACACGCACCTGCGCGAACCCGGTTTCGAACAGTCGGAGACCGTGCTCACCGGAACACGCGCTGCGGCGGCCGGCGGGTTCACAACGGTGTTCGCGATGGCGAACACATTGCCGGTGTCTGACACCGCCGGCGTCGTCGAGCAAGTGCAGGCCCTCGGAGACGCGGCCGGCTACGCCACGGTGCGCCCGATCGGCGCAGTCACCGACGATCTCGCGGGAGAGCGCCTGAGCGAGATCGGCGCGATGGCGCAGTCACGCGCCGCCGTACGGGTGTTCTCGGACGACGGCAAATGCGTGCACGATCCGCTGCTGATGCGTCGCGCCCTCGAGTATGTGAAGAGCTTCGACGGCGTCATCGCGCAGCACGCGCAAGACCCGCGGCTCACCGAGGGGGCGCAGATGAACGAGGGCGCGCTCTCGAGCGAGCTCGGACTCAAGGGGTGGCCGGCGGTCGCAGAGGAATCGATTATCGCGAGAGACTGCCTGCTCGCCGAGCATCTCGGTGCGCGACTGCACATCTGTCACCTGTCGACCGAGGGGTCGGTCGAGGTCGTGCGCTGGGCGAAGGCCCGCGGCGTGCAGGTCACCGCCGAGGTCACGCCGCACCACCTGATTCTCACCGAGGAGCTGGCCCGGAGCTACGACGCGCGCTACAAGGTGAATCCGCCGCTGCGGCGCGACTCGGATGTGCGCGCGCTGCGTCAGGCGGTCGCCGACGGGGTGATCGACATCGTCGCGACCGATCACGCCCCGCACCCGACGGAGTCGAAGGAGTGCGAGTGGGATGTCGCCGCCTTCGGCATGGTCGGGCTCGAATCGGCCCTGCCCATCGCGATTCTGACGCTGATCACCGAGGGGCATGCGAGCTGGGCAGAGCTCGAGCAGTTGCTCTCGCACCGTCCGGCAGAGATCGGCCGTCTGGGCACTGAGGGGGGACCGGGCCACCCGACAGCACTCGAGCCCGGTCAGCCGGCAGACCTCGTCTTGGTCGATCCCGGAGCGGTGAGCGTCTTCGATGTCAGCCGACTCAAGGGGCTCAGCACGAACTCCCCGTTCCTCGGCATCGAGGTGCCGGGCAGCGTTCGCTGCACCATCCGCCGCGGCTACCCGACCTTGCTCGATGGTGAACTCGTCGACGTCCAGACGGTGGCAGCGGCGGCGCGGGCCTCGGAGGACCAGCGATGAACCGCCCGGTCTTCGCGATCCTCGTCATCGCAGTCGCCATCATCGTCTTCATCATGATGTGGCTCGCTTGGCGCGGACGCGCACGACGCGACGCGGATGTCGCGGTGCTGCGCGTGCCGCTCTCGGGCGAGGTGCTCGAGAGCCTGCCTCGAGCCGGATACGTCTCCACGACGCCGGAAGGACAGCCGCTCGTGCGCGTAGCAGCGCCTGGGCTCAGCTATCGCGGGAACGCGGAACTCACGGTACGTACTGATGGGGTCACCATCCAGGTCACCGGCGAAGGCCCCGTCTCCATCGAGGCTGCGCAGGTGCGCGGTCGCGGCACCACCAATATGCGGATCGGCAAGGCTGTGGAATCCCATGGCCTCTCGCTGCTGCGCTGGGAGAGCAATGGAAAGCCGCTCGAGTCGAGCTTCCGTTTCGGCACCCCGGAGCAGCAGACCCGCTTCGAGGAGGCCATCGACCGGATGCTCGGTAACGCGAATACCGGCACTGGGCCCACACAGACACCGCCGCCTGCAAGCGGCGCACCGACACAGACCGAGACCATTCAGGAGGATTCGTGACTACGAACACAGCTCATGAGGCGCCGACGGCACCTCCGACTCACGCGCTGACGGCGGGCCCCGCGGTACTGGTGCTCGAAGACGGCAGCCGCTACGAGGGTCGCGCATATGGAGCCACCGGCCGAACGCTCGGCGAAGCGGTCTTCTCGACGGGCATGACCGGGTACCAGGAGACCCTCACCGACCCGTCGTACGCGGGCCAGATCGTGATGATGACGGCGCCGCACATTGGCAATACCGGCACCAACGACACCGACATGGAGTCGCGAAAGATCTGGGTGTCCGGCTTCGTCGTGCGCGATCCTGCACGTCGTATTTCGAACTTCCGCGCCGAACGCTCACTCGATGAGGATCTCGTGAACGACGGTGTCGTGGGCATCTCCGGCATCGATACCCGTGCCGTGACACGACGCATCCGTTCGGTCGGCGCGATGCGCTCCGGCATCTTCTCCGGCGCCGACTACGAGCTGAGCGAAGACGAGCAGCTCGCGCTCGTCCTCGAGCAGGCCTCGATGGCCGGGAAGAATCTCTCCGCCGAGGTCACGACGCCGGAGCGATACGACGTGCCCGCGTCCGCGGACACCGCACGCATCGGCTCCATCGCGGTTCTCGATCTCGGGATCAAACGCGCCACCGTGCAGTACCTGAGCGAGCACGGCTTCGACGTGATCGTGCTGCCGGCGACGACGACGCTCGAGGAGATCCGCGAGATCGCCCCTGATGCTCTCTTCTATTCGAACGGCCCGGGTGATCCTGCAGCCAGCGACGCGCAGGTGGAACTGCTGGCCCAGCTGCTGCGCGACGGCCTGCCCTACTTCGGCATCTGCTTCGGCAACCAGCTGCTCGGCCGGGCCCTCGGTTTCGGCACGTACAAGCTGCCGTTCGGGCATCGCGGCATCAACCAGCCAGTGCTCGACAAGCGCACCGGCCGCGTCGAGATCACCGCGCAGAACCACGGCTTCGCCGTCGATGCGCCCATCGAAGGCGACATCGATGCTCCCGCGGGCTTCGGCAAGGTGCGTGTGAGCCACTACAGCCTGAACGACCACGTGGTCGAAGGGCTCGAGTGCCTCGACATCCCGGCATTCTCCGTGCAGTACCACCCGGAGGCCGCCGCGGGCCCGCACGATGCGTTCTACCTCTTCGACCGGTTCCGCGAGCTCGTCGCGAATCGCTCCGCCAGCTCGACCGCCGATACCCAGGAGGCCTAACCCGATGCCCAAGCGCCAAGACATCAACTCCGTCCTCGTCATCGGCTCCGGCCCGATCGTCATCGGCCAGGCCTGCGAGTTCGACTACTCGGGAACCCAGGCCTGTCGCGTGCTGCGCGAGGAGGGCGTGCGCGTCATCCTGGTGAACTCGAACCCGGCGACCATCATGACCGATCCCGACTTCGCCGATGCCACCTACGTCGAGCCGATCACACCTGAGGTGATCGAATCGATCATCGTCAAGGAGCGTCCGGACGCGATCCTGCCCACCCTCGGCGGGCAGACCGCGCTGAACGCGGCCATGGCACTGCATGAGCAGGGCATTCTCGAGAAGCACGACGTGGAACTCATCGGTGCGAAAGTCGAGGCGATCCAGCGCGGTGAGGATCGGCAGATCTTCAAGGACCTCGTGATCGAATCGGGCGCCGATGTCGCCCGATCGCATATCGCGCACACACTCGAAGAAGCGAAGGAATTCGCGAAGGACCTTGGGTACCCGCTCGTCGTGCGCCCCTCCTTCACGATGGGGGGCCTCGGGTCCGGCTTCGCCTACACCGAAGAGGACCTCATCCGCATCGCGGGCGACGGACTGCACTACAGCCCCACCAGCGAAGTGCTTCTCGAGGAGTCGATTCTCGGTTGGAAGGAGTACGAGCTCGAGCTCATGCGAGACCAGTCCGACAACACCGTGGTCGTCTGCTCGATCGAGAATGTGGACGCCGTCGGTGTGCACACCGGTGACTCGATCACGGTGGCCCCGGCGCTGACGCTCACCGACCGCGAGTTCCAGAAGCTGCGCGACATCGGCATCGACATCATCCGCCGCGTGGGCGTCGATACCGGTGGCTGCAACATCCAGTACGCCATCGACCCGCAGACCGGCCGGGTGATCGTCATCGAGATGAACCCGCGTGTGTCCCGTTCCTCGGCACTCGCGTCGAAGGCCACCGGCTTCCCGATCGCGAAGATCGCCGCCAAGCTCGCGATCGGCTACCGACTCGACGAGATTCCCAACGACATCACGCAGAAGACGCCGGCGAGCTTCGAACCGACCATCGACTACGTCGTCGTCAAGGCCCCGCGTTTCGCATTCGAGAAGTTCCCCGCTGCCGACGACACGCTCACCACGACCATGAAGTCGGTGGGAGAAGCCATGGCGATCGGTCGCAACTTCACGACCGCATTGCAGAAGTCGTTGCGCTCCCTGGAGAAGCGCGGCACCTCGTTCCACTGGGGGCCGCAGGAGCGCACGGTCGACGAGCTGCTCGCATCGATCGTCCGCCCCACTGACGGACGCATCGTCGACGTGCAGCAGGCGCTGCGCCTCGGTGCAACGGTCGAGCAGGTCTTCGACGCGACCGCGATCGACCCCTGGTTCCTCGATCAGATCCAGCTCATCAATGAGGTCGCCGAGCGCCTCCAAGCCGCCCCGCAACTCACCCTTGACGTGCTGCGGGAGGCCAAGGATCACGGCTTCAGCGATGCTCAGATCTCGGCGATTCGCGGAGTCTCGGAATCTGAGATCCGGGGGCTTCGCCACGGTCTCGGGCTGCGTCCCGTGTTCAAGACGGTCGACACCTGCGCCGGCGAGTTCCCCGCCCTCACGCCGTACCACTACTCGTCGTACGACCTCGAGACCGAGGTCCAGGCCTCCGACCGCAAGAAGGTCGTGATCCTCGGATCGGGGCCGAACCGCATCGGACAGGGTGTCGAGTTCGACTACTCCTGCGTGCACGCGTCGTTCGCACTCTCCGAGGCGGGCTATGAAACCATCATGATCAACTGCAACCCCGAGACGGTATCCACCGACTACGACACCTCGGACCGCCTGTACTTCGAGCCGTTGACGCTCGAGGACGTGCTCGAGGTGATCTACGCGGAACAGCAGTCGGGCGAACTGCTCGGAGTCGTCGTGCAGCTCGGCGGACAAACCGCACTCGGCCTCGCGCAGCCGTTGAAGGACGCGGGTGTGCCGATTCTCGGCACCACCCCGGAAGCGATTGACCTCGCCGAAGAGCGCGGTGCGTTCTCGGCCATTCTCGATGGAGCAGGGCTCGTCGCTCCCCGCAATGGCACCGCGATTGATGAGGAGGGCGCGGTACGCGTCGCCGAAGAGATCGGCTACCCGGTACTCGTACGTCCATCGTTCGTACTCGGCGGCCGCGGTATGGAGATCGTCTACGATACCGACTCGCTGAGAGGCTACTTCGGGCGCATCGAGGGGCACGCACTCGTCGGACCGGGGCACCCCCTGCTCGTCGACCGCTTCCTGGACGACGCCATTGAGATCGACGTCGACGCGCTCTACGACGGCGAGCAGCTGTACATCGGTGGAGTGATGGAGCACATCGAGGAGGCCGGCGTGCACTCCGGCGACTCGAGCTGCACCCTGCCGCCGGTCACCCTCGGCCACGACCAGATTCAGAAGGTTCGTGAGGCCACCCTCGGCATCGCTGAGGGCATCGGCGTGCGCGGTCTACTGAACGTGCAGTTCGCGATCGGCCAGGGCGTGCTGTACGTGCTCGAGGCGAATCCGCGCGCGTCGCGCACAGTACCCTTCGTTTCGAAGGCGCTGGGGATCCCGCTCGCCAAGGCTGCCTCGCGCATCATGGCGGGTGAGACGATCCAGCAACTGGTCGACGCGAGTTTCCTGCCGGCACGCGACGGCTCGCGCGCACCCATTGATGCGCCCATCGCGGTGAAGGAAGCCGTGCTCCCGTTCAAACGTTTCCGTACGAACGAGGGACTCGTCGTCGACTCGCTGCTCGGCCCCGAGATGCGTTCAACCGGTGAGGTCATGGGCATGGATCGCGATTTCCCGACTGCGTTTGCGAAGAGCCAGTCGGCGGCCGGCAGCGAGCTGCCGAAGTCGGGGACCGTCTTCATCTCGGTCGCCGATCGCGACAAGCGCTCGGTGGTGCTGCCCGCTCGACGACTGAGCGAACTCGGGTACCGCGTGGTTGCGACGCAGGGCACTCAGGTCGTGTTGGCCCGCAACGGTGTCGCCAGCGAGGTCGTGCGCAAGCACTCCGCCCACGCCGAGGGGGAGACGGTCGTCGATCTCATCAATCGCGGTGAGATCGACATGATCGTGAACACACCGTCGGGCAGCTCTGCACGGGCCGATGGATACGAGATCCGCGCAGCAGCTGTGGCCGCAGACAAGCCGATCTTCACAACGGTCTCCGAGCTGTCGGCAGCCGTGGGGGCCCTGTCCGCGCAGATCTCGGGCTTCGCAGTGACGTCACTGCAGGAGTACCAGACCGCTCGAGAGCAGGCGCTGGAGCGTGCGCTCTGATGACGAAGGCCAATTTCGGTGACCGGCTCGCGGCGGAGATCGCCGCGGGCCGGCACCTCTGCGCCGGCATCGACCCGCACAGTCCGGTGCTGGCGGAGTGGGGCCTGAACGATGATGCGAGCGGCGCTGAACGACTCGGCCGCTCCGTGGTCGCCGCTGCAGCCGGTACCGCAGCGTGTGTGAAGCCGCAGGTCGCGTTCTTCGAACGATTCGGATCGGCGGGTCTCGTCGCACTCGAGCGTGTGCTCGCCGATGCGCGCGCGGCAGGCTTGCTCGTCGTCGCCGACGTGAAGCGCGGTGATATCGGATCGAGCTTCACCGCGTACGCCGATGCGTGGTTACGTCCCGGCTCACCGCTCGAATCCGATGCGATGACGGTTGCGGCCTACCAGGGCTTCGGCAGCCTGGCCGGGGCTCTGAACCACGTGCGCGATCATGGCAAGGGATTGTTCGTGCTGGCGGCGACCTCGAACCCGGAGGCGCGTGATACCCAGCGCGCCGTCCGTGCAGATGGACGCACCGTCGCCCGGGCTGTGGTGGATGATGCCGAGGCGACGAACACGGTGGAATGCGCGGATGCTGTGGTCGGATCTGTCGGGGTGGTGCTCGGGGCGACACTGGACCTCTTCGATTTCGGCATCGATACAGCACCCCGTTCCTCGGGGCCGGCGTTGCCCGTTCTCGCGCCGGGATTCGGCCATCAGGGTGCACGCATCGAGGACGCAGGTCGAATCTTCGGTGGGCTCGGTACCGCACTTCTCGCGAACGAATCGCGTAGCATCCTGAGTGGCGGAGCCGACGGGCTGGAACGTCGGATCAAGGAACGAGCTGCGACAATCGCGGATGCCCTCGGCTCCGAGACCGCAGACGAGGAAGGGAGAGCCGGTGAGTGATCAGACGACCTCCCAGGGGGCCATGCCCGAGGTCGACCGGGTGGCGGCGAATCGTGCGGCGATCGCGGCGCGACGTGCTCGTGCCGACCTGAAGGCACGCCTCCGCAGTGGTGCGCTGTCGCCGCTCAAGGCGCTCGAGCAGTCGCTCGTTCCCGGAAGCCCGGCAGCCACACTGCGTGTCACAGACTTTCTACTTTCGTTCCCCGCGATCGGTCAGGTGAAGGCCGACCGTCTGCTCGCTGATCTCGCGATCTCGCCTCGGAAGCGTCTTGGCGGTCTGGGCCCGCAACAGCGGACAAGGCTCGATACGTTCGTGCGCGAGCGTGCGGGAGCGTTGCCACACGCGGGTGTGCCACCGCTCACCGTGTTGGCCGGCCCTACCGCCGTCGGCAAGGGGACCGTCGCCGCCTATGTGCGTGAGCACTTCCCTGAAGTGCGGCTTTCGGTGTCGGCGACGACTCGTGCCCCGCGTCCCGGTGAGGTCGAGGGCGAGCACTACTACTTCGTCGATGATGAGGGCTTCGACCGGATGCTCGCACAGGACGAGCTGCTCGAATGGGCGACCGTGCACAATCGGCACCGTTACGGCACCCCGCGCGGCCCCGTGCTCGAAGCCGCACGCGCCGGCAACCCCATGCTGCTCGAGATCGATCTGCAGGGCGCGCGGCAGGTTCGCGCGACCATGCCAGATGCGAGGTTGGTCTTCCTCGCGCCACCCAGTTGGAACGAACTCGTGAATCGGCTCGTGGGTCGCGGAACCGAGGATGAGGAGGAGCGCACGCGTCGCCTCGAAACGGCGAAGATCGAGCTCGCCTCGGCTGAGGAATTCGACGAGATCATCGTGAACGACGAAGTACCGCGTGCGGCGCGCCGGCTGGTCGACCTGATGCGAGGGGACCACCGGTAGTGACCCCGGGTCTTGCGGAGGTCGTCGCGCTCAGCCCCTATCAGCTGCTGGGAATCCCAGCGGCCCTCCTGGGGGCGGCGCTCTTGGCATTCGGGGCCCAGTACCAGTCGCGAGGGCTCAACAAGGTCGAGCGTCTGACGGGGGAGAGCGCAGGCGCGGGCCTTTCGATTCGCCACCTCCTCAGTATGCTCCGCCGACCATCGTGGGTGATAGGCACCGCCCTGCTCGGCCTGGCCGTCGTATTCCAGGTGCTCTCTCTGTCGCTCGCACCGCTCATCATCGTGCAGCCGATCGGCGTGGTCGGACTCGTCATCACCTCGGTGCTCAATTCCCGCATGAGCGGAGTACGTCTTGGCGGTGCTGCACAGTTGTGCATCGGTCTCGCCGTGGCCGGAGTCGTGATCTTCGTGACGGTCGCGGCATTCTCGGCCTCCGACAATCCGGTGACCGATCAACACCTCATCGTGATCTTGATCGCATTCGCCGCGGTCCTCTCGGTGGCCGTGACTCTGTTTCTTCTCTTCAGGCACCGCAGCTTCGCGCTGGTCTACATCGTGGGCGCCGGCGTGCTCTACGGGTTCGTGGCGACCTTCGCGAAGACGGTGATCGGTCGCTTCCAGCAGCAGGACTTCGACGGCCTCACCTGGCTCTGCGTCGCGGCACTGGTGACCGGTGCGCTCCTCGGCATGGTCTTCGTGCAGAATGCGTACTCGTCAGGCCCTCCCGACCTTGTGGTCGCCGGACTCACTGTGGTCGACCCGATCATTGCGATCCTGATCGGGATCACAGTGCTCGGCGAAGCTGCCGGCGCCTCCTGGATATCGGTGCTCGGGTTCCTGATCTCGGGTGCGATCGCCATCACCGGTGTGCTGGGCCTCGCCCGCTACCATCCGCAGGTCGGCAAATCTGCTCTCGACCCGGTCACCGGTACGATTCCGACGCTGCCCTGAGCGATTGACCGCATCGATTCCGCTAAGATCGAGGAGTTGCCCAGGGGCGTTAGCTCAGCCGGTTAGAGCAGCGGACTCATAATCCGTCGGTCGCGGGTTCAAGCCCCGCACGCCCCACTTCCAGCACATAGGCAAGGCTTGCCTTTCCTTGCTGTGACCAGAGATTTCTTGTGATTCAGCGCAGCCTAACCTTGCTTGCGTCCTGCTCAAATGAGCGTATCGTTGGTGTCACAAGCCATCGAAAGGAAGGCAACTCATGACGGTTCAACAGACACAGATTCCCGCAGCCCAGGGTGATGTCGATCGTCCCAGCGGTGTCGCGCACTACCTCACCCCGGTAGTTCACGATCTCATCGCACTCGGCGTCAACGGCAAGCAGGCGCACTGGCACGTGCGCGGTGCGAACTTCATCGGCGTGCACGAGTTCCTCGACGATGTCGTTGCCCACGCTCATGATGGGGCTGATACGGTCGCTGAGCGCATTGTGGCACTGGGGCTCCCGATCGACGCTCGACTCTCGAGCGTCGCCGAGCGCACCAGCAACCCGCAGCTGAGCCCCGGCTTCCAGCAGTCGGAGGTCACGATCCGTGAGGTCATCGAGCAGATCGACTCCACGCTGAACACGATCTACGATGCGGTGAAGGGTCTTGACGACGTCGACCTGGTGAGCCAGGACATCGTGATCGCGCTCGCGCAGCAGCTCGACAAGGATCGTTGGTTCCTGCACTCGCATATCGCCGAGTGACGTTCGATTCGATACGGTACGAAGCAGGCGCTGAGCCCACACCCGAAACCGGGCAGGGGCTCAGCGCCTGCTTCGTACGCCCTGCCCTCGAAGTCGCCCCGCGGCTGCTCGGAGGGCGCCTCTCCCTCGACTCGGAAGAGGGCCGCGTGACGCTCCGCATCACCGAGGTCGAGGCTTACCATGGTGTCGGCGCACCAGGTCCCTACGACCCTGGCTCGCATGCGCGGAAGCGCCGAACCGAACGCAACGCCTCGATGTTCGGCCCTCCGGCGCACGCCTACGTCTATTTCAGCTACGGTATGCACTTCGCACTCAACCTCGTGTGTTCCCCAGAGGGCGAAGCGTCGGGGGTACTGATTCGTGCGGGTGAAATCATTGAGGGCGAGCAGCTCGCGCGCGAACGGCGCCATGCGAAGCGCAGCAGTTCG
Source organism: Leucobacter sp. GX24907 (assembly GCF_053567335.1). Lineage (NCBI taxonomy): Bacteria > Bacillati > Actinomycetota > Actinomycetes > Micrococcales > Microbacteriaceae > Leucobacter > Leucobacter sp. GX24907. Next base: position 310,096 of record NZ_JBSGPD010000002.1, on the reverse strand, counting down.
CGGAGTTCTATGAGCGCTGCGACTGTACCGAGTTCTCGTCTAGCGAGAGGACCGGGCAACGTCGCTGCAGCACTCGGCATCACGCGTGGGGCCCACGACGGACTCTCGCTCGAGGCGGCACCGTTCGGTCTCGAACTGCCCGCCTTCGTCACTGGCGGCGGAGAGATTCATGAATCCATCTCCCAGGGACCGCGCGTGGGGGTCGCGGGGGAGGCCGGAGGGCCGAAGTTCCCCTGGCGATTCTGGGTCGCGGGTGATCCGACCGTGTCTGCGTTCAGAGCAGGCCAGGACGCACCCCGGAATGCCTGAACGCGGAAGGATCTATTCGTAAGAACGAATCGCGACGACAGCGTTGTGTCCCCCGAAGCCGAATGAGTTCGAGATCGCGAGTTGCGGTCCGTCGCCGAGAGGCTGCGGGTCAACGGACGCAGAGAGCGGAATCTCAGGGTCCTGATTCACCAGGTTGATCGTAGGGGGCGCAACCCGCTGTTGCACCGCGAGTACCGCGAAGAGCGCCTCGAGCGCACCTGTGCCGCCGAGCAGGTGGCCGGTAGCGGCCTTGGTCGCCGAGACCGGGATCTCCTTGACACGATTACCGAACACCTTGTGCAGTGCCGCGTACTCGGCGATATCACCGACCGGGGTGGACGTTGCATGGGCGTTGATGTGTGTGACCTCATCGGGCGTTGCACCGGCCTGCTCGAGCGCGATCTGCACGGCGCGACTGGCACCCTTGCCCTCGGGGTCGTTGGCAGTGATGTGGTAGGCGTCTGCGGTGACGCCGCCGCCCGCGAGCTCAGCGTAGATCTTGGCTCCGCGAGCGAGTGCGTGTTCCTCCGTCTCCACAACGAGCGCTGCGGCCCCTTCGCCCATGACGAAGCCGTCGCGGTCGATGTTGTAGGGTCGCGAGGCGGTCTCGGGGGAGTCATTGCGCTTCGAAAGCGCCTGTGCCGCACCGAAGGCAGCGACGGTGATCGGATGAATCGCACTCTCCGAGCCACCAGCGATCACCACGTCGGCGAGGCCGGCCTGCAGGTGATCATAAGCTGCGGCGAGTGATTCCGTGCTTGAAGCGCACGCAGAGGCCACCGTTCGTGCATAGGCACGGGCTTCGAGATGCATCGAGACCGCCGCGGCTGGAGCGTTCGGCATCAGCATGGGGACCGTGAGGGGCAGCACTCGACGGGCGCCCTTCTCGCGAAGCGTGTCCCAACCGTTGAGCAGCGACCACAGACCACCGATGCCAGTGGCCCAGTCGACGCCGAGGCGCTCTGATTCGATCTCGGGTGCACCTGCATCGGCAAATGCCTCTTTGGCGGCGATGAGCGCGAACTGGCTCGAAGGGTCGAGTCGCTTGGCGACTGGACGTTCGAGCACCTCTTCGGGCCGCACTTTGGCCTCGCCGGCGAAACGCACAGCGAGATCGTATTCGTCGAGCCAGTCGTGCGTGAGCGTATGGATCCCGCTCTCTCCGGCCAGCAGCGCCTCCCAGCTTTCAGGGGCGGTACCGCCGAGCGGCGTCGAGGCGCCGATGCCGGTGATGACGATCTTCTTGCTCATGACTGTGTACTCCGAGAGGTCTTGGCTCGATGCGAGAAAGTATGAAGGGAGTCGGGCTGAGCGGGCGCGAGTATCCGGGGACGCGGCGCGCCCGCTCGAGACCGGAGTGTTTAGGCCTGTGCCTGTGAGATGAAGTCGACTGCATCGCCAACGGTCTTGAGGTTCTTGACTTCCTCGTCGGGGATCTTCACGTCGAACTTTTCCTCGGCGTTGACGACGATCGTCATCATCGAGATCGAATCGATGTCGAGGTCGTCGGTGAACGACTTGTCGAGTGCGACGACGTCAGCGGCGATGCCGGTCTCGTCGTTGATGAGCTCGGCGAGGCCCGCGAGGATCTCTTCGTTGCTGAATGCCATATGTTCTCTCCTTGGTTATGAACGGGGTCGGTACAGAATAGTAGATCGTAGGGCTCTAGGGCAGTTCGACGACCTGCGCGCCGTACACCAAGCCGGCACCGAAGCCGATGGTGAGCGCGAGGCCACCCGAGAGCTCGGGCTGCTCTTCGAGCAGGGCGTGCATTGCGAGCGGGATCGAGCCGGCTGAAGTGTTGCCCTGATACGCGATATCGCGAGCGATGACCACAGACTCCGGGAGCTTCAGCTGTTTTGCGAACTCGTCGATGATGCGCATGTTGGCCTGATGGGGAATGAACGCTGCGAGGTCCTCGGGCTGAATCCCGGAGGCTTCCAGGGTCTGGCGTGCTACCTTCGCCATCTCCCACACCGCCCAGCGGAAGACGGTCTGGCCGTCCTGGCGAAGCGTGGGCCACGGCACGCTTGTCGGATCCTTGCGGTACTCCTCGAAGGTGCTGGTCATCCGGATGGTGTCCCACTTCTCGCCGTCTGAACCCCACACCGTCGGGCCAATGCCGCCGTGATCGCTCGGACCCACGATGACGGCGCCGGCGCCGTCGCCGAGCAGGAACGAGATGCTGCGGTCGGTCGGATCTACGAGGTCAGACATTTTCTCGGCGCCGATGACGATCACGTTGCGGCAGGTGCCGGCACGGACGAGCGCGTCGGCCTGGGCGACGCCGTAGACATAGCCTGCGCAGGCGGCAGAGATATCAAACGCGGCAGCGGGGGTGATCCCGAGCCGGTGCGCCGCGAGAGCCGCCATCGATGGAGTGATCGCGACGTTCGAGATGGTCGAGATGATGAGACCGTCGATCTCGGATCGATCGAGCCCCGAGCGAATGATGGCCTCCTCGCCCGCTGCGACTGCCAGGTCGACGGCTGCGACGGACGCGCTCGCCCGGCGGCGTTGGATGATGCCGGTGCGCTGACGAATCCACTCGTCGGAGGAATCGATGGGGCCGACCAGTTCGTCGTTCGGAACGTCTCGGTCGCCGCGGGAGGCGCCGACCGAGAGGATCCGCGTGTGCGAGGGCCCGGTGGGCTGCACGAGAGATGCCATGATGCTCTAGTCCTTTCGGTCAGGCCGCGTCGGTGATGAGAGCGACGGCCGCATCGAGGTCGGCAGGGGATTTGATGGCCACGGTCGGGATCCCCTTGAGGCCGCGCTTCGCGATACCCGTCAACGCGCCGGCGGGTGCCAGCTCGATGAGTCCGGTGATACCCGCTGTCTGGAATCCGTCCATGCAGGCGTCCCAGCGCACCGGGTTCGCGATCTGCGAGACGAGCAGCTCGATGAACTGGCTACCAGAGGTGACGATCGAGCCATCGGAATTGGTCCAGAGGGGGCGCACCGGGTCCGCAGCGGTGATGCGCGCGGCGGCCTCGTCCAGCACGGGAACCGCGCCGGCCATGAATTCCGTGTGGAATGCGCCTGCGACCTGCAGGGGAATGACGCGAGCCGCGCGCGGGGCATCTGCGGCAAGTGCTTCGAGGCCGGCGAGTTCACCGGCGGCGACGATCTGGCCGCCGCCGTTGCGGTTGGCGGGGGTGAGTCCGTGCGCTGCGATCTTCGCGAGAACATCGTCCTCAACGCCGCCGACGACCGCTGACATGCCGGTTTCTGCGCGAGTGGCGGCCTCGGCCATTGCACGACCTCGGGCGCCGACGAGCGAGAGCGCGTCTGCATCGGAGAGCACTCCTGCGGCTGCAGCTGCGGCGAATTCGCCGACGGAGTGCCCGGCGACCCCGACGTTCGACAGGTCGGTGCGGTCGTTCAGGGAGCGCCACGCGAGCAGGCTGGCCGCGACGATAAGGGGCTGGGCGATGGAGGTATCGCGAATGGTGTCGGCATCGCTGACGGTGCCGTGGGCGACAAGGTCGACTCCGCTGCTCTCAGATGCCGCGTCGAGGAACGCTCGTGCGGAGGAGTCCTCGAGCCACTCGGTCAGGAATCCTGGAGTTTGAGACCCCTGTCCGGGGCAGGCGATAACAATCACGTCTTACAGTTTCTCAGATGTTGGGGCAGATCCCTGCATATTCTGCACAAGAAATCGCGGGGTGCCGTTGTACGGATGGGCTATTTCCGGGTCGCACCGCTGTTCGCTCGAGGAGGTTGGCGGCGACCGCTCTGCTGGGCGATTGAACCAACGATGAGGGCGGATTGCAGGATCAGTGCTTCCCGTGCACCGGTGGCGTTCCACCCGATGACCTCGGAGATCTTCTTCAGTCGGTACCGCACGGTATTGGGGTGTACGAACAGCTCGCGGGCGGTGGCCTCGAGTGAGCGCCCATTGTCGAGATAGCACCACAGTGTCTCGAGGAGTTCACCTGAGGTCGCGGTCAGGGGCTCGTAGATCTCGGTGATGAGTGTGCGTCGAGCGAGACCGTCTCCGGCGAGTGCGCGTTCGGGCAGGAGGTCGTCGGCTGCGACCGGGCGCGGCGCGTTCCTCCAGGAACGGGCCACCGCGACCCCGGCGAGCGCTGCCCTGGCGCTTCGCGACGCTTCGACGAGGTTGTCGACCGTGGGACCCAATACGAGAGGCCCCTCGGAGAAACTGGGGGCGAGGCGCTTCGCGATCTCGATGAAGTCGAGTGGCTCGGGCGCCGACGTCGACGGTTCCCGAGGCTCGAGCGGGGTCCGGCCGAGCACCAGCACGAGGCGCGTGCCCTGGAGCCCGATGAGCACGTCGGCACCCGAGTGCCGCGCCGTGCGGCGAATCTGATCGACATCGACGACGCGCTCCGAAGTGCCGACCAAGACCGCCGCTTCTCCGTCGCCGTGCCAGCCGAGAGCGGCGATACGCGAGGGCAGCTCATCGTCTGATTCACCGGTGAGGATCGAGTCGACCACGAGCGCTTCGAGCCTGGCATCCCAGAGCCCGCGGGCCTCGGCTGCGCGTGCGTAGACGTCGGCCGCGGCGAACGCGACGTCTCTGGAATAGTGGAGAATCGCCTCCCGAAGGGATTCGCTGCGCGAGGCGACGCGTTCCTCAACGACCGAGACGACGACGCGAATGAGCTGCAGCGTCTCCTGCAAGCTGATCGAACGCAGCAGCTCTCGGGGCGCCGAGCTGAAGACGTCAGAGGCGATCCACGGGGTCGCCGACGGATCCTCGTACCAATGGATGAACGAACTGATTCCGGTCTGCGCGACCAGCCCGACGGCGGAGCGCCGCCCCGGAGGCATATCGCCATACCAGGGCAGCGTCTCCTCGAGACGGGTGATCGTCTGAGTTGAGAGCTCGCCGGTAATCGAACGCAACCATGCGAGTTCTCGGGTCTTGGACTGATCCATGGGAGCGGAATTCGGCTCAGGCATCCCCGCCTGCACCACCGGTGGTTCCGGCGGACACATCCTGCAACCGGTACTTCTCGAACGCTTGGCGAGGTACGTCTGCGTCGATCTTGCCTTGCGCTGCGAGACGCTGGAGCACCTTCACAACGACCGACTCGCGATCGATGCGGAAGTAGCGGCGAGCGGCTGCACGAGTATCCGAGAACCCGAATCCGTCCGCGCCCAGCACGGAGTAATCTCCGGGCACGAAGGGGCGGATCTGCTCGGGGACCGCAGTCGCCCAGTCGCTGACAGCGACCACGGGTCCTTCGAAGCCCTCGAGCTTCTCGGTGACGTAGGGAGTCTGCGGCGCTTCGCCGAGGTTCTCGAAGTTGTGCTTCTCGGCATTGACGCCGTCGCGTGCCAATTCGTTCCAGCTCGTGACGCTCCAGACGTCTGCCGATACGTTCCAGTCTTTCGCGAGCAGCTCCTGCGCCTCGATGCTCCACGGGACTGCGACACCCGAAGCGAGAATCTGGGCGCGGATCTCACCCTCGGGAGCACTGCTCACACGGTGAATGCCGCGCTCGATGCCCTCGACGTCGACATCTTCCGGTTCGGCCGGGTGCAGCATCGGCTCGTTGTAGACCGTGATGTAGTAGAGCACATTCGGCTCCGGGTGCTCGCCGCCGTACATGCGCTCGAGACCAGCGCGCACGATGTGGCCGATCTCGTAGCCGTAGGCCGGGTCGTAGGCGACGACCGCGGGGTTGGTCGAGGCGAGCAGCAGGGAGTGTCCGTCTGCGTGCTGCAGACCTTCACCCGTGAGCGTGGTGCGGCCAGCGGTCGCGCCGATCATGAATCCGCGCGCCATCTGATCACCCGCGGCCCAGATCGCGTCACCCGTGCGCTGGAAACCGAACATCGAGTAGAAGATGTAGACCGGAATCAGCGGCTCTCCCTGCGTGGCATAGGAGGTGCCGACAGCGGTCATCGCGGCCGATGCGCCGGCCTCGTTGATGCCGACATGCAGGAGCACGCCCTCGGGGCTCTCCTTGTAGGCGAGAAGCAGATCACGGTCGACGGAGAGGTAGTTCTGCCCATGCGGATTGTAGATCTTCGACGTCGGGAAGTAGGAGTCCATGCCGAAGGTGCGGGCCTCGTCGGGGATGATCGGCACGATACGGCTGCCAAGCCCCTTGTCGCGCATCAGATCCTTCAGGAGACGGACGAACACCATCGTCGTCGCGGCTTCCTGCTGACCTGAGCCGCGCTTCGCAATCGAATAGCTCTTCGCCTCGGGAAGCGCGAGATCGACGTAGCGGGTACGACGTTCCGGGAGATAGCCACCGAGCTCGCGACGGCGCTCGTGAACGTACTGGATCGCCTCGTCCTGCTCGCCCGGGTGGTAGTAGGGCGGGCGGTACGGATCGGCTTCGAGCTGCGCGTCCGAGATCGGGATGTGCATGGTGTCGCGGAACAGCTTCAGATCTTCCAGCGTCATCTTCTTCATCTGGTGGGTCGCATTGCGGCCCTCGAAGTGCGGCCCGAGACCGTAGCCCTTGATGGTCTTGGCGAGGATGACCGTCGGGCGGCCCTTGTGCTCGGTCGCGGCCTTGAACGCCGCGTATACCTTGCGGTAGTCGTGTCCGCCGCGGCGAAGTCCCCAGATCTGCTCGTCGGTGTAGTCCTCGACCAGCGCGAGTGCTCGCGGATCCTTACCGAAGAAATGATTGCGCACGAAGGCGCCGTTCTCGGCCTTGTACGTCTGGTAGTCGCCGTCGGGCGTCGTGTTCATGACGCCGCGCAGCGCACCCTCGGTGTCACGCGCGAGCAGATCGTCCCACTCGCGACCCCAGATCACCTTGATGACATTCCAGCCGGCACCGCGGAAGTAGCTCTCGAGCTCCTGAATGATCTTTCCGTTGCCGCGGACCGGACCATCGAGGCGCTGCAGGTTGCAGTTGATGACGAAGGTCAGATTATCGAGACCCTCGTTGGCCGCGACTTGGAGCTGGCCGCGGCTCTCGACCTCGTCCATCTCGCCATCGCCGAGGAAGGCCCACACATGCTGGTCGCTCGCATCCTTGATGCCGCGGTTCGTGAGGTACTTGCCGAGTTGGGCCTGGTAGATCGCGTTAATCGGGCCGAGACCCATCGACACGGTCGGGAACTGCCAGAAGTCGGGTAGCAAACGCGGGTGCGGGTAACTGGGGAGACCGCCGCCTGAGTGCGAGTGCTCCTGACGGAAACCGTCAAGCTGATCTTCGCTGAGTCGTCCTTCGAGGAAGGCGCGCGCGTACATGCCGGGGGAGGCGTGGCCCTGGAAGAAGATCTGGTCGCCGCCGCCCGGGTGATCCTGACCGCGGAAGAAGTGGTTCAGGCCGATCTCGTACAGCGAGGCGGCTGAGGCGTAGGTGGAGATGTGGCCGCCGACCCCGATGCCGGGTCGTTGCGCGCGATGCACCGTCATTGCGGCGTTCCAGCGGATCCAGGAACGGTACTTGCGCTCCAGGTCTTCGTTGCCGGGGAATTCCGGTTCGTTCTCCGAGGCGATCGTGTTCACATAGTCAGTCGTCGGCACCTGAGGCACGTTGAGATGCAGTTCGCGCGAGCGCGCCAGCAGACTCGTCATCACCTCGCGGCCACGTCCCGGGCCGCGCTCCTCGACAACCGCGTCGAGGGATTCCTTCCACTCTGCGGTTTCCTGCGGGTCCAGATCGTCCTGATCGGGTGCGTAGGGATCCTCAGTGTTCACAGCCACGATGGTTGCTCCATTTCGCCGGTGATCCGTGCGGTCTCAGGGCTTCGGTTCGAAGCGATCGGCCGCGCGGCATGACCACGCGGGTCCGCGGGTCAGCCACCACACTATCGAATACCAACGACAAAACCGCCGTTTTGATTGTCGAACCTAGTAGAACCCCACCGATTCGCGAATTTGCTCGATAATGTGTGTGCATCCACGTTTCGACTGGCGCGTCGCGCTGGAAAAGGAGTCCTTAATGGTGCTGCAGGCCGGCGTACAGGCGCCCGATTTCACACTGTCCGATCAGCATGGCGAAGAACTGACCCTCTCCGATCTTGTTTCCGAGGGCCCGGTCGCGCTCGTCTTCTTCCCGCTCGCATTCTCAGGAATCTGCACGGGGGAACTGTGCGAGCTGCGCGACAACCTCTCGATTTTCGCGGACAGCAAAGTACGCCTGCTCGGCATCTCGGTGGACTCGGTGCACGCCCTCCGCGCCTGGGCCGAACAGGAAGGCTACGAGTTCTCGATTCTGTCCGACTTCTGGCCGCACGGTCAGGTCGCCCGGCAGTACGGCGTGTTCATCGAAGAGCGGGGGATCGCGACTCGCGCCACGCTCATCATCGGTGAGGATCGTCGGGTGCTCGCATCGTTCGAGACGGCCCCCGGTGAGGCGCGCGACTTCGGCGCCTACCGCGAGGCACTCGCCGAGCTCAACTAGACATGCGGCGGGTGTATCCGCTGCTCGCGGCATCACTCGCCGTCATGCTGGCGGGATGCGGGGTCGAGAGCGCGGCCCCGGCCTTACCGTTGTCAACGGAGACAGGCCGATCGATCGCTGAGGAGGCGCTTCTGGACACCGGAACGGGCACCGCGCCCCATACAGGCGGCGGTGCGTACACGACCGAAGACCTGCTCGTACCCGGGCCCGCGGCGAGCATCGTCTCTGACGGATTCCTGCCCAATCGCATCGGCTCGGCAGAGGTGCTCGTGCGACGGTATGAGCCGTCTGCCGAGCCCTGGGGAACCTTGGTGTGGGCGCACGGAGGCTCATTCATCCACGGTGATCTCGAGTGGCCGGAATCCGACTGGGTATCGTCGCGCCTCGCGGAAGCGGGACTCCGCGTCTATGCGGTCGACTACGCGCTTGCGAGCGACCGGGTGAAGGCTCCGGCACCGGCCAACGACGTGACCGCGGCCTTGCGCTGGGTACTCGGCAACGTACAGGGACCGATCGCCATCGGAGGGGCGAGTGCCGGAGGGCACCTCGCCACGGAGGCCGCGCTGACGGTGGCCGAGTGCGCGGCAGTCGGCGGCGACTTCGAGGCGCAGCCTGCGGCTCTCCTGCTGCAGTACCCGACCCTGCATCGCACGCAGCGGGCCGACGAAGGCATCACCCTGCTGACCGCTGGGCTCGAGCCGCGACGACAGTTCGGTGCCGACCGAGTCGCAGAGATGTACAACTTCTACTTGGGAGATGCGGGTGCGGAGGCTCCCGTCGCAAATACTGCTGCTTGCCAAGCCGGCTACCGGTTGACACCCAGAGTCGTGGGGGAGGCACCGACGGCGAACCTCTCCGTGCTGCCGCCTACCGTCATCGTCAATGCCGAAGCAGACGACCTCCGAGCATCAGCGGAGCAGTTCGCCGAACAACTCGACGCCGCGGGTGTTCCGAACCAGTCGTTCATCCAAACCGGGACCATTCACGGCTACCTCAACCGCCCTGAAGTCGACACGGCCTCGGTCGCGGCTGCACGGGCAACGATCGACACGTACGTCGTCGAGCTCCGGAATGTGCTCGGAGCACCAAACGTCCGCTAAGCTGGTCGAGTTCGTCTTGCACGAGCGAGGGCCTTTAGCTCAGCTGGTAGAGCGCCACGTTTACACCGTGGATGTCGTCGGTTCGATCCCGGCAGGGCCCACCCATAATGATCCGAGCCGCCCTGCGGTTTCCCGGTTTCTCCCGAGCTAGCATGGCACCATGACCAACTCGTCTGCTCTGCTCGCCCCCGACCTCGCGATCATCGGATCGGGATCAGGTAACTCGCTGATCACGCCCTTCTGGGACGACAAACAGGTCGTCATCGCCGAGGGCGGCGTGTTCGGCGGTACCTGCCTCAACGTGGGGTGCATCCCCACCAAGATGTTCGTGCGCCCGGCGATGCTCGCACGCACGCCGCAGGAAGCTGCACGGCTCGGAGTCACGATGCACACCGAGCATGTCGACTGGGCGTCGATCCGAGATCGTATTTTCGGAAGGATCGATCCGATCTCGGCCGGCGGGCGACGCTATCGTGACGAGGAGCTCGACCATGTGGAGCTCATCGAGCAGATGGTCAAGCTTGATGGCCTGCGTGCGTTCGTTGCGGCCGATGGGACTCGTGTGGAGCCTGAGCAGCTGGTCATCGCTGCCGGCTCGCGTGCGGTTCGTCCGGAGGTGCCCGGGGTGGACCTGCCGGGCGTGCACACCTCTGACACTGTGATGCGGCTTGACTCGCTCCCGCCTCGCGTTGCCGTGATCGGTGCAGGCTTCATTGCGTGCGAGTTCGCCGGCGTCTTCTCGGGTCTCGGGTCCGAGGTCGTGCAGTTCGTGCGAGGCGACCGCCTCATGAAGACACTCGATGACGACATGAGCCTGGCGTTCACCGCGGCCGCCTCTGCGCACTGGGACGTGCGTCTCGGTCGACCGTTGCGCGCAATCAGACAGGGGAGCGATGGGACGCTGCTCGTCGAAGTCGGGGGTGAGGATCAGCCCGTCGAAGTCGATATCGTGCTGCTCGCGACGGGGCGTCGCCCGAACACGGACCTGATCGGGGCCGAAGAGGCCGGACTCGACCTGCACCCTGATGGACGCCTCGCTGTCGATGAGTTCCAACGGGTGACAGCCGGCGGTGAGCCGGTCGAGGGCGTATACGCGCTTGGAGACATTTGCTCCGCCGCGCAGCTCAAGCATGTTGCGAACTACGAAGCACGCGTCGTCGTGCACAACCTCGAGCAGGGGCCCGGGCGCCAGGGAGGAAGTAGTGCCTCGTTGCGTGGACCAGGCGACCGACCGATTCCGGCAGCGGTATTCACCGAGCCGGAGCTCGCAACGGTCGGTATCGGCGCGCAGCAGGCGGCGGAGCAGATCGGCGCCGAGCACGTCACTGTGAAAGTGCAGCGATACGGTGATACCGCGTACGGGTGGGCTATGGAGGATGAAACCGGGCTCTGCAAGGTCATCGCGGATCGGCGCTCCGGCGAGATTCTGGGCGCCCAAGTCATGGGCTACCAAGCATCGAACCTGATCCAACCGATCATCATGGCGATGAGTATGGGCATCGATGCCCATACTGCGGCTCGTGCGCAGTACTGGATTCACCCAGCCCTCATGGAAGTCGTCGAGAATGCTCTCCTCGGTCTTGAGGTGCCGGAGCCGGCTCACCCTTCACTGTGAGCAGCGCCAAGCGAGGGGCCCGGGCCTGGTTGATCGGCCTGGCCGCCTCGCCGGCGGTTCTGCCGTAAGATGGGAGGGTTGCGCGGCGACCTCCGCGCCTAGGAACCGGCTTGACACTAGGGGCACACGTGACCACTCGCACCTTCCGCAGAATCTCCATCACCGCCGCGGCGACGGCCGCTTGTGTATTGGCCCTGAGCGGCTGCGCGAGCGGTGGCGCAGGCTCGGACTCCGATGCGGCAGGCGGCTCCTCCGAGGCGATCACGATGGGAACGCAGCCCTGGCTGGGATACGGCCAGTGGTACGTGGCTGAAGATCAGGGGTTCTACGCCGATCGCGGTATCGAGGTGGAGCTCTCCAGCTTCAATGACGACGCCAGCGTCAACGCCGCGCTCGTGTCGAAGAACCTCGATATGGCGAATGTGGGTGCGCAGGCGGCGCTGCAGTTCATCGAGCAGGGGCTCGACGTCTCGATCGTGCTGATGCTTGATTCGGCCACGGAGGCCGATGCGATCCTCAGCGCAGATAGCGCGGTTGACTCTGTGGAGGATCTCAAGGGGAAGCAGGTCGCGTTCGAGCGCGGTGCAACGAGCGAGATCCTCCTGGCCGAAGCGCTGACCGAGGCTGGGCTCGACTTCTCCGACATCGAGGCTGTCGAGGCTTCCGCTGATCAGGTGGCCCCCATGCTGCTCGCCGGTCAGGTGGATGCCGGGGTCACCTACGAGCCCTACATCAGCGAGGCTGTTTCCGCAGACAAGGGCGTTGAGTCCATCGCGACTGCGGGGGAGTTCCCCGGCCTCATCACCGACGTGCTTGTAGTGCGCAACGAGGTTCTCGAGGAGCGTCCCGAAGAGGTCACCGAGGTGCTCGGGGCCTGGGATGACGCGGTCGCCTACTACGGTGAGCACACCGAAGAGGCTCGCGCGATTATCGCGAGCGGGGTCGGGTCGAGCGTCGATGACCTCGAGACTGCATTCGACGGCGTCCAGTACTACACGGTCGCTGAGAACCACGACCTTCTCACGGGGGAGTACCTCAGCGAAACGCTGCCCGCCCTCACCGAGGTAGCGCGCGAGATCGGGCTGATCTCTGAAGATATCGATGCCGAGAGCGCGATCCGGTCGGAATACCTCCCGGAGTAGGTGGACCTGTGACCGAGCACCACGATGATCTGTAACGCACGATGACACGCAGAGCACGCATCGGAGAACGACTCTCTCGTCCGGCATACCTGGCGACTTCGATTGCGACCTTCGCGATCCTGATCGCGGTCTGGTGGGCCGCCGGCGCAAGCGGGCTCGTCGACGAGATGTTCCTCCCGGGCCCGCTCAAAGTGCTCGGCGCACTCGGAGAGCAATCGGCGAACGGCGAGCTCTGGAGCGACATCGGCACGAGCGCATACCGCATCGGCGTCGGGTTCGTCCTGGCGACCGTGATGGCAATGCCCATCGGCACGCTCATGGGAGTGAGCGCACGGGCCGAGGCTGCGCTCGAACCGCTGATGGACTTCATCCGCTATATGCCCGTCGTCGCGTTCGTGCCGCTCACCATCGTGTGGGTCGGTATCGATGAGAGTCAGAAGTTCTTGATCATCTGGATGGGCACCTTCTTCCAGCAGGTACTCATGGTTGCCGATGCGGTGCGGCGTACGCCGCGGGGTCTCATCAGTCTCGGAGAAACGCTCGGTTTGAATCGGGCTCGTCTGCTCGTACGCATTGTCGTGCCATCGGCGATGCCCAGCATCTGGGATGCCCTACGCGTCACGCTCGGCTGGGCCTGGACCTGGCTTGTCGTTGCGGAGTTGGTTGCGGCGCAGAGCGGCATGGGATTCCGCATCACAGTGGCGCAGCGATTCTTCAACACCGACATCATCATCGGTTATGTGCTGGTACTCGGTCTGCTCGGCTTGATCCTTGATCAGGCGATGCGAGCCGCCGGGCGCCGGTTCTTCGCCTACCGGGAGGGTCGATCATGAGTGGACCTTTGAGCAGCTCCCTGAAGATCAGGGTCGATGACCTCAGCAAGCGCTTCGGAGACGTCGTTGCACTTGAGGGCACGACCCTCGCGGTTGCCGAGAACGAGTTCGTCTCGGTAGTCGGAGCCTCGGGGTGCGGTAAATCGACGCTTCTGTCCCTCATTGCAGGCCTGGAAGAACCCAGCTCCGGTTCGATCGAGGTCAGCGGGAATCTGGTCACAGGTCCGGGTCGGGATCGCGGGGTCGTCTTCCAACAGGCCACACTGATGCCGTGGCTCACCGTGCAGCGGAACGTCGAGTTCGCCCTCCAAGACGAGCCCGGCCTGAGCCGGCGTGATCGCGCTGACCGCGCCCGGGAGTTCCTGGGTCTCGTGGGCCTCGAAGGCTTCGAACGGTCATACCCGTCTGAGCTCTCCGGCGGCATGCAGCAGCGCGTCGCTCTTGCTCGATCGCTCAGTTACGGGCCTGAGGTGCTTCTGATGGACGAGCCCTTCGGCGCGCTCGATTCGCTCACGCGGCGCACTATGCAGGAGCTGCTCCTCGAGGTGTGGGAGCAGCATCGCCTCACCGTGGTGCTCGTCACCCACGACATCGAAGAGGCGGTCGTCACGAGTGATCGCGTCGTGGTCATGACCCCGCGCCCCGGTCGGGTGCAGCGGATCGTCGACGTTCCTTTTGCGCGACCCCGCTCCTTGACTGATGCCCGTCGCCCAGAATTTCGCGATCGCAGTGATGAGATCCTCGACCTTATTCACACTCCGAGTACCTGAAGCGATGGCCGCCATCGGCCGCAATGCACGAGACCTGTCCTGAATAGACCACCCCGAAACGGAAGAGACCGAGCCTGATGAAGCTCCGCCACCTACTGTCAGCCGCAGCTATTGCGGCCCTCGCACTCACCGGGTGCACCAACACCGATGTTCCCGCAGAAGACTCCCAGACCGAGCAGACCTCTGCCGAAGCACGCACGTGGGATGAGATCCAAGAATCGGGTGTGCTGCGGGTGGGCACGATTGTCGACTACCCGCCGAATGAGTTCAAGACCGAGGACGGGGAACCCACAGGCTGGGCCGTCGACCTCGTTGTGGCGATCGCCGACGAGCTCGATCTGGACGTTGAGTGGACCATTCTTGAGTTCGACAGCATCCTGCCCCGGATCGAAGGGGGAGAGATTGATCTCGGTGTCGGTTCCTTCGGCGATACGGTCGAACGACAGCAGGTCGTCGACTTCCTGAACTACTACGAGGCGGGTTCGTTATGGGCGACCCGTAAGGGGGAGAATGTCGACCCCGATAACGCGTGCGGTCTCACCGTGGCCGTCATGAAGGCGGGTACCCAGCACCTGGAAGAGTTGCCGGCCCGGAGCGACAAGTGCGTCGAGGACGGTAAGGATCCGATCGAGATTCTGCCCTTCGTCGGACAGCCCGAGGTCACGAACGCTGTCGTGCTCGGGAATGCGGACGCGTTCACTGCCGATTCCCCGATCACGGTCGATGCCATCTCGAAGCTCTCGGGTGAACTGGTCGCCGCGGGAGGCACCTTCGATACCGTTCCCTACGGCTTCCCGATGCCCAAGGGCGCGGAACTCGGCGAGCACGCGCGCGAGGCGCTGAAGACGCTCATCGACGACGGACGCTATCTCGAGATCATCAACGGGGGCGAGTCCGCAGAGGGAGCCATCGAGACAGCGACGATCAACGCCGGGACTCAGTAAGCCGTCGGGCGAGCCGCCCGATGTCATCTGTGCCGACACGACAGCAGCCTCCGATGAGCGAGGCGCCGGACTCGATCCAGCGTTCGACTGACGCGTCGATGGTCTGGCTCGCCCCCCGCCAGACCCGTGCCTCGGCATCCCAAGTTTCGCCGCTGTTGGGGTAGACGATGAGCGGCCCTGTGTATGCCTTCGACAGGAACGCAAGTGCGTCGCCGGCATCGGGAATCGACGAGCAGTTGATGCCGAGAGCCTGCACCGAAGCCGCATCTGTCACGATGCGCGCAAGATCCTGCAGCGAGGAGCCATCACGGAGCTCACCACCCTCAACGGTGACGCTCAGCATCGCTGGAGTGTTGAGGTCGGAGAACTCCGCGCAGAGCGCTTCGACCTCAAGGAGTGAGGGAACGGTCTCCGCCAAGATCGCGTCTGCTCCTGCGGCGTCGAGCACCTGCAGTCGGGGGCGGTGCCACTCGCGGAGCTCATCGACGCTCATTTCATATGCACCGTCGTACTCCGTGCCCGAGCCCGGTGAGGCGCCGTACGGTCCGACCGAGGCCGCCACCCAGGCCTCATCGGGGGAGAGCCCAGCGTCAGCACGCGCCTGCTGCGCCAGACGCACGCTACGCACGAGAAGCTCATTCGTCTCTTCTGCGGTGATTCCGATCGACGCGAGGCCCTCGTACGTGACCTGATAACTCGCCGTGATCGCAACTCGTGCGCCAGCGGCGAAGAAATCGAGATGAGCGGCTTGTACCTCCTCGGGGCGATCGCGCAGGATCTCGGCCGACCACAGCGCTGAAGCGACCGAGTTCCCGCGGGCTTCAAGGTGCGTGCCAAGTCCGCCGTCGAGCACCACCGGCCCCGAGCGCATGGCCGAAAACAGTCCTGAAGTGCTCACGCGCGCTGCTTCACCGGTCCGCGGCAGCCGCGACCCACCCAGTCCCGGAGTCGGGTGTGCTCATCGGCGAGCGTTGTCGTATCGCCGTGCCCCGGGAAGGCCTCGAACTCATGGGGAAGCGAGAAGAGCGTCCCGTTGATCGAGTCCATGATCTGGGGGAAGCTGCTGTACTCCCAGCGAGTCGCACCTGGGCCGCCGTTGAAGAGGGTGTCACCCGTGAAAACGGTGCCGAGCGCTGGTGCAGAGAAAGACACCGATCCCGGCGTGTGCCCCGGCGTGTGGATCACCGACAACGAGATGCCCGCGACCTCGATGGATCCGCCTGCGACGAGAGCGTGATCCGGCGCACCATCGTAACGGCCATCCCAGAGGAAGCCGTCGTCAGGGTGCAGGTGGAGCGGAGCATCGAGCAGACGCGAGAGCTCGGGAGCCATATTGATGTGATCCCAGTGGCCGTGCGTGAGCAGGATCGCTGAGACACGGCGACCATCGACACCGCCCACGATCGCCTCGGCGTCGTGGGCGGCATCGATGACGACGACTTCCTCGTCATCACCGACGATCCACACATTATTCTCGAGCTCGATCGAGCGTCCGGAAAACTCCAGAGACCCCCGTGTAACGACTCGATCGATGCGGATTCCCACCTCCGACATCCCCCGTAAATCGATCGCTAGCCGCGAGTGACGAGCGTCGGGCAGGGAAGCGACTGCAGTACTCCGTGGCTCACGGAGCCCAGGAGCAAACGCGAGATCCCACCACGGCCTCGGCTACCGACGACGAGCAACTCGGCACCCTCGGCAGCCTGCAGCAGCGCGGTCACCGGAGGAGCCTGCACGATCTCTCGGCGCAGCTGCAGGTCGGGGTAGCGTTCGGCGAGACCGGCGGTGCCGATGGCGATCGCTTCCTCGGCAGCGGTGCGCTGCGACTCCACGAGTTCCTCGCTCCAGAGGTACTCGAGACCGGGAGTCAGCGGGGGCAGCCAGGCATACACAGCGGTGAGGGGAACCTGACGGCGCGACGCCTCCTCGGCGGCGTAGGCGATGGCCTGCTTGGCGGCATCGGAACCATCGATACCGACGACGATGCCTGCGCCGGGAGTCGGCTCCGCACGAGGAATCACCGCGACCGGGCAGTGCGCCACTGCGGCCACCTTCACCGCACGAGTGCCGAAGAACGAACCCGCGAGGCGGCTTCCATTGTGCGCACCGAGCACGATGAGGTCGGCGCGCTTGGATGCCTCCTCGACCTCGGCGATCGGATGGCCCACTACTGCCGTTCCGCTGATCTCACCCTCGAAGCCCAGGCTCTTCGCGTAGGCGCATTCGCTGTCGAGCATCTGCTGCGATGCTTCCTGCGCCTCAGAGAGGAAGGCCACGCTCTCCGACAGGAACGAATCGTCGGCGACATGGAGCAATTCGACGGCAGCGCCCCGTTCCGTTGCGCGTGCCAGGCCCCAGGCGAGGGCGACGCGGCTCTGCTCCGAGCCGTCGACTCCGATGATGATCTTCTCTGACATCTTCTTGCCTTTCTTCGAGGGATGGATTCAGGCGTTGCGTGCAGGAATCTGCGCCGGGTGCGTGCCGGTCAGCTGCTCGATGATGCGTACCACCTGGCAGCTGTACCCGAACTCGTTGTCGTACCAGACGTAGACCACTGCGGTGTTGCCGGTGACGATGGTCGCGAGACCGTCGACGATGCCGGCACGGTTGGCTCCCACGAAATCGCTCGAGACGATCTCAGGGGACTCCACGTAGTCGATCTGAGTGCGGAGTGCGCCCGTAAGGGACACCTGACGCAGGAGCGCGTTGAGCTCCTCCTTCGAAGTCTCCTGCTCGAGCTGGAGATTCAGGATCGCCATGGAGACGTTTGGCGTAGGAACGCGGATTGCGTTACCGGTCAGCTTGCCCTCGAGCTCCGGCAGCGCCTTGGCGACGGCCTTCGCGGCGCCGGTCTCCGCCAACACCATGTTGAGCGCGGCAGAGCGTCCGCGACGATCGCCCTTGTGGAAGTTGTCGATCAGGTTCTGATCATTGGTGTAGGAGTGCACGGTCTCGACGTGCCCCATCTTGACCCCGTAGGTGTCGTTGATCACCTTGAGTACCGGGGTAATCGCGTTCGTGGTGCAGGAGGCCGCGCTCAGGATGCGGTGATCATCGGTGATGCGGTCGTTGTTCACCCCGTACACGATGTTGAGGAGCTCGCCCTTGCCCGGCGCTGTGAGCAGTACGCGCGAGATACCGGGGCGAAGATGCTGACTGAGACCCGCTTCATCGCGCCAGCGGCCCGTATTGTCCACGAGGATCGCGTTGTTGATGCCGTACTCGGTGTAATCAACGGTCGACGGATCATCCGAGTAGATCACCTGGATGCGTACGCCGTTCGCGAGGATGGCGTTCTCCTCTTCGAGGACCGTGATCGTGCCGTTGAACGGACCGTGCACAGAATCGCGGCGCAAGAGGTTTGCGCGCTTCTCCAAGTCGTTCTCCGCGCCCTTGCGCACGACGATCGCCCGCAGATTCAGCGTGTTCCCGCTGCCCGAGTGGTCGATGATGATGCGTGCGAGCAGACGTCCGATGCGACCGAAGCCGTACAGCACGACGTCGGTGCCATCGGTCGGGGCGCCGTCGACGATGCTGCCCAGCTGCTCCCGGAGGTACGCGCCCAGGTCCGTCTCCTCGGAGTCGCGGAACCCCTTCGCGACGAGCGCAAGATCAAGCGACACCGGGCCGGGCTGAATCTCGGCGAGCGCCTCGACAATGGCCGAGGTCTCTTCGAGCGGCAGCTCCACCTCATCGATCTTGCGAGCGAAGCGATGAGCGCGGATGATATCGATCGACGAGCGGCCGATGAGGCTTCGGCCGTGCACCGAGAGGACCACGTCGTGGTCGCGGTACAGCTGGCCGATCCGCGGAATCATCCGTTCCGCGAGCTCCTGCTTGGTCTTCCACGCCTCGAGATGAGCATCTGCGTGCTGGGTCATGTGAACGGAGGGTCCTTTCCCGTGTCAGGAGCGCGATTCGGCGTTCCGCCGAGGCGATTCCGGTCTTCCTCCGTCAAGTATCCCATGACGGCCTGCGTTCGCGCCCGCGCCGCGCACGATCCGCAGCTGTTACAGAGCGACACACAATTGGGCGTTCGTCGGCGGATGAGGCACAGTTGTATGCGTTGATCGTCCCGACCACCCCCGGGTCCGATCGTATTCGCACCTGTTCCCGATCGAAGAGGAATCATGTCCTTCATCAGAAAGCGCGGCGTGCTCGCCGCGTCCATCACCGCACTCGCTCTCTCCGTGTCGCTCGTCGGCTGTGCCGGCTCCGACTCGGCTGATGGCGGCGAAGAGGCAACCGAGACTGTGCGCATCGGCGTGGTTCCCGGTGGCCAGCCCTACTGGGATGCATACGTCGACGCAGCTGCTGAGGAGGGCATCGACGTCGAGATCGTTGATTTCAGCGAGTACCCGGTGCCGAACCCGCTCGTGAGCGATGGTGACCTCGAGCTCAACCAGTTCCAGCACATCGCGTATCTCGCCGCGCACAATGTCGACGCCGACGACGACCTCGTTGCCATCGGTTCGACCGCGACCTACCCGATGAACGTTTTCTCCGATAAGCACGACAGCATCGAAGACATCCCAGAGGGCGGCACCGTCGCGGTACCGAACGATGTGAGCAACGGCGCCCGCGCGCTGCTCCTGCTGCAGAAGCTCGGCCTCGTCGAGCTCAAGGATGGCGGCAACTCATCATCGACCGCCGCCGACGTCATCGCAGATAAGTCGAAGGTCTCGGTCCAGGCCCTGAACGCCGAACTGATTCCGGCCGGACTGCCCGACGTCGATGCCGGCGTCGTCAACAATGACTATGTCGAGCCGAACGGCCTGAAGTGGGAGGACTCCCTCGCAGCTGACAGCGCCGAGGATGAGGCCGCGCAGCCGTACATCAACATCTTCGCTGCGCGCGCGGAAGACAAGGACAACCCGACCTACTTGAAGCTGGTCGACATCTTCCAGAACGACGAAAATGTGCAGGCCGCGTTCCAGGACTACATCGGTGACAGCGCCGTACCGGTGTCTGTGCCGCAGGACGAGCTCGCCGACATCCTCGCTCAGGCAGAAGAGGATTACCGCGACCAGAAGTAGCATGCGATCGTCGAAGCCCCGTCCGAACGGATATCCGTCCGCGGCGGGGCTTCGCGCATCGACCGCATACACTTGATCGCGGTCAGAAGCGGAAGGAGACCCGGATGACGCGCGTACAGCTCAACGGGGTCGGCAAGCACTATCCCGGCAGAGGGAGGGGAGCCGAACCGGTGGTCGCGGTCGATGACGTCTCCATCGCCGTCGCACCGGGCGAGATACACGCCGTCATCGGCTATTCGGGTGCGGGGAAGAGCACCCTGTTGCGCCTCGTGAACGGGCTCGAGCGGGCAAGCTCCGGCACGATCATGGTGGGTGAGCACGAGATCACCGGCATGTCTGAGCGCAGGCTCCGCGACGTGCGCAGTGGGATCGGCATGATCTTCCAGCAGTTCAACCTCTTCCACTCTCGGAACGTGGCGAAGAACGTGGAGTATCCGCTCATAGTCGCCGGCATGCCTGCGAGCGAACGCAAGCATCGGGTGAGCGAACTGCTCGACTTCGTCGGCCTGTCGGATAAATCAGATGCATTCGCCGACCAGTTGTCGGGCGGGCAGAAGCAGCGCGTCGGTATCGCGCGAGCACTCGCGACGAATCCCGGATTGCTGCTGGCGGATGAGGCCACGAGTGCGCTCGACCCGGAAACCTCTCAGGAAGTGCTTGCGCTCCTGCAGCGTGTGAACCGCGAGTTCGGCATTACGATCATGCTCATCACGCACGAGATGGAGGTCGTCCGTGAGATCGCAGACCGGGTGACCGTCATGGACCGGGGACGTGCGGTTGAACAGGGCGACGTCTTCGATGTCTTCTCACTCCCGCAGACGTCCACTGCACGCCGCTTCGCGGCCACCGCGCTGCCCACCGAACCGGTCGCGGAGCACCTCGAACGTCTCCGCGAACACCATCGCGGAGCACTCGTCTCCGTGACTTTCCGCGATGGCGGCGTCGACCAACCGGTGGTGTTCCGTACGCTCGCGGAGAGCCGCGTCGGTGTCAGCATCGTGCACGGTGGCGTCACCGAAGTCGGCGGTCGGAGTTTCGGGCGTGTGACCCTCGAGCTCATCGGTGAGGCAGCCGATGTCACCGCAGCTCTCGGGGATCTTCGTGCACGACCCGAGCTCGAGCTGGAGGTGCTCAGCTGATGGAACGTCTCATCGAACTGTGGCCGCAACTGCTCGAAGCGGTCGGCGAGACCCTCATCTTCCTCGCCTTCGCGATGCCGATCGGTGGTCTCGTCGGACTCGTGCTCGGGGTGACGCTCACCGTCACGCGACAGGGGGGCATACTCGAGAACCGCCCGATCTACTGGGTGCTGAACTTCCTCGTGAACCTGTTCCGCCCCATCCCATTCATCATTCTGCTCTTCGCACTCATTCCGGTGGCGAGATTCGTGCTCGGTTCGGGGATCGGCACCCCTGCGATGATCTTCGCGCTCTCGGTGGCGGCTTCGCTGGGTATCGCGAGACTTGTGGAGCAGAACCTGCTCACCGTGCCTCCCGGGGTCATCGAGGCCGCCCGTGCGATGGGTGCGGGACCGATGAGGATCCTGATCACCGTCCTGATTCCCGAGGGGCTCGGCCCGCTCGTGCTCGGATACACCTTCGCATTCATCGCGGTCGTCGACATGACCGCGATGGCCGGCGTCATCGGCGCTGGTGGCATCGGTGACTTCACGCTGCAGTACGGCTTCCGGCAGAACAATCCCTGGGTGACTTGGGCCTCGCTGTTCTTCATTCTCTTGATCGTGCAGATCGCGCAGCTGCTCGGCAACGTACTTTCGCGCAGGCTGCTCAGGAGGTAATCGTGACCGAGACGTTCGCCCTGCATGACCTCGTCCGCGTCGCCGAGACGATGTGGCCGGGGGAAACCGCGGAAGACTGGGATCGTGTCGGCCTGGTCTCCGGTTCCGGCGACACGCCGCTCCGCCGAGTGCTGCTCGCCGTCGACGCAGTGTCGGCCACTGTCGACGAGGCGATCGACTGGGGAGCTGACGCGCTGTTCGTGCACCACCCGCTGCTGCTGCGCGGTATCCATACGGTCGCTGAAGACACGGCGAAGGGCGCGCTGCTCGCCCGGCTGATCCGCGCGGGCTGCGCCCTCTTCGCCGCGCACACGAACGCCGATCAGCCTCGCGACGGTGTCTCCGACGTGATCGGCGAGCGACTCGGCCTCGAGCACTCCGAAGCGATTGTGGCGTCCGCCCGTGGCCACGCGCTGCTCGGCGACGATGCCGGTGGCATCGGACGCGTGGGGATGCTTCGGGAGCCGATCCCGCTCAGAGCCTTCGCGGAGCAGCTAGCCGACACGCTGCCGCCGACGGTGAGCGGTGCCCGAGTCTCGGGCGATCCGGAGCAGCTGGTACAGCACGTGGCGTTGCTCGGAGGTGCTGGAGACAGCTTGCTCGATCACCCGCGCGTGCGAGCCGCAGATGTGTACGTGACGAGCGACCTGCGACACCACCCTGCGCAGGACTCGCGGGAGCTCTCCGCCGTACGCGGCGGGCCCGCGCTCATCGATATCGCGCACTGGGCCAGCGAGTCGCTCTGGCTCGATGGAGCGGCGGCTCGACTGCGTGCCGCACTGCCCGGTGTCGATTTCCGGGTCAGCTCGCGTCGAACCGATCCGTGGGATTTCTCCGTCGGTGCGCGGTCGGAGGTCTGAGCCGCTATCGTGGGGAACATGAAAGCGAGCCCCCGCCAGCAGCAACTGCTGCTCGACCTGCAGGAGTTGGACACCAGGGGCGCGCGTCTGCGGCGGCAGCGCCAGCAGATTCCTGAACTCGACGACTACGCTGCGCTCGACGAGGATCACGCTGCCGCCCGTGCACGGTTCATGGAGGCGCAGCGCGGACTCGACTCTCAACAGGCGGAACTCGAGCGGATCGAGGCCGATGTGCGACTCGTCGGCGATCGTCGTGTACGCGACGAGCAATTGCTCGCCGCCAGTACGGCGGCGAAGGAGGCCCAGGCGTTGCAGGGCGAGCTCGAACTGCTCGCGCGCCGTCAGAACGAGCTCGAGGACCGTCAGCTTGAAGCAATGGAGACGATCGAAGCGGCCCAAGTGAGTTTCGCCGAGGCCGAGCAGTCGCTCGCGCAGATCGAGGGCCGGCGAAGCGAGCTCGCGACCACCATCTCGAGTGAGCAGGCACGGATCGACGCCGAGAGCGCCCGCACTTCGGACGAACGCGAGGGTCTCGCGGCCGAGCTGCAGCGCGACGTACTCGAGCTGTATGAAGAGACTCGTGCGCGCACCGGGCTTGGCGCCGCACGACTTCGCGGTGATGTCTCGGAGGGCAGCAATATGACGCTCGCCCCGGGTGAACTCGCGACGATCCGGGCGGCGGCGCCCGACGAGATCGTATTCTGTCCGGGTTCGGGCGCGATCCTCGTACGCGTCGCGGAGTGAACGCCTGCGGGCTAGCCCTCGAGCAGCATCCCGCCCACGAGCAGTAAAACGCTGAGCAACGGGAACAGTCCCTGGGTGGCCGCGGCACGGCGCTTGTCTGGAGAGGTGACCCACAGCACGAGGGCTGCCGCGAGCATCGACCCGGTACCGGCGAACACGAGCGCGGTACCCGCGCCGAGCTCGCCGATCAGCACGCAGACGATACCGATCCCGGTGATGATCGCGAGAAACAGGTTGTAGAAGCCCTGATTGAAAGCCATCTCCCGGGTGGCCGCGGCTTCCGCCTCGGTAGTGCCGAACGTTGCGCGGACGCGCTTGCTCGTCCAGGCGATCGACTCCATGTAGAAGATATATACGTGGAGGGCGGCGGCGAGCGCCGCGAATATGAGACTGGCCGTGATCATGCTGGTGAGTGTAGCCGCACCGTCGCCGATTCGTTCGGGTAGAGGGGGAATGGGCCGGCCGTACGCCGGGTTTTCCTGAGTGACTATTCCATTGAATCGCACGAGAAGTCAGGAGCATGCATAGCTTTCGCCTGATCAGGCGAAACAGCCTCAGTTTCGAGGCGCATCAATGTCACAGGCACGAAGCAGTGTGTAGCGCTATCGTGTCTGAGGAAGCTCGCCGTCACGCTCAGATGTCGGCTGCCGGGCCTATGCTCCCCAGGTCGAGAGGAGCGACCATGCGAACAGAGCGTGATCGGACGCTATACCATCCAGATCTACGTGATAGATCGGTTTGCACGCGCGAGGGCTGCGACAGGAACCGTTGCGGCGTCTCTTCAATCCGCGAGAGCTAGTATTTATCGTGCGCGACCGTACTGCGCCGCGATCGGGCACTCGAACGGGTCCCGAGCTGCGAGTCCGACTCGGTTGAGGTACTCGATCACTGCGGCATACGAGCGGAACAACGACACCTCGGTGTAGGGAACTGCGAGTACCGAACAATGCTCGCGAACAATGACACGGGCTTTCGCGAGGAATGGGCGTGACATGCTCGGGAAGAGATGATGTTCTACCTGGTAGTTGAGGCCACCCATTAGCCAGGTTGCCCACCAGCCGCCCTGGATATTGCGGGACGTTCGCACCTGCTTCGTGAAGAAGTCGAGTCTTGCATCTTTGTCGATCACAGGCATCCCCTTGTGATTCGGGGCGAATGAGGCCCCCATGTAGACGCCGAAGACAGCCAACTGCACCCCGAAGAATGCAAAGGCCATGCCCAGCGGCAGGAGCAGAAACACGGGGGTGAGCAGCACGACGAAGCGGGCAAGGATGATTCCGAGTTCGTACCAGCGTCCCTGTATCGGACCTCGGCTCAGTAGATGTCGAAGGCTTTGAACGTGCAGGTTCATACCTTCCAGGGTGAGCAACGGGAAGAACAGCCAGCCCTGACGGCGGGTGATCGCTCGCTGCAAGCCGCGGGACCGGGCAGCGTCTTCCTCTATGAAAGAGATCGTGTCGGCTTCGATATCGGGGTCTTTACCGATACGGTTCGGGTTCGAGTGATGACGGGAGTGCTTCGAATCCCACCACGAATAGCTCATCCCCACGAGACCCGCGAGGATCCGGGCGAGACGATCGTTCGCCGGTCCAAGGGCCAGGATCTGGCGGTGTGCCGCTTCGTGCGCGAGAAACGCGATTTGCGTGAAGACGATGCCGAGTGCCGCTGCGATCAGGAGTTGGAACCAGCTTACCTCGAGCAGGACGAAACCCGTGATCGCGCCCCCGAGCGCCAGAACGAGTGCTGAACCGACGGTGACGTAGAACCATGGTGCGCGTTCGAGAAGGCCTGACTGCCGTACCGTCTGCGAGACGCGCGTGTACGCCTTGGTGATGGGTGGAAAATCGCCGACTTTCGCCCGTGTCGGCATGACCGGGCTGAGGCCGTTGAGACGAGGGGTCTGTGGGGTCGACATGAGCCGCACCTGCTTCCATTGCGAACGTACTGAAGCACGTCCTAAGTGTCCCTACTGGCGGAAGTCGAACGATGGT
Organism: Leucobacter sp. GX24907; assembly: GCF_053567335.1. NCBI lineage: Bacteria > Bacillati > Actinomycetota > Actinomycetes > Micrococcales > Microbacteriaceae > Leucobacter > Leucobacter sp. GX24907. The sequence goes on along the minus strand of NZ_JBSGPD010000002.1, from coordinate 284,606 downwards.
CGGAGCTGTGGTCGGGCGGCACTCCAATGTGCGACTCGAGGTCCAGCGGAACTCACGCTACGCCGGCAACATGTGCGCTTCACAGCTTGACGGAGCAGCCTCATCTGGACAGTCGCGCCGCAGGGCGACGACCTCTTCCTGTGACTTTGGTTTCGGCGGCCAATTCAGGCGTATGGTGGCGCTATGTGGGCCTTGATTATTATTCTTCTCGTTCTTTGGGCCATCCTCACGGTAGTGGGTTTTGCCATTAAGGGCCTGGTCTGGCTGGGCATCATCGGGATCGTGCTGCTCATCGGCACACTCCTCCTCGGGTTCATCCGCCGGCGATTCGTGAAGAGGTCAGGGCCCTAGGGGACAGCAGGTGGCTCGGGCCTCTCTGGGAGGGCCGAGCCGGTAGTCCCGTTTTCGAAGTAGTTGGAGGACAGCATGGACGTTTCAGAGACCCCGCTGAACGCATTGGGCGTGGGCGCGGTGATGATCGGCTCGTTGCCCGCCACGCTCTTCAGTGAGCAAGCTCCGTCGAAGTACGTGGTGGAGGCCGTCTTCACAAGGCGTCCCGAGCCAGGGGAGATTGACGGGATCCACGGTGATGCAACTACCGTCTTCTTGGCGGACAGGGGGTATGCCGGGGTTCGTTTGAGTGTTGCCGATCGTCGTCTCCGCATTGAAGAGACGACGCTCGAAGAGTTGCGCGATGGACTTGCTGCAGTAATCGCCGAACGGCTCGCCGCAGTCAGTGCCCGGGTGCAGCTTCATCATCGAGAATCCGCAGCGAGAGCGGAGAAGCAGAGGGAATTTGAGCGGGATAGAGAGACTGCCGTCAGAGAACTCGCCGAATCGGTGGTGTTCCTGCCCACGGTCTCTCCGACGGATCTCCTCGCAACGGAAATCGACAGCGACGCCCGCTCCGTGACTGGATGGGTCGACGAGGGCGGGTCGACCGGATGACCCGAGGTCCGGTCGTCCGAGGTAACCGGCCAAGGCAGGTTCGACCGGCTCGGCGGGAGGCGTGCCTTTCGCAATCATGGATGCTCCGATGGAGCCGAGACAGGAGCGGCAGTCACCGCGCTAGGTCTTTGTTCCGCACTTCCTGCGCAGCGGCGAAGGGGGCGGTGCTTGCCGACACTGACCGGAGGTGGCGAGGGCTTGGCGACTTCTTCCGCGCTGAGCGATTCATCGCTTGCAATCTCGATATCGCGCGGGGCCTGGGTTGCTTCAGTCGGAACGTACTCGTGTCCGGTTCAGGCGACTTCTCGATCCCAGCCTAAGCGCGGCGGGGGTTCTGTGCTATCCGTTGTGCCGACCGTGGCCGGGGCAGATGTGCACCTCACAGGCTTCGCAAACATGATGATAGGCGTAGTTCTCGCTTTTCAATCTACCGATCGCGACGGCCCCGAGTAATCACGAAGAGCCTCCGAGAACGACAAAATGCCCCCGCGGCGTCCTGTGAGTTCCAGTGGTCGTTGCAACACCTGAGACGATCGGGAGTCGCGACGACCACTGGACGCAGACCTCGGCAGAGGTACACGGGTGAGCAGAAGGCCGACTTTCTCGCGCTGCTCGCCGAGCTGAAGCACAACACCGAGGCTGCCAGGCAGCTTGGCTTGAATCCGAGGGGCACGTACCCGCGGCTTCGGGAGCGCGGGATGCGTCGTCATGGCTCTCCAGGTTGCAAGCGGCACTCTGAGAAGGAGCACTACTTCAGGCTCCGCGAGCCCGGCATCCCAAGGAAGGAAGCCGCACAGATCGCGGGCGTGCACCACCGAACCGCCGGTGACTGGGATCGCGGCGGCGTCTCAAGCGGCAACCGTCTGCATTATGCAGACGACCGTATCGCGGACTGCACCTCTGGTATGACGATCTATTCCGATCAAACGGTACTCGTCAACCGGCCCCGGTTCGAGAAGCTGCAGCAGAACCTTCATCCGCGTCTCATCTCGCTCGAGGAGCGCGAGCAGATCAGAGACCTCACCCGTGACGGCCACTCTCTGCGGAGCGTTGCCCATATCTTCGGGCGTGCAGGGGAAGATCTCCGAGTTCTAGTCTCCGGAACAGATCAGTCGTACCCTGCGAGTGGGCTATCCGAGCGATCCAGGGATACGTGTGGCGTCAGAGACGATCTACCAGACCCGCTACCTACAGGGGCGGGGGCAACTACGTCAAGAGGTCACCGCTGTCCTCCGCACCGGGAAAGCCCGCCGATCTTCGCGTCAGCAGACTCAAAGACGGCAGCCCCGGTTCACCGACCCGATGGTGAGAATCTCCGACCGGCCGCCCGAAGTCGCTGAAGGTGTGGCTGAAGGCCCGAGCTGCCGTGAGCCTCACGATTCACTATCTGCACCACATCGCCGCATCGCTTGCGATAGCTTCTGGTGCCGATGTGAAGCTCGTGCATCGAATGCTCGGGCACCGCGACGCGACCGAGACCCTGAACACCTACACGCACCTTTGGCCGGATCGCATTGATGAAATCATGAATGCAGTGTCAGAGCACCGCAAGCAGGAGCTGAGACAAAACGACGATGACGAGTCAGGTGAGGCAGCCGGAATCGCCAACCTGTCTGGATCGTGTCTACGGGCTAGAGATGCCGAGTCCGCGGAGGTCTTCATCTTCATCCTGCCGCGGAATCATGCGGCAGAAACGAGAGCGGGGGAATGGGCCGGCCGTACGCCGGGTTCTGTCCCGACCGGCGAACCGATCGGTGACGGTCATCTCTCTCGGGGCACTGTTGCCAGTACCCTCTAGCGGCCTACCCGCAGGCTCGGCGAGGAGCGTCATCACCTGCTGTCTGGCCTTGCTGCGAACGAGGTTTACCTGGCCGCCCGTGTCGCCACGAGCGCCGGTGGTCTCTTACACCACCCTTTCACCCTTACCAGATTCGGCGAACCGAGCCTGGCGGTCTGCTCTCTGTTGCACTTTCTCGCGGGTTGCCCCGGGTGGGCGTTACCCACCGTTCTCCTCTGCGCAGCCCGGACGTTCCTCGGCGCGTGTACCGCAGTACCGCGACGCGACCGCCTCACCGACCCATTCCGCCCTCCATCGTAGCGTGCGGACGAAGTCAACGGTCTCTCTCGAATCTAGTCGGACAGGGTGAGGATCTCGTAACCGTTCTCGCGGATCACGACCGTGTGCTCGAACTGGGCCGTCAGGCTCTTATCTTTCGTGACCGCTGTCCAGCCATCGTCCCACTGGTCCCACTCATGCGTGCCGAGGGTGAGCATGGGCTCGACGGTGAAAACCATGTTCGGTGTGATGACGTCGTCATAGAGCGGCGCGGAGTCGTAGTGGGGGATGATGAGGCCGCTGTGAAACGATGAGCCGACCCCGTGCCCGGTGAAGTCACGGATGACGCCGTAGCCGAAACGCTTGGCGTAGGTCTCGATGACGCGGCCGATGATGTTCACCTGTCGTCCGGGCCTCGCCGCCTTGATGCCGCGCATCATGGCCTCGTGCGTCCGCTCGATCAGCAATTCGACCTCTTCCGCGACGGTGCCGACGCGGAACGTGCGGTTGGTGTCGCCGTGGAACCCGTTGAGGTAGGCGGTGATGTCGACATTCACGATGTCGCCCTCGCGCAGCACTGTGTCATCGGGAATGCCGTGGCAGACGACCTCGTTCACCGAGGTGCAGCATGACTTGGGGTACCCGCGGTAGTCGAGCGTCGACGGGTACGCACCGTGCGCGACCACAAAGTCGTGGGCGATGCGGTCGATCTCATCGGTCGTGATGCCCGGCCGGATCGCCTCGCCGACGGCGTCGAGCGCTTGTGAGGCAATGCGACCCGCGGCGCGGATTCTGGCGATCTCCTCTTCCGTATACGTGTTGTCGCCGAGGTAGGGCGGCGGGGTTTGCTTACCCACGTAGGGCGGCCGATGAATGGTGTCGGGCACGCGCCTGCGCGTCGCGATCCTGCCCGGGATGAGCTGTCCGTCGGTGTCGAAAGGCATGGGTCTAGTCTAGAAGCGATCACGCACGCGGAATCCCGCGGCGAAACGGTTGAGGAGTCCGTCATGAGCAAGCGCGACTGGGGTATCGACGATCCACAAGACACCTACTGGTACAACACGCGCACGGGCGAAGTCGAGGCCGGGCCGCAATCACTCTCGATCGATCGCCTCGGTCCGTTCGAGAGCCGTGAGGAAGCCGCACGTGCTCCCGAGGTCGTCGCCGAACGAGCGCGGAAGATTCGCGAAGAGGACGACGCTGAAGACTAGCACCGGGCGGAGACGACGAGTCGCGCGGTAGTAGTCTGGGGTCAGCCCATGAAGGTAGGGAGGTCGAGTGTGAGCAAGCAGCGGGATTTCGTTCTTCGAACGATCGAGGAGCGCGGAGTGAAATTCGTGCGACTCTGGTTCACCGATGTGTCTGGCACCTTGAAATCAGTGGCACTCGCCCCCGCGGAAGTCGAGGGCGCGTTCAGTGAGGGCATCGGCTTCGACGGCTCCGCGATCGAAGGTCTGACGCGCGCCTACGAGTCAGACCTGCTCGCAGTCCCGGATCCCGCGACCTTCCAGCTGTTGCCGTGGCGCAGCAGCACCGAACCCACCGCCCGCATGTTCTGCGATATCCGTACGCCGAACGGTGAGCCCGCGGTTGCCGACCCTCGCAACGTGCTGAAGCGGACGCTCGCCCGTGCGGCAGAGCAGGGCTTCACCTTTTACACGCACCCCGAGATCGAGTTCTACCTCTTGAAGTCGAAGGACTTCAAGCCCGACGGTCCGGTGCCGGTGGATCGTGCCGGATACTTCGACAACGTGCCCGGAGGCACGGCTCACAACTTCCGCCGCGAGAGTGTCAATATGCTCGAGGATCTCGGTATCTCGGTCGAGTTCAGCCACCACGAGGCCGGGCCAGGTCAGAACGAGATCGATCTGCGCTACGCGGATGCGCTCACGACGGCCGACAACATTATGACTTTCCGCACCGTGGTCAAGGAGGTCGCCATCTCGCAAGGCGTGCACGCGACCTTCATGCCGAAGCCGCTGGTCGGGCATCCGGGCTCCGGGATGCACACCCATCTGTCACTCTTCGAGGGCGATGCGAACGCATTCTACGATCCGGCCGCGGAGTATCAGCTCTCCCAAACCGGGCGTCGGTTCGTGGCTGGTCTGCTGCGTCACGCGCCGGAGATCACCGCCGTGACGAATCAGTTCATCAACTCCTACAAGCGCCTCTGGGGTGGCGACGAAGCTCCGTCGTTCGTGAGCTGGGGGCACCTCAACCGCTCGGCGCTGGTGCGTGTACCACGTTATAAGCCCGCGAAGAGTGGAGCAGCGCGTGTCGAGTACCGTGCGATCGACAGCGCGGCGAACCCGTATCTCGCATTTTCCGTGCTCCTCGCCGCCGGACTCAAAGGCATCGAAGAGGAGTACGAGCTGCCGCCCGAGGCCGAGAACAACGTGTGGGAACTCAGTGATGGTGAGCGTCGGGCGATGGGCTTTGATCCGCTGCCGACGAGTCTCGATCATGCGCTCGCGGTCATGGAACGGTCAGAGCTCGTTGCCGAGACGCTGGGGGAGCAGGTCTTCGCATACCTGATCCGGGACAAGCGCCAAGAGGTAGCCGCCTACCGCAACCAGGTGACTCCGTTCGAACTGGCTTCAATGCTCGACACCGTCTGAGGCGTCACGCATGGCCCGAACTCCAGGAGCTGCCCGCCACAGCCTCTCCGAATTCGCGAGGGCGGGATTCCAAGAGCTCTCCGAAGCGCGGGATCTCCTCGAGGAACTGGCGGACACTCTTGGAGTGCCCTCCAGCGTCCTGCTCGAGTCATTCGCCTTCGCCGCCGATCCGGACGCGGCGCTGCGACGATCGTGCGATATCGCCGAGCGTCACCCTGATGTCGTGTCGGCCCTGGATCGGACTCAGGGCGAGCGGCTTGCTCTTCTCATCGGCGCATCTCCCGCACTGGGCGACTTCTTTGCTCGGCACCCGGATAGGCTCGACGGCATCCTCAGACGAGGTGGACGCCTCCTCTCCACATCCGAGGCCATCGGCGAGCTGCGTTCCGCGGTCGAGGGGCTCTCCGGTGACGCGGGCTGGAACGCGCTTCGCGTGCGATACCGCGAGTTGCTCGCGGAAACCATGCTCCTCGACCTGGAACAGGGACGCCGAGGTGACCCCGGCGAGTCGTTCGAGGACGTGGCAACCGCCCTGTCCGGCCTCGCCGACGCAGCGTTCGAAGCCGCACTCAGCGTCGCCCGGGCCGGCCTAGTCGCGGGGCTCACCGGCGCTGCGGTGCCCGAGGAACGGCTTGCCGCTCTGCGTCTCGCGGTCGTCGCCATGGGAAAGTGCGGCGCTGAAGAGCTGAACGTCGTCTCCGATGTCGACGTGATGTTCGTCGTCGGGTCGCTCGACGAAGAAGTGCTCGACGGTGATGCCCTGATCAGGCTCGGAACCCGTCTCGCAAGTGAAGCCATGCGTGCGATCCATGATCCCGCTTTCGAGCCGCCGCTGTGGCAGGTGGATCCGAACCTTCGACCCGAGGGTCGTCATGGCGCACTCGTGCGCACACTCGGGTCGATGATGAGCTATTACGAGCGCTGGGCGAAGACCTGGGAGTTCCAGGCGCTTCTCAAAGCGCGTGCGATGGCAGGCGATCTGGAGCTCGGTCGCGAGCTGGTCGCGCGCACGCGCCCGATGGTGTGGGATTCCTCGTCGCGAGAAGACTTCGTAGGTTCGGTGCAGCGCATGCGTGAGCGCGTCACCGAGCACATCGCAGATGACGACCTCGAGGTGCAGCTCAAGCTCGGGCCAGGGGGCCTGCGCGACATCGAGTTCAGCGTCCAGCTGCTGCAGCTCGTGCATGGTCAGTACGACGAGCGACTGCATCTCCGGGGGACCCTCCCGGCCCTGCGTGCGCTCGTCGAGGGCGGTTACGTGGCCCGATCCGACGGTGAAAGGCTCGCCGAAGACTACCGGCGGTTGCGTGTGCTTGAACACCGGCTGCAGCTGCGCGAACTGCGTCGCACCGCCATCATGCCTCTCGACGAAGATGGACTCCGCCTGCTGGCTCGGTCGAGCCGACTCGCTCCCACCGGCGACGAACTGCGACGACTGTGGGAACGCACGAAGCGCGAGGTGCGAGAGCTGCACCTCAAGATCTTCTACGCACCGCTGCTGAGCGCGGTTGCGGAACTTCCGGACGAGGAGCTCATGCTCGGCAACGACGAAGCTCGTGCCCGACTCAGCAGCATCGGGTTCCGAGACCCTGACGGCGCCATGCGTCACATGGCCGCTCTCACGAAGGGGACCTCGAGACGGGCGCGGATCCAACGCAATCTGATGCCGGTGCTGTTGCGCTGGCTCGCCGCGGGCACCGATCCCGACTACGGTCTACTCGCCTTCCGCAGGGTCAGTGAGGCGAACCTCGATACTCCCTGGTATCTGCGACTGTTGCGGGATGGTTCCGATGCGGCCGAGCGCCTCACGACGGTGCTCTCGAACTCGCGGTACGCCGCCGAGCTGCTCATCACCATTCCGGATGCCGTCGCATGGCTCGAACGGCGCTCACTCTTGCAGCCCGCAGCGTACGAGTCGCTCATCGACGAGATGCGTTCGCTCGCATCGCGACGGACGAACGTTGAGGATGCCGCGGCTGCATTGCGGACGGTGCATCGTCGCGAAGTGTTGCGCCTCGCGATGGGGCGCGTCGTCGGCGTGATCGATGACCGAGACGTCGCGCGGGGCCTCGATGCGGCGCACAGCGCCCTGCTCGGGGGGCTGTTGCTGGCGCTGCAGCGGGGCGACACTGATGCAGCAGAGGAACGAATCGAGCTCGCGCTCATCGGGATGGGTCGATTCGGCGGTCGGGAGATGGGATTCGCATCCGATATCGACCTCGTAGCGGTGTTCCGTGCCCCGGAATCGATGAGCGGTGACGTCGCTTCTCGGCGAGCAGTGCGGACGATCTCTGAACTGCGCAGGCTTGTCGCCGATCCCCGTTTCTCGGTGGACCTCGACTTCGATCTGAGGCCCGAAGGGAAGAACGGTCCGCTCGCGCGCAGTCTCTCGGCATACCGCAGCTACTACGAACGTTGGTCTCTGACCTGGGAAGCGCAGGCGCTGCTCCGCGCCCGGTTCATCGCAGGGAACGCGGAACTCGGCGCAGATTTCATCGCCCTGGCAGACGAGATCCGGTACCCGGAAGTCTTCGGTGCCGAGCACATGCGCGAGGTGCGCCGCCTGAAAGCCCGGATGGAGGCCGAGCGTCTGCCGCGCGGAGCCGACCCGACGCACCATCTGAAACTCGGGCCGGGGGGAATCAGCGACGTCGAATGGCTGGTGCAGCTGCTGCAACTGCGTCACGGCCGCCAGATCGCCGCACTGAGAACCGTATCGACACTCGGTGCGCTTGGCGCTGCGGTAGAGGAGAATCTCATCGAGGGCGACGCCGCCGAACAGTTGATGGACGCATGGAGATTCGCGAGCTCAGTGCGGTCGGCCCTCAAACTGTGGTCAGGCAGTGTCTCCGATGTGCTTCCCGTTGATCGAGACGACCTCGAGGGCATCGCAGGGGTGCTGGGTCTGCCCTCAGGGCGTACCTCGGAGATCGAGGAACGCTGGTTGACCGTGTCGAGACGCGCCCGTGCTGTGTTCGAGCGCGACTTCTTCGGATATGCGGAGCAGGACGAACGATATCCATTGCCATGACCGAGGCAACGACGCCGGCAGCTCGGGACTTGTCGCGGGCGCAGTATGCTCGCCGTTCACCGATCATTCATGAATTGACTCTGGTCTTCGGGCGCCGAGAAGCGTAACCTGATTGTTATGAAGTACTTTCAGACATTCCTGGAGGCGCTGCTCGCTGAAGACGGCGCCGAGTTCGACGACGATCTCGATTCCTGACCCGTCGCGACTTGCAGGCCCTTCGCGACCTGCATGCGATGAGAAATGCCCCAGCCGTTCGGCCGGGGCATTTCTCATCTCACTCGGGGCGCGACTCGCTCGACTGAGCTCAGGCGACTCTTAGACGCCGTAGTAGAGTTCGAATTCGAAGGGGTGCGGTCGCAGCGCCATCGGAGCGATTTCCGTCTCGCGCTTCAACTCGATCCAGGTCTCGATGAGCTCTTCGGTGAATACGCCGCCCTCCAGCAAGAACTGGTGATCCGCTTCGAGCGCGGCAAGCGCCTCCTCGAGCGACCCAGGCACCTGGGGAATGTTCTTTGCCTCCTCCGGGGGGAGCTCGTACAGATCCTTATCGATCGGCTCCATGGGCTCGATGCGATTACGAATGCCATCGATACCCGCCATGAGTTGCGCAGCGAATGCGAGGTAGGGGTTGCCCGACGCGTCTGGCGCGCGGAACTCGATGCGCTTGGCCTTCGGGTTCGACCCGGTCAGCGGAATGCGAATCGCAGCTGACCGGTTACCGGCGGAATATGCGAGGTTGACAGGCGCTTCATACCCCTTAACCAGTCGGCGGTAGCTGTTGATCGTCGGGTTCGTGAACGCGAGCAGCGCGGGCGCGTGCTTGAGGATTCCACCGATGAACCAGCGAGCAGTATCCGAGAGCCCCGCGTACCCGTTCTCGTCGTAGAAGAGCGGCTCGCCGTCCTTCCACAGCGACATGTGGGTGTGCATACCCGAACCGTTGTCGCCGAATACCGGCTTCGGCATGAAGGTTGCGGTCTTTCCCCACAGCTCGGCCGTGTTCTTCACGATGTACTTGAACTTCAAGACATCATCGGCGGCTTTCACCATCGTGTCGAAACGGTAGTTGATCTCAGCTTGCCCCGGAGCACCGACCTCGTGGTGCGAGCGCTCGAGGTGCAGGCCCGACTCGATGAGTCGAAGCGAGATGTCGTCGCGCAGGTCAGCCTGCTTGTCGGTGGGGGAGACCGGGAAGTAGCCGCCCTTCTCGCGCGTGGTGTTCCCGAGGTTGCCGCCCTCGATCTCCGCACCCGAGTTCCAGTGCGCCTCTTCGGAATCGATCTCATAGAATGTCCGTCGCGGCGTGGTTTCGTAGCGAACCGAGTCAAGGATGTAGAACTCGGCCTCGGGTGCGAAGAAGGCCGTATCAGCGATTCCGGTCGATGCCAGGTACCGTTCTGCCTTCTTCGCCACCTGGCGGGGGTCCTTCGAGTAGATCTCGCCAGTGCGCGGGTTGTAGATGTCGAAGACGAGCACCAGCGTGCGTTCAGCGCGGAACTGATCGATGTAGGCGGTGGTGACATCGGGGATCAGCTGCTGGTCCGACTCGGCGATTCCTGCGAATCCGCGAATCGAGGACCCGTCGAACATTTGACCGGTCTCAAAGAAGTCGAGATCGAGTGTCGATGCGGGAACGTTGAAGTGCTGCTGCACACCGGGCAGATCGGTGAAACGGATATCGACGAATTTGACGTCGTTCTCCGCGATGTAATCGAGCACTTCTTGGGGGGACGTGAACATGCTGCTCCTCTTGCCTTGTCGCCGATCCGGATCGATCGGCGCCTCTTCAACCTTAGGGCAGCAACATTTCGAGTCCGTGTGAACAGTGTTTCCTGTGTGTTACGGCTCAGGCGGACTTCACTACACTCGATTCCATGGCATCCTCCCGCGCACCGCAGACTTTCGGAGATCTCGAACCCAGTCGGTGGCCAGGGGAGCGCTTGGGTCTTCCCGAGCGCGGAGCTCGGTCGGTCGCACGAGTCGGACGTCGTCTGCTCGCGCTCCTCATCGACTACACCGCGGCGACACTCATCGCCATGGCGTTCTTGCAGTACGACCCGTGGGCCCTTCCAGCCGAGGCCGGCTGGCGCCAATTCGCTCCGTTGATGATCTTCGCGCTGCTGCAGGTCGTGTTCATTCCGACGATCGGCGGATCGATCGGGCACCGACTGCTCGGGATGCGCGTCGTCCCGATTTCCGGTGGTTGGGTGGGATTCTGGCGACCTATTGTGCGGACGCTTCTGATCGCGCTGGTGATCCCGGTGCTCGTCTGGGACTCAGATCAGCGCGGGTTCCACGACAAGATCGCCGGAACTGTGCTCGTCCGCACGTAACTGCACTGGAGCAGATCAGCGAGGACGCCCCGCACGAACCTTGTTCGGATCGATCCCCTTCGGAATTCCGATCGGAGCGGCCTGCAGTGACACGAGACGATTGTGTACGGCGACGACCTCTTGCCGGCGCAGAGTCGGCTTGAGCTTGATCAGCGTGCGCGACAGCTTCTGCAGCGGAACTGATCCTTCATCGGGGCCAACGTAGAGACGAGTGATCTGCACGTTCGGCAGGACGCGACGGACCTTGCGCTCTTCGTCGGACATCATGCGGTTCGTGCGCTGCTGCGGCCCTTCGCCGATCAGCACGACCCCGCCACGGCCGACGACGCGGTAGACCGCGTCGCGATTACGACTCATGGCGACAGGAGTCTCAGATCCACGCCACGAGCGGCGCAGCGCACCCTGCACGACAGCGCCAACGGCGCCCGGCTGCCCCTCGATCTGCCGGTAAGCCGTCGATTCAGCTCGTCGGCCGAGCACGATCATGACGAGGAGGATTCCCACCAGCACGCCGCTGACACTCCACATGATCCATGCGATCCAGCCGGAGCGGAGCAGAAGGGCGACACCCACCGCCACCACGATCGGTGCAATGAAGCTCAGCAGCAGCGCGAGCGGGAGATTGCGATCGTGCTTCTTGGTGCTGTGATAGATCTGCACCATCTGCTTGATGCGACCGGGTTCCTTGGTCGCCTTCTGCTTCGTGTCCTTGGCCATGCATCTAGAATATCGCGTTCAGCGGGCCTCGCAGGGCCTGTTCGCTCCGAGCGCCTGCTCGCATCACATCGGGATGATGTGTCCTTCGGTGCCAATTCTGTCCACCGATGAGCCGTTTGGTGCAGATTCACGTGCCATCGCGATTCAGAATATGCGCATGTCATCGTCCTTGCTGAGAAGCTTCACCTCTGAACATCCCGAGGCAGTACGGCAGCCTCGCACCCCTCGCGCGAAACGATGCGCTGCGTCAGGTGGTGTATCGGTATCGAAGATCACATCGGCAGGTGAGCTCGCGTGGACCGCCATGCAACTCGGGGTCTTCGGCATTGCTGCGAGACGTCGAGAGTGGTGCCGAGGCGAACTGCTCGCACACGAGGTCGAGGTGCACGCAGATGGGATTCGGATGCGTACTCCCCGTACGGGCCTGCGCGGGCGGCTCGCACACCGCAGCCGCGAGATGCGTGCACGTGCTCACGCAGGCAGGCATGATCCAGGCTGCGAGTCGCTTGGCATGCCCCGATCGGCATTCGTGCGGATACTGAGTGCGTGGGACAGCGTCGGCTCGGCACCGTTCATCATGGATGCGGTAGACGAAGGGATCTCCGAGCTGGCAGCGGCACTGCGCCGTGGAACCGCGTGGGAAGCAGACGAAGCGGAGGAGGTTCTCACATTCGCGATTTGTCGACGGATCAGCTTACGGCCGCCAAGCATGTCAACCCGGGTCGGCTTCGGTGATCTCCTCACATACGCAACGAGGCCGCACCCCGAAGGGTACGGCCTCGTCTAAGAGCACTGCGGTGAATCAGATTCCGAGGTCTGCCTCGAACTGGCCCGCCTCGAGCCGCTGCTTCACCTGAGTGAGGAAGCGCGCGGCGTCGGCTCCGTCGATGATGCGGTGATCATACGAGAGCGCGAGGTACACGGTGGAACGAATGGCGATGGAATCGCCCTCAGGGGTCGATACCACTGCGGGCTTCTTCACCACCGCGCCAGTGCCGAGGATGGCCGACTGCGGCAAGAACACCAAGGGCGTATCGAAGAGAGCCCCGCGCGAGCCGGTGTTGGTCAGCGTGAAGGTGCCGCCGCTGAGCTCGTCCGGAGTGAGCTTGTTGTCACGCGTGCGCGAGGCGAGATCTGCGATCTCACCGGCGATCTGCGCGATGTTCTTCTCGCCCGCATCGCGAAGCACCGGAGTGAGGAGGCCCCGCTCGGTGTCAACCGCGATGCTGACGTTCTCGGTTGCCGGGTACACGATGGAATCACCGTCGACCGTCGCGTTGATGATCGGATAGGTGCGCAACGCCTCGGCAGCAGCTACGGCGAAGAACGGCAGGAACGAGAGCTTCGAACCGGTCTTCTCCAGGAACTCGTCCTTCTTCGCCGCACGCAGCTGTGCCACGCGAGTCACATCGACCTCGACCATCGTGGTGAGCTGCGCGGTCTGCTGCAGTGACTCGACGGCACGTTCGGATACGAGCTTGCGCAGACGCGTCATCTTCTGCGTCGTACCCCGAAGCGGAGAAATCTCGGCTTCAGGGGCAGGAGCAGGCGCTTGCGATGCAGAGGCAGGCGCGCTCTGCGCAGGTCCGCTCGACTTCGCAGCCTCCAGAACGTCTTCCTTGCGGATCCTGCCGCCGACGCCGGTGCCGGTGACCTTCGAAAGGTCGACTCCGTGGTCTTGTGCGAGCTTGCGCACGATTGGCGTGAGGTACCCGGGGCTGGTGGCCTGCGCTGCGGGAGACGCCGGGGTTGCGGCCTCTGCGGGCTGCTGCGGCTCGGGAGCAGCGGGAGCGGGCGTCGGCTCGGGTCGAGCGTCGGCAGTCGGCTGCTGAGGCTCGGTCACCTGAGCTGAAGCCTCGGCAGGAGCAGACTGCGTGGCGGCCGCTGCAGCGGGCTCAGGGGCCGCCACGGGCTCGGGAGCAGCTGCGGGTGCTTCCGCAGCCGGTGCAGGAGCACCGCTGCCGACCCGTGCGAGTACTGCCCCGACCTCGGCGGTCTCATCTTCGCCGACGACGATCTCCTGGACGATGCCGGCCACGGGGGAGGGCACTTCGGTGTCGACCTTGTCCGTCGACACCTCCAGCAGCGGTTCGTCGACCTCGATGCTGTCGCCCACGCTCTTGAGCCACCGAGTCACCGTTCCTTCGGTCACGCTCTCACCGAGCGCGGGAAGAACGATGTCCTGCGCGTCGCCGGATGCCGCAGACTCAGCTGCTGCCGGAGCAGGCTCAGCCTCAGCAGTTGGCGCTTCGGCCGGTTCAGTTGGCGCTTCGGCCGGAGCTGCCGGGGCCTCGGGAGCTCCGGCGGGCTCTTCCGCCGGCTGCGGTGCGGGATCCTCGCTAGCGCTCGAAGCGCCGCTGCCGTCGCCGATGCGCACGAGCACGGCGCCGACCTCGACGGTTTCATCTTCGGGAACGAGGATCTCCTCGACTACTCCTGCGACGGGGGAGGGCACTTCGGTGTCGACCTTGTCGGTCGACACTTCCAGCAGGGGTTCATCGACGGCGACGGTATCGCCGACGTTCTTCAACCACCGGGTGACCGTTCCCTCGGTGACGCTCTCACCCAATGCGGGGAGGACGACCGATTCACTCATGGTGTTGTTCTCCGTTCGTTGTCAGTGCTCTTGGCTGCGTTTAGATCGCGTGCAGCGGTTTGCCGGCGAGCTTCAGCATGGCTTCACCGATGGTCTCGTTCTGCGTCGGGTGTCCGTGAATGAGCGGAGCGACATCCTCCGGATGCGCCTCCCAATTCACGATCAGCTGGGCCTCACCGACGAGCTCACCGACGCGTGCACCGATCATGTGCACGCCGACGACGGGGCCGTTGTTGACGCGGACGGCCTTTACTGTGCCGGCCGTGCCGAGGAGCGAGCTCTTCGCGTTGCCTGCGAGGTTGTACTCGTAAGCGGTGACATTCTCTGCGCCGTACTGATCCTTGGCCTTCGCCTCAGTGAGACCGACCGAGGCGATCTCGGGGTCGCAGTAGGTGACCTTCGGAATGTTCACGTCTGCGATGACCACCGGGGCAAGGCCGGCGATCTCCTCTGCAACGAAGATGCCCTGCTGGTATCCACGGTGTGCGAGCTGCAGGCCCGGAACGATATCTCCGACAGCGTAAATGCCCGGAACGTTAGTGGCCAGGCGTTCATTCGTGAGCACGAAGCCGCGATCCATCTCGATGCCGACCTCTTCGAAGCCCAGTCCTTGGGTCGCGGGTCCACGGCCCACGGCCACCAGCAGGTAGTCTGCCGTCAAGTTGGTGCCGTCTTCGAGGGCGACGGTCACGGAGTCGTCGTCCTGAGTAACCGACTGGAAGCGCACACCAAGCTTGAAATCGATACCGCGCTTCTTGAATGCACGCTCGAGCTGCTTTGAGACCGACTCCTCTTCGTTCGGCACGAGATGCGGGAGACCCTCGACGATAGTGACTTCCGCGCCGAAGGAGCGCCATACGCTCGCGAACTCAACACCGATCACACCGCCGCCGAGCACGATCACTCGCTTCGGCACCTCCTGCAGGTGCAGCGCATGCTCACTGGTGATCACGCGTCCGCCGATCTCCAAGCCGGGCAAGGATCGCGAGTAGGAGCCGGTGGCAAGCACGACATTCTTGCCCGTAATGCGATCGCCGCCGACTTCGACCGTGTTGGCCGAAACGAGGCGGCCTTCGCCCTCGATGACCGTGATGCCGTTCGCCTTGAGCAGACCCTGCAGGCCCTTGTGCTTCGAAGAGACGATGCCGTCCTTGTATGCATTGACCGCGTCCATCTCGATGCCGGCGACGCTGGACTGCACGCCGTACTTGGCGCCCTCGGCTGCGACGTCGGCGACCTCCGCAGAATGCAGCAGTGCCTTCGTGGGGACACACCCGCGGTGCAGGCAGGTTCCGCCAAGCTTGTCCTTCTCGATGACGGCGGCACTCTGGCCCAGCTGCTTCGCGCGGATCGCTACCGCATAGCCCGCGCTTCCGCCTCCGAGTACAACGATGTCAAACTGCTGATCGGCCAAGTGGGATCTCCCTCGGTTGCGTTCATGGATCGGTGCTCGCCTGCCGTTCCGGCGGTGCGCACTCATTCACCCTACTACCAATCTGGAAGCTCGGTTTGAGGCGGCGCGGGTTTCCTGGCGGGGGATTTCGTAGGATGGAGGTGTGACTGAAGCCATCTTCTCCGTCTCGTACCCGGAGCGCCGGGCGACGATCCCGTCCGGCCTGCCGATGATCGTCGTACTCGCCGGGTTGAGCGATGCCGGCGGAGCCGTCAGCCAGCTCGATAGTTATTTCTGGGAGAAGTCGCGCCCAGAGGAGTTCGTGAGATTCGACAGCGACCAGTTGCTCGATTATCGTGCCAGACGTCCGATCATCACGTTCGACGAGGATCATCTCACCGGCTACGAACCCGAGGAGCTCCTTCTGACGGTGGCACACGATGAGATGGGCACACCATTCTTACTGCTCAGCGGGTTCGAGCCAGATTTCAAGTGGGACGGGTTCATCGATGCGGTTCTGCTGTTGCAGCACGAACTGCAGGTGTCGACGACGGTCTGGGTGCATGCGCTCCCGGTTCCGGTGCCGCACACCCGTGCCCTCGGCTGCACCGTGAGCGGGAGCCGCGACGATCTCATCGAAGCGCACTCCGTCTGGCGGCCGACAACCAGGATCGCGGCATCGGCAGGACATGTTCTCGAGTATCGACTGCACAGCCTGGGGGAGGAGGTCGTAGGGTTCGCGCTCCTCGTGCCCCACTACCTCTCGAACACCGAGGTGCCCGACGCGCTGCTCGCGGCGCTGGACGGCATCATGTCGGCGACGGGGCTGCTCTTTGCGACCGATGAGACCCGGGAGCGCGCCAGGTCCTTTCAGAAGCAGGTCGATGAGCAGATCGCGGAAAGCGAGGAATCGCGGGAGATGGTGCGCGGCCTCGAGGAGCGCTACGACCGCTACATGGAGGATCAGTCGCCCAGATCACCACTCGTCGCGGAGGACGGCTCGCTCCCGACCGCGGAGCAACTGGCAAGCGAACTCGAACAGTTTCTGGCTGAGCAGCGCAAGCGAGGCGAAACGGAGTAGAGCCCGCTGGCGGTGAGATGCGCGAAACCGATAAGTTCGCTCGGCACTCTTGCGGATGGACACATCTTGGGTTAAGGCATGCAATAATGGAGGCCTAGCCCATTCAATCCGGCTGAATTCCCGCTCGTCGGGAATAGACCGGGCTTGACATGGGTTTTCATGCTGTGAGCGTGGAACGACGTCTCGTCGTCGCGCGCGTTCCAGGGTTTGCGACCACAGAGAGGCGGCTGCGTGGCCACTGCATCCACGACCAAGGCTCGGAAGACCTCCCGGAAGGCCGAGGAGGTCGCTCCCGAGGAAACCGAAGCGAAGGCGACTTCGGCAAAGAGCGGTGCCAAGAAGGCCACGTCGGCCAAGGGTGACGCAGCGAAGTCTTCCGCGACGAAGACCACCGCGAAGAAGTCGAAGACCGCTGAGAAGACTACTGAGGCGGCAGAGCAGAAGGCGACTGCACCCCGCAAGGCCGCCGCGAAGAAGGCGACGTCCAAGCGCGGCAAGAAGGCTGATGACATCGATATCGATGCGATCGCCGCCGGCGAACCGGAGACTGAGGAAGAGCCGGAGGAGAACACCAAGAAGGCGACTCCGGACGAGCCGCTCCCCACTGGTGCGATCGTGCTCAAGGCCTCCGACGAGGAGGACGTGCCGACGGTCACCACCGCGATCCCCGGCGCGACTGCCGATCCGGTGAAGGACTACCTGAAGCAGATCGGTAAGGTCGCGCTGCTGAACGCTGCCGAAGAGGTTGAGCTTGCGATGCGCATCGAGGCCGGCCTGTTCGCCGAGGAGAAGCTCGCGACAGAGAAGGGTCTGCCGAAGAAGCTGGAACGCGAGCTCAAATGGGTGGCCCGTGATGGTCAGCGCGCGAAGAGTCACCTCTTGGGCGCGAACCTGCGTCTCGTTGTTTCGCTTGCGAAGCGCTATACGGGTCGGGGCATGCAGTTCCTGGACCTGATCCAAGAAGGCAACCTGGGCTTGATCCGCGCTGTCGAGAAGTTCGACTACACCAAGGGCTTCAAGTTCTCGACCTACGCTACGTGGTGGATTCGCCAGGCGATCACCCGCGCAATGGCCGATCAGGCTCGCACCATCCGCATTCCGGTCCACATGGTCGAGGTCATCAACAAGCTCGCCCGTGTGCAGCGACAGATGCTGCAGGATCTGGGCCGCGAGCCCACGCCGGAGGAGCTGAGCCGCGAGCTCGACATGACCCCTGAGAAGGTCGTCGAGGTGCAGAAGTACGGTCGTGAGCCGATTTCGTTGCACACCCCGCTCGGCGAAGATGGCGATAGCGAGTTCGGCGACCTCATCGAGGACACAGAGGCGGTCGTGCCGGCCGACGCGGTGGGCTTCACGATGCTGCAGCAACAGCTCGAGCAACTGCTCGATTCGCTCTCGGAGCGCGAGGCGGGCGTGATCCGCATGCGTTTCGGCCTGGGTGACGGCATGCCGAAGACACTCGACCAGATCGGAGACACGTTCGGCGTCACGCGCGAGCGCATCCGTCAGATCGAGTCGAAGACCATGGCGAAGCTGCGCCACCCCTCGCGGTCGCAGCAGTTGCGCGACTACCTCGAGTAGGTCGAGGTAGCGCCGAGCATCGCTTCGCGCAGGTGCCCCTGATCTCATCCATGATCGGGACAACACATACGAAGAAGCCCCGGCCTTGGCCGGGGCTTCTTCGTATGCTCTTGCGGAGTGCGCGGGACGCGCAACGCCCTGCTCAGGCGTTCAGCTTGTGGCTCTCATCGTGCCACAGCTCTGCCATCGGGCGGAGCTTCGGTTCGACCTTGCGTGCATGGTGCGCGCAGAACAGCAGCTCGCTGCCCGAGAGCAGCGCCAGCACATATGCTTGGGCGCCGCAGCTGTCGCACCGGTCGAGGCCGGTCAGGGGGCGACCGGTCGGCGCCGACTCGACGGCATCGACCTCGGTCGCATCGATACCTGCGCCGGCGCGATCCTGTTCGAGCGTGGTCATGACGACCTCCCCTTCTCGTTTGCTTGCAGTACACCACTATCCAATCACGTTCCAATCGTCTTGACTTCTCGCTAGTGCGCCGGTTCGCTGTGCGCGTAGCTGCGCAGGCGGATCCGCACCTCGCCGCGGCAGATCCGCCTGCGTGACAGTGCCTGCCTCTACAGTGGTGGGGTCGCCCACGAAAGGGGAGTGCGAAGCACGTGGCAGAGTCCAGCTATTCAGCGCGTCACCTTACCGTTCTCGAAGGTCTCGAGGCGGTGCGCAAACGACCCGGCATGTATATCGGCACGACCGATTCCCGCGGCCTCATGCACTGCCTCTGGGAGATCATCGATAACTCCGTAGATGAGGCGCTCGCAGGATACGGCAATGCGATTGCGATCACCCTGCACGACGATGGCAGCGTGACGGTCTCCGACGACGGTCGCGGCGTGCCGGTAGATATCGAACCGCGCAGTGGCCTCTCCGGTGTCGAACTCGTGTATACGAAGCTCCATGCAGGCGGAAAATTCGGAGGCGGGGGTTACGCCTCCTCCGGTGGTCTGCACGGTGTCGGGGCTTCGGTCGTGAATGCGCTATCCGCCAGGCTCGACGTGGAGGTCGATCGCGACGGCAAGACTTGGGCCATGTCCTTCCGCCATGGCGAGCCTGGAGTCTTCGACGGCGATACCCCGGACAGCCCATTCTCGCCGTTTGAGGAGGCCTCGGAGCTCCGCGTCGTCGGCAAGGTGAAGAAAGGCGTGACCGGTACGCGAGTGCGCTACTGGGCGGACCCGCAGATCTTCCTCAAGGAGGCCCGCTTTGAGCCGGAGTCCCTCGTCGCACGGGCGCGCCAGACCGCATTCCTGGTTCCCGGGCTCGCGATCGAGATCCGTGACGAGCGAACGGATTCTCTCGACGAGACCGGCAACCCGGCCGTACACCGTTTCGAGTACGCAGGCGGACTCTCTGAGTTCGTCGAGTTCCTCGCAATCGATGCGCCCATCACCGATATCTGGCGTGTCACTGACTCTGCGACGTTCACTGAAACCGTTCCTGTTATGGACGACGCCACAGGACACCTCGTGTCTCGAGAGGTGGAGCGCACCTGCGAAGTCGACATCGCGGTGCGCTGGGGAACCGGTTACGACATCTCCGTGCAGAGCTTCGTGAATATCATCGCGACTCCCAAAGGCGGTACGCATCTCGCGGGGTTCGAGCAGGGACTCACTCGGTTCTTCCGCAAGCAGATCGAGCAGAACGCGAGAAAGCTCAAGGCTGGCAGCGACAAGCCGGAGAAGGATGACATCCTCACCGGACTCACCGCCGTGGTGACCGTCCGCGTTCCCGAACCTCAGTTCGAAGGCCAGACCAAGGAAGTGCTCGGCACGGCCGCCGTACGACAGATCGTATCCAAGTCTGTAGTGAAGGCGCTCGAGACGCGGTTCGCTTCGTCGAAACGTGAGGACAAGGCCCAGACGGGCGCTCTACTCGAGAAGATGGTCTCCGAGATGAAGTCCCGCATCGCGTTGCGTGCTCAGCGCGACACGCAGCGGCGCAAGACCTCGCTCGAGAGCTCCTCGCTTCCCGCCAAGCTCATCGACTGCCGCTCCAAGGAGGTGGCCGAGACGGAGTTGTTCATCGTCGAGGGCGATAGCGCGCTCGGTACGGCTCGCCCGGCGCGAGACAGCGAGTTCCAGGCCTTGCTTCCCATTCGAGGCAAGATTCTGAACGTGCAGAAGGCTTCGATCGCTGAGATGCTCTCGAATGCGGAGTGCGGTGCGATCATCAAGGTGATCGGTGCAGGATCCGGCCGCGATTTCGAACTCGACTCTGCGCGCTACGGCAAGGTCATCCTCATGAGTGATGCGGATGTCGATGGTGCCCACATTCGAACGCTGCTCCTCACGCTCTTCTTCAGGTATATGCGTCCCATGCTCGAAGCCGGGCGGGTGTATGCTGCCGTTCCTCCGTTGCACCGCGTCATCGTGCAGAATGCGGGTCGCAAGCCCAACGACGTGATCTATACGTACAGCGAGCGCGAACTCAATACGCTTCTCGCCGATCTCAGACGTCGCGGGAAGAAGTACCAGGAGCCGATCCAGCGGTACAAGGGGCTCGGAGAGATGGACGCAGACCAGCTCGCCGAAACCACGATGGACCGCGAGCACCGCACGCTCCGGAGGGTGCGAGTCGAAGATGCTCACGCGGCCGCTCAGATGTTCGAACTTCTGATGGGGAATGAAGTTGCCCCACGCAAGGAGTTCATCGTGGAGAACGCTGACGATCTCGACAGGGACCGCATCGACGCCTAGCGTCAGTGCGGTCAGCTCGGTGAGGCCAGGAGACGGCGCTGCCCGACCAGCGAGATGCGGCCAGGACCGCGCGGTCAGGGTGCCGCGCCGACCGCTGCCACGGCCGAGTCGAGAGGAGTTCCGGAGCCGTCGCGCTTGCCGAACTCGGTCGGCAGCTTGATGACGGATCCATTCGCGCCAAGCGCACGGGGCTCTTCGATACCGACCCAGGCGCAGCTGAGACGATCCTCCCATTTGAGGAATCGCTGAGTGCGAACTCCTCCGGTGGCACGACCCTTCGCCGGGTACTCGCTCCACGGCGTCACCTTGGCCGATGATGCCCCTGCGCCAGGTAGCGTCAGCGAGCTGTCAGCGATAGTCACGACGCGAGCTTCGGCGCCCTCGGGAACCGAGGCTGCGAACACGACCCGACCCTGGGCGCCGAGCTTGATGCCGGCCATGCCTCCGGCCGGTCGCCCCTGGGGGCGGACCGCAGAGGTCGGGAAGCGCAGGAGCTGCGCCTCGTTCGTGACGATCGCGAACTCTGCGCCGTCCGGTGCCGGGAAAACCGAGACCAGCTGGTCGTCACTCTTCAGCCCGATGACCTCGAACTCGGGCCGAGCTGGAAGGTCAGTCAGGACGACGCGCTTCACGACACCACGCTCGGTGAGCATGCCGATCGGTTCAGGAACGGTACCACTGTCGCCGGTCAGCGGAACGATCCCGACAATCCGAGGAGCCGATTTCGGCAGACCGAGATAGTCGGTGAGGTGCACGCCGGCAGAGAATGCGATCGATGCGGAGGGGACCAGCGGCAGATCCACCGGTGCGAAACGGTGCAGGGTGCCATCAGTCAGCACTGCGCCCAGCTCACCGCGCGCGGTTCCGTCGACTCTGGAGATCACTGCGCCGTGCTTCGTCGCACGGGATGGCGGGCGTGTGGTCTCGGCCTCAGGGTCGCGCTCAATGCGGAGCGCCTTTCCGGAGGCCGAGAGCAATACCGTGCAGGGGCTATCGGCAACTTCCAGGGATGTCTTGCCCGCTGCTGCTCGACTCGGTCGCGCAACCGCCCCGGTGAGTACGGTGCGTCGCGGTGTTCCGTATGATTCGGCGACGGCATCGAGTTCGGTGATGACCACCTGCTTCAGGCGATCCTCACTGCCCAGTATCTCGAGCAGTTCTTCGATGCCGCGCTGCAGCTCATCGCGTTCGGCCTCGAGTTCGACGCGTGAGAACTTGGTGAGACGGCGCAAACGAAGTTCGAGGATGTATTCGGCCTGCGCCTCGGAAAGGTCGAAGACCTGCATCAGCCGTGTACGAGCGGCTTCAGAATCATCGCTCGTGCGGATGAGCTGAATCACTTCATCAATATCGAGGATCGCGATGAGGAGGCCCTCGACCAGGTGCAGCCGCTCCCGACGCTTGCGCAGACGGAACTCGGACCGCCTCGTCACGACCGCGAGTCGATGATCGAGGAACACTCGGAGCATCTCGCGAAGCCCCAACGTCTGTGGCTGCCCGTCGACAAGGGCGACTGAGTTGATGCTGAACGAGTCCTCGAGCGGTGTGTAGCGGTAGAGCTGCTCGAGTACCGCATTCGGATCGAAGCCCGTCTTCAGCGTGATGACGAGCCGGAGACCGTTCTTGCGGTCCGTGAGGTCGGCAACATCAGCGATGCCGGAAAGCTTCTTGTTCTCGACCCCTTGCTTGATCTTTTCGATGATGCGCTCGGGGCCGACCAGGTAGGGCAGCTCAGTGACGACCAAGCCTGTGCGTCGTGCGGTGATCTGCTCGGTGCTGACCTTCGCCCGGGTACGGAAGGCGCCGCGACCACTGCGGTAGGCGTCCTTCACTCCGTCAAGACCGACGATGATGCCGCCACCGGGCAGATCTGGCCCTGGGATGAACTCCATGAGTTCATCGACCGTGGTGTCGGGACGCAGCAGCAGGTGTTTCGCACCTTCGACGACCTCGATGAGGTTGTGGGGGGCGAGGTTCGTAGCCATGCCAACCGCGATACCCGATGCACCATTCACCAGCAGATTCGGTACGGCGGAGGGCAGCACGTCAGGCTGCATGATTTGGTTGTCGTAGTTCGGGACGAAGTCGACGACGTCCTCATCGAGCGACTCGGTCATCGAAAGCGCTGCCCCGGTAAGCCGCGCCTCGGTATAACGGGAGGCGGCTGGGCCGTCGTCGAGCGAACCGAAGTTTCCGTGGCCGTCGACGAGTGGCAGGCGCATGGCGAAGGACTGAGCGAGGCGCACCAGTGCGTCGTAGATCGAGGAATCGCCGTGCGGGTGGAGTTTGCCCATGACTTCGCCCACGACGCGCGCCGACTTCACGTGACCCTTTTCGGGTCGAAGCCCCATCTCCGTCATCATGAAGAGGATGCGGCGCTGTACGGGCTTCATGCCGTCACGCGCATCGGGAAGTGCGCGCGAGTAGATCACGGAATACGCGTACTCGAGGAACGAGGACTCCATCTCCTGGGAGATATCGACGTCTTCGATGCGCTCGACCGCTCCCGCGGTGTCGGCGCCTGAGCTCGGAACAGTGTTCGGGGCGTCGGTCATAATGGTGCTCATGCTACCGATTGCCAGCGACAATGGCGCGAGGCTTGCCGCGATTCTGCCGACGGGTATTGCCGCGCTTGCCCGCGGCCTGGGAACAGACGCTGAACAGGTGCTTGCCGCAGTGCTGCCAGGGGCCGCTCCCCGGATTCCCGACGCACTTCCCGGCGTACGTTCCCTCGTGGTCGTCGTCGTCGATGGTCTCGGTCATGCGAATCTGCGTGCTCGTGCCGGGCACGCGCGTGCCCTTTCGGCGCTCCCGCAACGTCGGATCGAGACTGTGATTCCGTCGACTACTGCGGCGGCGCTCACGACGATCACCACGGGGCGACTGCCCGGTGAGCACGGACTGGTGGGCTACCGTATTCGCCACCCGAAAGCTGGTCTGATCTCGCCGCTGAAGGAATGGGAGGGGGTCGACGATCCGGGAGCATGGCAGCGTGCGACTCCGCTGTTCGGAACCGCTGCCGCATTCGGCGTTCGCACGTACGCACTGGGACGCCCGGCGCATGCGACGGGCGGACTCACCGAGGCGATCCTGGCCGGAGCCGAGTATCTCGGTGGTCAGCGTATTGCAGACCGTTTCGCCCAAGCATCGGGAGTGTTGCGCGGAGCACAGCCGACGCTCTGCTACCTCTACATCGATGAGCTCGACAAAGCGGGTCATGAGCACGGTTGGGAAGGGGACCGCTGGCTGCAGCGGCTTGAGCAGTTCGACGCCGCTCTTGATGATTTCCTCCGCGGGCTTCCTGGGGATGTCGGCGTGGTCGTGACCGCGGATCATGGGATGGTCGATGTTCTCGGGCATCAGCACGTTCTCCTCGATGCGGATGACGATCTCTTCCGAGGGGTGCAGGAGGTGGGCGGTGAGCCCCGCATGCGTTCCCTGTATCTGCGCGACCCGGATGAGGCAGAGGAGTTAGCGGCTCGGTGGTCGCAACGAGAAGGCAAGCGGGCTTGGGTGGGCACGCGGGAAGAAGCCGTCGCGAATGGGTGGTTTGGTCCGACCAGTCCCGAAGTTGCCGAGCGCATCGGGCACATCATCATCGCGGCACGCAAGCGGGTCGCCTACTACTGCTCGACAGACGATCCGCGAAGTCGAGAAATGATCGGTCAGCATGGCAGCCTGGGGGAGGACGAGCGGGGTGTGCCGCTGATCCTTGGAGGGGCGCTCATCGGGACCGGGTTCGCTGCAGCGGTATCTGCGATCGCTTCAGAACGTGTGAGCTCTGAAGCCTCAGCTGAGCAGCGGCGGGCAGGTTAGGACTGCTCGTCGTCTCCGCGGGTTCCGAAGAGGATGTCGTCCCAGCTTGGGATCGAGGCTCGTCGTTTGCTCCGGCCACTATCGGGTGAGGAGCCGGCAGAACTCGGCTTCGCGCTTCCTGTCTCCGGAGCCGGGCCCTCTTGCTTCGTCTCCTGTCGAGGCCGACCAGACGAAGACACGGCTGCCCACAGGTCTGGACCCGAACTGGGGCGACGTCGCTTCGAAGCGGTCGCGTCCTCTGATTCCTGCTGCGGTTCAGGGGACGGCAGCAACTGAGGCTGCTCGCCGCGGTGTGCTGCATCCGTGTCCGAGGAGCGTACATCTGTCTCCGCGTTCGACGACTCAGGTGCATCTTGTTCAGGGAGGAGGCCCCGTTCCCGCTCGCCGCGGCGTCGACGCAGAGCGTCGAGAAGATCCGCTGTCTGGGCCAGGTTGTCCCCATCATCTTCAGGCAGCGAGCTGATGGCGCGTTGATCGATCTCTCGTCGACGCTCGAATTCCGCCTGCGGATCGGTCTCATGGTCGCTGGGAGTGGAATCCGGAGATGTCTCTTCGGCTTCGGACCCTTCAGCCCCAGTGGCCGTACGGGCGTCCCCTTCGACGTCGGAGTCCTCGTCGGAATCGAAGGTCGCAGCATCGAAGCCGTCGGCTGCAGAATCCACAACGCGGAGCTTGGGAATCAGACGATCGCCCACATCACCCTGTTTGGAGAGGGTTACAGCATCAGAGGACGCGGGTGCGAGTACGCTCTTTCGGTGGTCGAAGGACCAGATTGCGCGATGCTCCACGTCCCGAGAACGGAAATCGAGCCCGATCATCCATCCCGTATCCTCGTCGCGCCACGCAGACCAGGAGGCGTCTTCGGCGCCGATGCTTTCGAGACGTTGAGCGATCACATTGCCGAACCGCTCGCTGTCGCCGTCACCGGGCTCGGTGCGCACGGCCACTGCGTGGGCGCGCTCGAGGATGAACTCGCGTTCTGCGACGACGGGGCCCTCGTAGCGTTCGATGTCGCTCTCGTCGAGGCCGGTGAGCTCGACCACCTCGGCACGGGTTCGACCCGCCCTGATGAGTGCTTGGATCTCGCGAGGACGCACGCGTGCCCCGCTGGGCTCCTTACGGCTCAGATGCCGCAGTTCGGCCAGTACGGTGTCGTCGACCACGAGGCGGTACTCCTCGCCGGCCTCGGTCGTCACGATGAGCGACCGCTCATCGCGTCGCACCAAACGCAGTTCATCCATCGCTGCTACCTCCCGAGTCGCAAGCCAGACTGTCATACGGAGGGGTCAAGTGCACTGATTGAGCCGGGCGCGGTGCATTTTCGTCTGCTTCGCTTTCGGGTTCTCCAAGGGCGCGTGTCGCCGAGGGTTTGCGCGATCGGTGACAGTCGGGCAGAATAGCGCCGCCCAGAGGTTGAAGTGCCGATCATGGCACGGGAATGCAGGAGAGTATGGCCACCGATTACGACGCGCCTCGCAAGTCCGAGGAAGAGACCGACTCCATTGAGGCGCTGAAGGAGCGCGTCCCGGCAAAGAGTGCCTCAAGCATTGACTCCGAGGACGCTGATAACCCGAGCTTTGACCTGGGCGGTTCCGACCTCTCCGACGTGGATCTCGATGTTGTTGTGCTGCCACAGCAGGATGACGAGTTCACCTGCGTCAATTGCTTCCTGGTGCGCCACCGTTCGCAGATCGATCACGAGACTGATCTTGGTCCGGTGTGCGCAGAATGCTCAGGCTGAAAAGCGTCAGCTTTTCAGCGCATTCTGCGCTGGCGCCGCTGCGCCAGGAGTGCTCGGGCTAGAACGCGCAGCGTTCTAGGTGCACTCCGCGGTGCCGCCCACGGCGGCAGCCCACAGAGAACGGAGCGCAGCGACGTTCCGGGTGGCAGAGTGCTCGGGCTAGAACGCGCAGCGTTCTAGGTGCACTCCTAGGCGGCCGCTTGCGCGGTTTTCAGCGCAACATCGAGGTCGGCCGGGCGGCGTGACGAAACCACCCAGTACGGTGCCGGATCGCGCGGGTCGACATTCTCGATCTTGATGGCCTGCTTGACCGTGCCGCGGATCATGAGGAAGGCGCGCGCATCGAGATCGACTCCGATGGTGCGTTTGAGCTCCGTCTCACCGATCAACCGGGTACGGCCGAGCTGTCGCACGGGGATCGATGCGCGGCCTGCAGTGAACTGCCCGTCCGCGATCGCAACGACCGGGCTCCCGAGCAGCATGATCACAATGACGAGTGCAGTAACGAGGAGTGCTACAGGCAGCGCAATGGCGGCATTTATAGGTGTGAGCACGAGGCTCACCGACGGAATCAAGAAGACCACCGGCAGGATCAGCTGCCACAGGCTGGGCCAAAGTCGTTCACGGTAATCGGCAGTACGCGCAACTGTGCTCATGCCAATCATTATCCGATACCCTAACCGAGTGACTGATGTGGTTGAGGTGCCGATCACGGCCGAGAATGTTCCGAGCTACGCCTTGCCGGGTGACGCCGGCGCTGATCTACGCGCTTCAGAGGCCGTCGAGCTTGCTCCCGGCGAGCGTGCGCTCATCGGAACCGGCGTGGCGATCGCCCTCCCTGAGGGGTATGCGGCGTTCGTCGTTCCGCGCAGTGGCCTCGCCGCGAAGCACGGCATCACTGTCGTGAATTCGCCGGGCACCGTCGATGCGGGCTACCGCGGGGAAATCAAAGTGACTCTGCTCAACACGGACCCCCGGGAGACCTTTCGTGTCTCACCGGGCGACCGCATCGCGCAGATGATTGTCACACCGGTGTCGCAGGCGCGATTCGTGCCGGTTGCCGAGCTGCCGGAGAGCGCTCGCGGTGCCGGCGGATTCGGTTCGACCGGTGTGAGCAGCTGAAGAGGAGAAGACCAAGATGAGCGAAGAGACACAGAAGTCCGCTGATGAGATTGAGGCTCGCGAGCCGGAAGCGCCGGAGGTCGACGAGTCGAAGTCTGCTCCGGACGACCGTGCGAGTGCCGGCCCGTTCGATGTGTCCGAGGTGCGTTCGATGCGCCCATATGTCGATCTCGGTGGCATCAAGGTGGCACCACGTGAGGGGCTGCAGTTGCGTCTCGAAGTGGACGAGCGTGCGAAGCGCGTTGTCGCAGTCTCCTTGGGGTACGCCGATTCGATGCTGCAGGTCCAGGCATTCTCCGCACCCAAGACGCTCGGACTCTGGCACCAGGTTCGTGCAGAACTTCGCCAGCAGATCTCATCGCAGGAACTCACAGCGACCGAGATCGAAGGCCCCTTCGGTCCGGAGCTCGCTGCAGAAACCCGCGTCCCGGCCGAACAGGGTGGCGGCACCCGCGAGATTCGTCTCATTGGTGTTGACGGACCGCGCTGGCTGCTGCGCGGAGTCGTGATGGGGAAGGCCGCCACCGATGCGGAGGCACGCGCGAAGCTTGATTCCGTTTTCCGTGACCTCGTCGTCGTACGCGGCGATCAGCCGATGCCGCCGAGTGAGCTCCTCGCGCTCAAAGTTCCCGCGGGCGTAGCCCAAGGCGGCCAGCAACAGCAGCAGGAGCAGGTGCACGAAGCTTGAGCGAGACACCACCTGCCGAACCCGAGCAGGCGCGTCTACGCGTCGGCGGGACGCTCGGCCGCACGGTGCAGGCCGGTCTTGATGGTGAGGCGGTCTCAGCTGGGGGAGTGCTCGCCGCTATCGGCGGAGTGCGCGGGGTCGTCGAGTCGCTACTCCCAGGCTTGCTCTTCCTGGTCGTGTACGTCTTCACCCAGGACGCCACGCTCTCCGTGATCGCTCCGGCCGCTCTTGCGGTGATTGCAGTGCTCGTCCGGCTCGTTTCCGGGCAGCCCGTGGTCTCGGCGCTGTCGGGAGCGCTCGGCGTCGGCGTGTGCATCGCGGCGACGCTCTGGACGGGGAGCGGGCGCGACTACTTCCTCCCGGGCTTTCTGATCAACACCGGCTGGATCGCGGCCTTGTTGATCTCCGTGCTGGTCGGATGGCCACTGCTCGGACTGGTCATGGGCGCCTTGCGTGGTGACCTCACCGGGTGGCGCCGTATTCGGCTCTTGAAGCGAGCGGCCACGCTCACCTCGTTGCTCTGGCTGACCTTGTTTGTCGCGAGGCTCGCGGTGCAGGTCCCTCTGTATCTGGCGGACCAGGTGGAGGCACTCGGCGTTGCACGGCTCGTCATGGGTGTTCCGCTGTTTGCTCTGGTCGTACTTTTCACGTGGCTCATATTGAGTCGCACCTCACAATCATCTGATGATGATGCGCGTGAATCCGTTGAAAACACTGGGGAGAACCCGCAGGCCTGACTCCGGCGAAGCATCCTCAAAAGGTGTAGAGTTATCTTGACATCGAGAGAGTTCGAGAAGAGGAGAGCCGTCATGGGAGCCGTCAACAGCTTCGACGCGAAGAGCACCCTCGCCGTCGGCGAGAAGGAGTACGAGGTCTTTCGGATCGATCGAGTACCCGGGCACGAGCGCCTGCCCTACAGCCTGAAGGTGCTGCTGGAGAATCTTCTGCGCACGGAAGACGGCGCGAACGTCACGAAGCAGCACATCGAGGCGCTGGGCAACTGGGATCCGGCGGCTGAACCAGATACCGAGATTCAGTTCACCCCGGCTCGCGTGATCATGCAGGACTTCACGGGTGTGCCATGCGTCGTGGATCTCGCCACCATGCGCGAGGCCGTAGCAGACCTCGGCGGAGATCCTGCCCGCATCAACCCTCTCGCGCCCGCTGAGCTCGTCATCGATCACTCGGTCATCTCCGACGTGTACGGCACTCCCGATGCATTCGCAAAGAACGTCGAGATCGAGTACCAGCGCAATGGTGAGCGCTATCAGTTCCTGCGTTGGGGCCAGGGCGCGTTTGATGACTTCAAGGTCGTGCCGCCGGGCACCGGTATTGTGCACCAGGTCAACATCGAGTACTTGGCCCGTGTGACGTTCACTCGCGAGGTCGATGGCAAGGTTCAGGCCTACCCCGATACCTGCGTGGGCACTGATTCGCACACCACCATGGAGAACGGTATCGGGGTGCTCGGCTGGGGGGTCGGCGGTATCGAAGCCGAGGCCGCTATGCTGGGCCAGCCGATTTCGATGCTCATTCCGCGAGTGGTCGGATTCAAGCTGTCGGGAGAGATTCCGGCCGGTGTCACGGCGACCGACGTCGTCCTCACCATTACTCAGATGCTCCGTGAGCACGGCGTCGTCGGCAAGTTCGTCGAGTTCTATGGTGAGGGCGTCAGCGCCGTGCCGCTCGCGAATCGCGCAACGATCGGCAACATGAGTCCGGAGTTCGGGTCGACAGCGGCGATGTTCCCAATTGACGATGTCACGCTCGACTACCTGCGCCTCACCGGCCGAAGCGACGAGCAGATCGATCTGGTGAAGGCCTACGCACAGGCGCAGGGCATGTGGCACGATCCTTCGCGCGAACCCGAGTTCAGCGAGTACCTGGAGCTCGATCTTTCGACCGTGGTGGCTTCGATCGCCGGGCCGAAGCGTCCCCAGGATCGCATCGAGCTCACCCAGGCGAAGCCGCAGTTCGAGCGAGATCTCGAGAACTACGCGCAGGGACCCAACCCGGCCGTTGTCACCGATCGCAATGGTACGGAGTACACCATCGACCACGGAGCCGTGACGCTCGCCTCGATCACCTCCTGTACCAACACCTCGAACCCTTCGGTCATGCTGGCGGCCGGTGTGCTCGCCCGTAACGCCAACCGGCTCGGGCTGAAGGCCAAGCCGTGGGTGAAGACCACGCTGGCTCCCGGTTCGAAGGTCGTCACCGATTACTACGAGCGGTCGGGGCTGAAATCTCACCTCGAAGACCTGGGATTCTTCTTGGTGGGCTACGGTTGCACCACCTGCATCGGCAACTCAGGGCCCCTGATCCCCGAGATCTCCCAGGCAGTCAATGACAACGACCTCGCGGTCACCGCGGTGCTCTCCGGAAACCGCAACTTTGAAGGACGCATCAATCCCGATATCAAGATGAACTACCTGGCAAGCCCGCCCCTCGTGATCGCATACTCGCTGGCCGGCTCCATGGACTTCGATTTCGACTCCGAGGCTCTCGGGCAGGATCGGGACGGTAACGATGTCTACCTGCGCGATATCTGGCCCGATCCGACCGAGATCGAGAAGATCGCGGCAGAATCGATCGACTCCGACATGTTCACGTCGAAGTACGCGGGCGTGTTCGACGGCGATGATCGGTGGCGCTCGCTTCCGACGCCCGACGGCAACGTCTTCGAGTGGGATCCCGAGTCGACCTACGTGCGTAAGCCTCCGTACTTCGACGGCATGGGTGTTGAGACCGTTCCGGTGACCGACATCACCGGAGCACGCGTGCTCGCCAAGCTCGGCGACTCGGTGACGACTGACCACATCAGTCCCGCCGGCAACATCAAGGCCGACACCCCCGCAGGTCGTTACCTGACTGAGAACGGAATCGCTCCGCGCGACTTCAACTCGTACGGTTCGCGACGCGGCAATCACGAGGTCATGATCCGCGGCACCTTCGCGAATATCCGACTGCGCAACCATCTCCTGGCGGCTGAGAACGACGGCAAGGGAGTCGAAGGTGGGTACACCCGCGACTTCACGCAGCCCGACGCACCGAAGTCGTTCATCTATGATGCGTCGCAGAACTACCAGGAGGCGGGTATTCCGCTCGTCGTACTCGGAGGCAAGGAGTACGGCTCGGGTTCGTCACGTGACTGGGCGGCAAAGGGGACGCGCCTGCTCGGAGTGAAGGCCGTCATCACTGAGAGCTTCGAGCGCATCCACCGCTCGAACCTCATCGGCATGGGCGTGCTGCCGCTGCAGTTCCCCGACGGCGAGAGCGCGGACTCCTTGGGCCTCGACGGCACGGAGGTCTTCGACATCACCGGCATCGAGCAGCTCAACGAGGGTGCGACGCCGAAAACGGTTGCTGTCACTGCGACGAAGGAAGACGGCTCGCGCGTGAAATTCGATGCGGTTGTCCGCATCGACACCCCGGGTGAGGCCGACTACTACCGGAACGGCGGCATCCTGCAGTACGTGCTGCGATCACTGCTCTAGCACCTGCGCGTTCGGCGCTGCCGGCCCGTCCACACGGTCGGCTCGGCAGCGCCGCCTCCGGCTTGGCTCGCTAAGATGGGTGGATGCCCGGCGCATTCTGCCGGACCCGGCAGCGGAGGTGGCGAGTGGCGATCCTGGATCGAATCGAGTCTCCTCGCGACCTCGCCGCTCTCGGCCCCGAGGAACTCGCGATGCTGGCCGCCGAGATCCGCGAGTTCTTGATCGCCGAAGTGTCGAAAACCGGCGGACACCTCGGCCCGAATCTCGGAGTCGTCGAGCTCACGATCGCGCTGCACCGAGTTTTCGAATCACCGCGCGATCCGATCATCTTTGATACCGGCCACCAGAGTTACGTGCACAAACTGCTCACCGGTCGCAAGGACTTCTCTCGTCTACGACGCAGGGGAGGCCTCGCGGGATATCCGCAGCGTGCCGAGAGCGAGCACGACATCGTTGAGAGCTCGCACGCCTCGAGTTCGCTGAGCTGGGCCGATGGCATCTCCCGAGCGTTTGCACGGCAGGCCCGACTCGACCCTTCGCAGGCGGGGCGACACGTCGTGGCCGTCGTGGGCGACGGCGCGCTCACCGGTGGCATGACCTGGGAAGCGCTGAACAACATCACAGGCGACAACGATCGCAATCTCGTGATCGTGCTCAACGACAACGGACGATCCTATGCCCCCACCATCGGCGGCATGGCGCGTTTTCTCAACGGTGTGCGCACGTCCTCCAGTTACCGCGACCTGCAAGAAGGCAGTGAGAAGCTGTTCTCGGCACTGGGGCGCCCCGGGCGTACGGTGTATCAGGCGGCACGTGGGGCGATGCGCGGAATCGCGAGTCGTGCGTCGGGCAACCAGGATCTCTACTCGAATCTCGATATCAAGTACATCGGTCCGATCGATGGGCACGACCTCGAAGCCGTCGAACATGCGCTGCAGCAGGCGAAGGAGTACGGTCGCCCCGCGCTCGTGCATGTGATCACTGAGAAGGGGCGCGGATACGCACCCGCGGAGAACGATCAAGCCGATCAGTTCCATGCGATCGGTCGCATCGACCCCGATAACGGTGCTCCTCTGGGGTCGGCATCCGGGCCAGGCTGGACTGAAGTCTTCAGAGAATGCATCGTCGATCTCGCTGCGCATGACCCGCGAATCGTGGGGATCACGGCGGCCATGCTGGCTCCGACCGGTTTGGACGAGTTCGCGCGACGCTTCCCTGATCGCGTGTTCGATGTCGGCATCGCAGAACAGCACGCTGTGACTTCGGCTGCGGGACTCGCGTACGGCGGCCTGCACCCGGTCGTCGCACTGTACGCGACCTTCATGAACCGTGCGTTCGACCAACTGCTCATGGACGTCGCCCTGCACCGGGCAGGAGTGACGTTCGTGCTCGATCGGGCCGGCGTCACGGGTCCCGACGGCGCGAGTCACAACGGTGTGTGGGACCTGGCCACCCTGCAGGTCGTTCCCGGGATCCGCATCGCGGCACCCCGAGATGCCGCATCGCTTCGTGAGGAACTCCGGGAGGCCGTCACGATCGATGACGCACCTACGGTTATCCGCTACCCGAAGGGCACTGTCGGGCAAGACCTTCCCGCCGTTCGCAGGACGCTTGATGGAACCGACGTACTGAGCGAGCCGCAAGCACCTGCGTCGGCCGAAGATTGGGCGGAGGCCGACGTGCTCTTCGTCGCAGTCGGACCGATGGCTGCGACCGCCCTTGACGTGGCGGGGATCCTCACTGAGCAGGGCATCTCTTCGACCGTGATCGACCCGAGGTGGGTGGTTCCCGTGCAGCCCTCGGTGATCGATGCCGCACGTCGCCATCGACTCCTCATCAGCATCGAAGACGGAACACGCGTGGGCGGTATCGGCACACGCATTCGGCAGGCGCTCCGCGATGCCGGTGTCGACACGGCAGTCAGTGAACTCGGCACCCCCGACGAGTTTCCGGCGCACGCGACCCGCGAAGAGCTCCTTGCGGATGCCGGACTCACGGCGCAGCAGATCGCCGAAACGGTCGCCGAGCAAGTTCAGGGGCGACGGATCCCGGTCGCACGCCCGGAGTAGACCCGAGCCAGGGCAGAAGACCTCACAGAGACGAGACGGTGCGAGGAAGGCCGATGTACGCCTTCCTCGCACCGTCTCGCTTACCGACTCGGCCGCGCGTTGCCCCGTAGCCTCAGCACGCAGTCAGTGTACAGGCGCCCCTCAGTGGAAGGTGCGCCCGTTGACGCGCTCGCTGGCCCCGACGCGATCGAGGTACGGTGTTGCACCTCCGGCCTGGAAGGGCCATCCAGCACCGAGGATCAGGCAGAGGTCGATGTCTTCCGCCGCCGCGACCACTCCCTCGTCGAGCATGAAGGCGATCTCTTTCGCCAACTCGTCCTCGACGCGACGCAGGATCGTCGTCTCATCGACCGCATTCTTTCCGAGCGTGATCGCTTTTCGTCCGACCTTCGAAAGATCCTCGACCTTGCCGTGCTTGTTCTTCGTCAACGGCTCGGAAACCTCGGCCAGACGGTGCAGGTTCTCAGAGGCGTAGAAGCGCTCGGGGAAGGCCGACACCATGGTGTCCTGCACGTGAGCGGCGACCTTCCAGCCCACGAGATCGATGAGCTCGAACGGGCCCATCGGCAGGCCGATCGGAGCGAGGGACCGTTCGACGACCGGCATCGGAGTGCCCTCGTCGAGCGCGCGGGCGGCTTCGCCCATGACCTTGGCGAGCAGACGATTCACCACGAACCCCGGTCGATCGGCGGTGATCACAGCGCTCTTGCCCAGCTTCTTCGCGACGGCCATCGCTGTCGCGAGCGTCGCGTCATCGGTCGCTGGTGTGTTCACCACCTCGATGAGGGGCATGACGGCGACCGGGTTGAAGAAGTGGAAGCCGACGAGCCGCTCCCGATGAGCGAGCTTCTCACCGATCTCATCGACCGACAACGACGAGGTGTTCGTGGCGATCACGGCTTCCTCTGAGAGGAAGGGCTCCACCTCGCCGAAGACCTGCTGCTTGACGCCGAGCTCTTCGAAGACGGCTTCGATCACCCAGTCGCAATCCGCATACTCCGACTTGTCGGTGGTGCCGGTCACGAGCGCCCGAACCTGGTTCGCGTCGTCCGAAGACAGGCGCCCCTTCGATTCCATCTTGTCGATCTCACCGTGGATGTAGGAGAGTCCCCGATCCACCCGCTCCTGGTCCAGGTCGGTGATGAGCACTGGTACCCGCAGCTTGCGGGCGAACAGAAGAGCGAACTGACTGGCCATGAGGCCTGCGCCGATCACGCCCACCTTCTTCACGGGCTTCGCAAGCTCGCGATCCGGCGCACCTGCGGGGCGCTTCGCCCGCTTCTGCACGAGGTCGAAGGCATAGATCGAGGCATGGAACTGCTCGCCCGAGATCAACTCTGCAAGAGCCTCGTCCTCGCGTTCGAAGCCTTTCACCCGGTCGTTATCCCGTGCCGCGCTCAACAGCTCGAGTGCGACATAGGGCGACTTCGCTGCGGTGCCGATACGCGCCTGCAGCGTGTCGCGAGCGATCTTGATCGCGGCCGGCCACTTGGTCAGCCGTTCGATCTTGCCCGGCTCGTGCTTACGATCGACGCGAGTTTCTCCCGTCAGCACCCTGTCTGCCCACACGATCGACTGTTCGAGGAAGGATGCTGGTCCGAAGATCTCGTCAAACAGTCCCATGTCGTAGGCCTGCCGGGGCTTCAGCATGCGATTGTTCTTCAGCGGGTTGGAGACGATGATCTCGAGTGCTTGCTCGATACCGATGAGATTCGGCACGATCGTGGCCCCGCCCCAGCCGGGAATGATGCCGAGGAATACCTCGGGGAAAGCGAGTGCGGCCGCTGAGGAATCGACGGTGCGGTAGTCGCAGTTCAGCGCGATCTCCATGGCGCCTCCGAGGGCGAGCCCATTCACGAAGGCGAATGAAGGCACGCCGAGCGACCCGAGCTTGCCCAGCACGTGGTGCCCGAATTGCGCCATGAGCTTCGCGTTCTCGCGGGTGGCGAGGGTCGATACCTTGGAGAGGTCGGCACCGGCCGCAAAGATAAACGGCTTTCCGGTGACCGCGACGGCACGGATCTCACCCTGTGCAGCTCGCTCGCGCTGCGCGTCGAGCACTTCGCCGAGCCCAGCCAGGGTTCGCGGACCGAGCGTGTTCGGTCGAGTGTGGTCTCGGCCGTTGTCGAGCGTGATCAGCGCGATCACGCCGCCGGAAGGCAGCGCTGCGTCGCGTACGTAGGTTTCGGTGACGACCTCATCGGCTGCCGCTTCGAGCAGGGGGGAGAAATCGATAGTGGTGTAATCGGTCATGGCTACTTCTTGCCCTTCTTCCCGTTGAAGTGCGGGTTCTCCCAAATCATGGTGCCGCCCTGCCCGAGTCCCACACACATCGCAGTCACGCCGTAGCGCACGTCCGGACGCTGCTCGAACTGGCGCGCCAACTGAATCATGAGGCGCACACCCGAAGCTGCGAGCGGGTGCCCGAAGGCGATCGCGCCGCCCCACGGGTTGACGCGGGGGTCGTCATCGGCGATTCCGAAGTGATCGGTGAACGACAGCACCTGCACCGCGAATGCCTCGTTCAGTTCGAAGAGCCCGATGTCGTCGATGCCGAGACCGGCCTTCTTCAGCGCCTTCTCCGTGGAGGGCACGGGACCGAGCCCCATCACCTCCGGCTCCACACCGGCGAAGGCGAAACTCACGAGACGCATCTTCGCGGATAGGCCGAGTTCCTTCGCAGTATCCTCACCGGCGAGCAGCGACACCGTCGCTCCGTCCGTGAGCGGAGATGAGGTGCCTGCGGTGACCCGTCCGTATGGGCGGAACGGCGTCTTGAGCCCCGCAAGGCCTTCCATCGTGGTCTCGGGGCGGCGTCCCTCATCTTCAGTCGCGAGCCCCCACCCCTCGGGTGATCGCGTCGCGACCGGAATGAGATCGGCCTGGATGTCACCACGGTCGTAGGCAGCCTGCACCTTCTGCTGACTGAGCATGCCGAATCGATCGGAACGCTCCTTGGTGAGCTGTGGGAAGCGGTCGTGCAGGCGTTCCGCAGTAACGCCCATATTGAGTGCGTCGGGGCTGACGAGCTTCTCCGAGACGAAGCGGGGGTTCGGGTCGGCATCGAGACCGATCGGATGCCGTCCCATGTGCTCCACACCACCAGCGACTGCGAGATCGTAATGACCCGCACCGATCGCGCTCCCGGTAAAGGCCGCGACCGTCATCGCACCGGCGCACATTCGGTCGAGGGCGAAGCCAGGTACCGCGGTCGGGATTCCTGCGAGGATCGCCACCGTACGGCCCAGCGTGAGCCCCTGATCGCCCTGTTGCGTCGTGGCAGCCAGGCCGACATCGTCGATCCGGTCGAGCGGCACCTCAGGGTTTCGCTCGATGAGACCCTGGAGGGCCTTGACTGCCAGGTCATCCGCCCGGGTACCCCAGTACATTCCCTTTTCACCGGCCCGACCGAACGGGGTGCGAACCCCGTCGACGAACACGACTTCTCTCCGTACGGCCACTGTGCCTCCATCGCAGAATCGGTGTTGTTACCCCCATCCTAGGAAGCGCGCCTGCACGACCGAACGAGGCGTGCCGAAGCGCAGTGCACCGCGTCTCAAGACGAAGCTGATTTATGCAGATGCTACAAAAGCACGAGCGAGGATTGGTGCAGTCCGTTCACATTGCCAGGGTCGGGCTCCGAGCTCCGCGAGACGCGCGCCGATGGACTCGGGGGAGAGGTCTGCGGGTGGGCGCCAGGCGATTCTGCGCAGGTACTCGGGAGTCAGCAGATTCTCGAGGGGCATGCGCAGCGTCTCGGCTTCTTCCTCGAGGAGCTTGCGCGCGGAGGCGAGCCGCTCCGCGGCTTCGGGGTGGCGCTGCTGCCAGGAGCGGTGATGGGGGATCGCGTCGGGATCACGTGGCTTCGGGCCGGGAAGATCGTCAGTGGTCTTGCCGCGCAGTACGGCTCTCCACCAGCGGTCGAGTTCGGTGCGACTCGCTCGGCCCTTGAACGCGGAGAGTCCGGCCAGGTTGCCCTTGGACCGGGGCGCCGCAGCAGCCGCAGCGACGATCGATGAGTCTGGGATCAAGCGCCCGGGCGCGATGTCTCGCCGTTGCGCCAGCTCGTCTCGTGCGATCCAGAGTTCACGCACAATGGCGAGTTCGCGTTGCGAGCGCACCCGGTGCCCACCAGAGATTCGCCGCCAGGGCTCTTCGTTCTGCGGTTTCGGGGGCCGTGATCGTGTGGCATCGAACTCCTGCCGCGCGATGTCTACTTTCTTCTGGATCTCGAGCTCGTGAGCGACGGCGTCGCGCAAGTCGGGGAGTAGCGCGACATCAAGCGCCGCATACTCGAGCCAGTCCTCGGGCAAGGGCCGCGTTGACCAGTCGGCTGCGGAATGCGCTTTCTGGAGCCTGATGTCGAGCAATGTCTCGACCAGTGCACCAAGTCCAACTCGTTCAAAGCCCAAGAGTCGAGCCGCGAGTTCCGTATCGAAGATGTGCGGTGGCATGAGACCGATCTCAGCGAGGCACGCGATGTCCTGGCTCGCCGCATGCAGAATCCACTCTTCATCAGAGAGCGCCTCTGCAAGGGGCGCGAATGACGAGATCTCGGTCGGATCGAACAGAAACGTTCCTGCCCCGCGTCGGTAGACCTGGACCAGGTAGGCGTCGGCCCGGTAGCGATATCCCGAAGCACGCTCGGCGTCGACCCCTGCGGGTCCGTGCCCGGTTGACAGCGTCTCCGCTGCTGCCTCCAATGCGCGATCACCTGTAATCAGCGACCAATCGGTGTGGAGCTCCGACTGCTCAACCACGGGGTGATCCACCCGTCTGCTCGGCACGGCGCTGCAGACGCTGCGCGCCGAGTGAAGCGACACCTTCCTGGTGATGCGGCAGGCCCGCAAGCAGACAGAGCAATTCTGACCAGGCGGCCGCGTGTGCGGCGAAGTCATCTCCGATGGGAGTCCATGAGGCCCGAAGCTGAATCTGGGCTCCATCGCCTTGCGACTCGAGGGTGCCGAAGCCAGTCGATACCGACTTGGTCACAGTCCCTGAGACATACGCATACTGTGCTCCGCGACTGTCGAGCGCATCGACGAGCCAGGACCACGCGACATCGGCGATGAAAGGATCGACGCCGAGCTCGACCTCGAGCGGAGCTTGCGCATAGCAAACGATACGGAATGGAGCGCCCCATTCGTCCGCAGACGCGGGGTCGTGCAGCAAGACGATTCGGCCCGCTCCATGGGCCGAATCTGCGGGCTCCTCGTCGCTCTCGTCAATCGGGCGCATCGAGCCGACTCCGGGCCGAACGTTGGCAGAAAGCGCAATAGCGTTGGGCGCGATACGCTCTGGTGCCGCGATCTCCCGCACGCTCAACTCATCACGGAACAACGAAGTACGAAGCGCCTCCGCGGCGGCGGCAAATGCCGGCGGAGCGGTCGGGATCGTTGCCATCACACTAGGGAACACTAGAGTTTGCTGTGAGGCATTCACGGAAGCCACGCCGTGAAGCAGCGATCCGGAGGAGCCGACGTGAGATTCACCCCTGAGCCGCTCGCCGCGCGCTGCCCGGGCGGTCGCGGCGCCATCATCGCAGGAGTTGCGCTGGCAACGGCTGCGGCGATTTCCGGTATCGCGGCGGCTTCGGCGGCACTCGCGAAGCGAGCGGTGACACCGGCGAGGCGCATCGACGAACCAATTGCCGTCACGGGCCTTGACCGCGCCGGAGATCACCTGACGGTGCGGTTGCGAGGAGCTGATGCCACCCTGCCCGGCAACTACTCCTTCTCTTTCGACGGCGGCCGAGGGCACGCCCGACTGGGCACCCCTGTAGCCGTGCATCGAGGGGAAGCCTCCCGTCAGGTGATCCGCATCGATCGAGGCACCCTCCGAGTGGGCACTCGAGGCCGGATCACCGGGTGGTGGTACACCGAACCTGCAGAGCTGGGCCTCGCTGTCGAGCGCATCGCCATCGAAACGGAACTCGGGCCGGCAGACGCCTGGCTGATCCACCCACCCCATACCTGGAACCCGGTGCGCAGAGCACGAGCCCAGCGATGGGTCGTCCATGTGCACGGCCGCGGCGCACTACCGCAGGAGACCCTCCGCGGAGTACTCCCTCTGGCCGATCTCGGGCTCACCAATCTCGTCATCACCTATCGCAACGATCCGGGAGCTCCGCAGGGCAGCGGTCGATACGGATTCGGCATCTCGGAGGCCCGCGACGTCGATGCCGCCGTCGGTGAAGCCGTACAGCGGGGGGCGTCCCGCGTAACTCTCTTCGGCTGGTCCATGGGTGGCACTGCAAGTCTGGTGGCGGCATGCTCAGGAAGGAATCGAGAGCACATCGACGGAGTGATCCTCGAATCGCCGGCGCTCGACTGGCCTTCGTTGCTGCATCACCACGGCTCGGTCATGCGTCTGCCTGCCCCCATCACCGACCTCGGTATTCAGATGCTCGGACGAGGATCGGTACGCGGAGGCGAACTCGGTGGGATCGACTTCGCCCGCCTCACCCCACAGCGATTCGCAGCGGATCTGCAAGTACCCGTACTCATACACGCGAGTCGTGCTGATACGTTCGTGCCCTCCGACGGGGCAGAGCGTTTAGCCGAGCTGCGACCAGAGCTCGTGCAGCTGCGACTGACCGAGCACGGAGAGCACACCAAACTCTGGAACGTTGACCCCGAGGCTTGGAATCGGGCGACCGCGCAGTTCGCGAAGAGCCTGCCCCGACCGCCGTGGCGCGGCTGACGGGATACACTACCGGGGATGTCAAACGACGCCCAGCACAGCTCCGCCCATCTCGTCGACCGCAGCCCGCAGATCTCAGGCACCGCGCTCGTCGCCGCGCTCGTCCCGCCCCCGCAGTTCGATCACGCAACCTTCGAATCGTATCGACCTGATCCAGATCACCCCTCGCAGACCGAGGCTCGCGACACACTGCGCTCATTTTCCGAGCCGGCGAAGCCCGTCGCGAGGAACGGGTTCTTCGGATTCGGGCGGAAGAAGGCGGAGCCCAGCCAGCAGAACCCGGTCAAGGCCGGTGTCTATCTCGACGGCGGCTTCGGCGTTGGCAAGACCCACTTGCTCGCGGCCACCTGGCATGCCACGACCGGGCGCAAATACTTCGGCACGTTCATCCAGTACACGGCGCTTGTCGGTGCGCTCGGATACGAGGGGACCGTCAGTGTGCTCCAGGGTGCGCGTCTCATCTGCATCGACGAGTTCGAGCTCGATGATCCGGGTGACACGATGCTGATGACCCGCCTGATCGGCGACCTGACCGCGACGGGTTCCCGGTTCGTGGCGACCTCGAACACTCCGCCGAACGCGCTCGGAGAGGGTCGCTTTGCCGCCGCCGACTTCATGCGTGAGATCCAAGCCATGGCTGATCGGTTCACCACGATACGCATCGACGGTTCTGACTATCGTCAGCGCGACCTCGATGGAAACGCACAGAGTCTCAGCGATGATGCCTACCGCTTTGCAACTGCCGATGCAGCGGCTGCGGGTGAGCGGATGACCGATGATGACTTCGGCGCGCTCATCACGCACCTCGCGACCGTACATCCTTCCAGTTACTTCGGACTACTGGACGGTGTCAACGTCATCGGTCTGCGTAACGTCCATGAACTCACCGACCAGTCGGCAGCGCTGCGCTTCGTCGCTTTCATCGATCGCGTGTACGACGCGCAGATCCCGATTCGTGCGACAGGTGAACCGCTCACGTCGATCTTCGGAGGCGGGATGCTCGACGGCGGATATCGCAAGAAGTACCTGCGCTGCATGTCACGACTGAACGCCCTCACTTCGGGCGAGGCAGCCGCATGAGCGGCGGGAGACGGTCGACCTGGTCGACGGTCGGAGGAGCGCTGCTACGCCTCCTGCTTCGGCAGAACAGAGCCTCCGAGAGAAACAAGCCGCGTGGCATTGCGACGCTCGATCCGCAACGCACCCCCAGCCCGGGCCAGGGAGGAGCCTCAGCGACACGCGATCTCGCTCCGGACGAGCGACGTTCCGTGCGCTTCGAGTACGCCCCGAACCCCGACCGCGATCCTGACCCCGGCGAAGTCGTCTGGACCTGGGTACCGTACGTCGAGAACGACGGACGCGGCAAGGACCGTCCGGTGCTCATCGTCGCACGGCTCGACGAGCATTCCGTCATCGGCTGCTATCTCAGCACCAAGCAACACGCGGGATTCGTCGATATCGGCACCGGTGGCTGGGACCCGCAGGGGAGAGGGAGCTACCTGTCGCCCGAACGACTTCTGCGCATCACGCATGAGGGCATGCGCCGCGAGGGG
The DNA here is from genome assembly GCF_053567335.1 of Leucobacter sp. GX24907. Taxonomy (NCBI): domain Bacteria; kingdom Bacillati; phylum Actinomycetota; class Actinomycetes; order Micrococcales; family Microbacteriaceae; genus Leucobacter; species Leucobacter sp. GX24907. The sequence goes on along the minus strand of NZ_JBSGPD010000002.1, from coordinate 242,373 downwards.
CATGCCCTGGACCGAGAGCGCTTTCTGGAGGCCGCGACCGCGATCGCTCGCTACTGGGGTTTGCAGGGCTGAGCGGCCGGCCCGCACAACCTATTCGTTACCGATCGCTCCATCGGCCTGATCACGCACCTCGTCGATCTTGTCCGCGTGACCCGGAGCAACCTTCTTCGCGGTGTCGGCGACGCCGTCGAGGATCTTGTCGCTGATCGATTCCGCCTGCTCGCTCTTCAGAGCGGCCTCAACCTTGTCCCTGTTCTGCTCGAACAGTTCCTTGCCCTTGCCGATCGCGTCTTCGAAACCCATGATGCATCCCTTCGTCGAGGTGTCTGTCGGAAGTAAGCATGGCGCATTGCGCGGCATTCCGAAACTGGGTTCTCTCCAGAAACAACAAAAGCCCCGGTCAGGCTGGATTTTCGTCGGTGCACGAAAAGGCCCCCGGCGAAACCGAGGGCCTTAGTGAGTGCGCGATACTGGGATCGAACCAGTGACCTCTTCCGTGTCAGGGAAGCGCGCTACCGCTGCGCCAATCGCGCCTGTTCAGGCTATTCAGTTGTCGGGCGAGGTGGCGACGGGATTCGAACCCGTGTATACGGCTTTGCAGGCCGCTGCCTCGCCTCTCGGCCACGCCACCGGAGTGGTTGACACCACAAGCGACCCGTATTCACGGGCCACTGGAGCGGATGACGAGACTCGAACTCGCGACCCTCACCTTGGCAAGGTGATGCGCTACCAACTGCGCTACATCCGCACTGCCACCGCTTCGCGTTTCCGCGCCCGCGGCGACCTGAATAACTATAGGGGGGTTCAGGTCAGCCGCGCAAATCGGTTCGGGCTCGCCGGGCGTGGCGGCGACCCCTTCCGCAAGATTCAAACACAATCACCCGCTCGGACTCGACCCTCAGCGCGCGAACAGACATACTTCTGAACATGGCCGGGGGAGTAGGAACCGTCATCAGGCGCGCGTGTATCGCGCTCCTGATCATCGTCCTGCTTCTTGCGGCCGGGCTCGCATGGTGGAACAAGCAGGTTATCGCCGATCACTTTCAGGCCACTGGGTTCGAGCCTGCAGAGGAGATCGAAGAGGTTCTCGACACGCTCTCACTGACCGGCGCGGGCGAGCGAGTCTTCCTGGCCACGCATCCAACGATCGAAGCGAGTCAGCACTTCAACGAGCAGTGCGCTCAAGTCGACCACACCGACGAAGGGCACGTGCTGGGGTGTTATTCCGGCGGCAAGATTCATCTCTTCGGCGTGGAAGACCAACGCCTGGACGGGATCGTAGAAGTCACCGCTGCACACGAACTCCTGCATGCCGGCTACGCGCGACTCCGAGACTCCGAGCGCGAACAGCTCGGCGAGCAGTTGCAGGATGCTTTCGACACGCTCTCTGAGGATGACGCCGCGCTGCGCGAGCGTATGGCTGTGTATGAGCACCTTCCCGAGTCATCTTTCGTCAACGAACTCCATTCGGTGCTTGGTACAGAGGTGCGCGACCTGCCCCCTGAGCTCGAAGCCCATTACGCCGAATGGTTCAACGACCGCGCGGCTATTCTCGACCTCTTCGACGACTACCATTCCGTATTCGTCGACCTGCAGCAGGAAGCCGATGACCTGAACGCGGAGCTCGCGCGAATGCGCACTGAATACGAGGAGCGCAGTCACGCCTACGACCTCGCGGTGCGTCAGTACAACGCCGACAGCGAGAGTCTGTCCCAGCGCAACGACGCCTACGAGTTCGCGAACAATCCTGAAGAGTTCTATCGCCTTCGAGACGAACTCGGCGCGCGCAGGGGCGAACTCGAGTCAGAACTCCAATCTCTTGACGCCCTCGCCGAGCAATACGAGGAGTATCGCAGCCGACTCAAGGAGTTGAGCGAGACGAGCATCGAACTGGACCAGCATCTCAACAGCGATCTCGCACCGCCGGCGACGAGCCCGAGTTGATCTACGCGAACCGGGTGTGCGTCGAACACGTCTTCGCGCGGAACCCGGTTGCGGGCGGAACGCGCCGGGCCGCTGCCGATTTGTGAACGGCCACCGCGTTCCGTGTATGATCAATCAGGTTGCTCACGGGACACCGGAGCGACGATCTGGGCGATTGGCGCAGTTGGTAGCGCGCTTCCTTCACACGGAAGAGGTCATCAGTTCGAGTCTGGTATCGCCCACCACCATCCTCCGCGTGCACACGAGCACCTCGGAGGATCTGCTATTTCTGGGCTCACACCCACGATTCCCGGGGAGACCTCGTTGCGGCCGTGCCGATAGACTCGGGGGGTCAGTTTCCCATCTCGAAGGAGTGTGCCCCCGTGGCCGATGGCTTCTCGCTGTTCACCGACCGTTCGATCGTCGCCATGCGCGTCAACGGAGAGCTGCGAGATCTCGCAGTCGAGGTGACGGATACGGACACGGTCGAGCCCGTGACCATCGACTCCCCGGACGGGTTGAACATTCTTCGCCATTCGGCAGCGCACGTACTCGCACAGGCGGTCCAGCGAGTGAACCCCGAGACCAAGCTCGGCATCGGGCCGCCCATCACGGACGGGTTCTACTACGACTTCGACCCGGAGTCCGCGTTCACTCCTGAAGATCTGAAGGCGCTCGAGAAGGAGATGCAGAAGATCGTCAAGGAGGGGCAGCGGTTCGTCCGTCGCGTCGTCACCGATGACGAGGCTCGGAGCGAGCTCGCTGACGAACCGTACAAGCTCGAGCTGATCGGACTCAAGGGCGGTGCGGAGCAGGGCACCGACAACGAGAACGTCGAGGTCGGTGGCGGCGAACTCACCATCTACGACAACGTCGATCCGAAGACGGGGGAGACCCGCTGGAAGGATCTGTGCCGCGGGCCGCATCTGCCGAATACGCGAATGCTCGGCAATGGCTGGGCGCTCATGCGCAGCGCTGGTGCCTACTGGCGCGGCAGCGAGGCGAACCCGATGCTGCAACGCATCTACGGCACGGCGTGGCCGACCAAGGATGAACTGCGGGAGTACCGGACTCGTCTCGAAGAGGCCGCGAAGCGCGATCACCGCAAGCTCGGTGTCGAACTCGATCTCTTCAGCTTCCCCGATGAAATCGGGTCGGGACTCGCGGTGTTCCACCCCAAGGGTGGCATCATCAGGCACGAAATCGAGACCTTCATGCGCGACGAGCTGTTGAAGAACGGCTACGAGGTGGTGAACAGCCCGCACATCACCAAGGGCACTCTGTTCGAGACGAGCCAGCATTTGAACTGGTATCGCGACGGCATGTTCCCTGCGATGCACCTCGACGAAGTCCGCGACGAGGCCGGCGAAGTGGTCAAACCGGGGCAGGACTACTACCTGAAGCCCATGAACTGCCCCTTCCACAACCTGATTTTCCGGGCGCGTGCTCGTAGTTATCGTGAATTGCCGCTGCGCTTAGCCGAATTCGGCACGGTCTATCGCTACGAGAAGAGCGGCACTCTTTCGGGGCTGACCCGAGTGCGCGGGCTCACCCAAGACGATGCCCACATCTACGTCACCGACGAACAGGTCAAGGACGAGATCGCCAGGCAGCTCGACTTCGTCTTCGCCACACTTCGCGCGTACGGCCTCGACGATTTCTACCTCGAGCTCTCGACCAGAGACCCTGAGAAGTCTGTCGGCACGGACGAGCAGTGGGAGATCGCGACCGAGACGTTGCGTCAGGTGGGCGAAGAGTCCGGTCTCGAGCTCGTCGCAGACCCGGGCGGCGCCGCCTTCTACGGCCCGAAGATCTCGGTGCAGGCACGAGACGCGATCGGCCGCACCTGGCAGCTCTCGACCGTGCAGCTCGACTTCAACCAGCCTGCGCTCTTCGGCCTCGAGTACGCAGCGTCAGACGGCACCCGCAAGCAGCCGGTCATGATCCACCGTGCTCTCCTCGGTTCGGTGGAGCGCTTCTTCGCGATCTTGCTCGAACACTATGCGGGCGCATTCCCGGTGTGGTTGTCTCCGACGCAGGTGGTGGGTATCCCGGTCGCCGATGAGTACGGCCCGTACCTCGATGACGTGATCGTGAAGTTGCGGACTCGAGGTGTTCGCGCCGAAGTCGACCACTCCGACGATCGCATGCCGAAGAAGATCCGCACCCACACGAAGGCGAAGGTGCCGTTCCAGCTCATCGCGGGCGAGGAAGATCGCTCCGCCGGCGCGGTGAGCTTCCGGTTCCGCGACGGTACCCAGCTCAACGGGGTGCCTATCGACGAAGCGATCGAGCGCATCGTAGGTGCGATCGCGACGCACGAGCAGGTTTCGACAGCGTGGACAGCGTAGAGGACCTCGGGTCGAGCGGAGCCGTCGGCGATCCGGACGACATACAGCGCCTCTGGGTGCCGCATCGCATGGTGTATGTTTCCGACCATCATCAGCCGGGCCGCAGCGATTGCCCGTTCTGTGCGGCGCAGCAGCGCGAGGACGACGACGCGCTCATCATTGCGCGCGGTCGTTCCGCATACGTGCTTCTCAACCTGTTCCCATACAACAATGGCCACATGCTCGTCTGCCCGACTCGGCACGTCTCGCAGTATGACGAGGCCACTCCCGAGGAGGTGGCGGAGATCGGGGAGCTCACGCAGACAGCGATGCGGGTCGCCCGAGAAGTTCTCGGATGTCACGGTTTCAACATCGGCATGAACCAGGGGGAGATGGCCGGAGCTGGGATCGCTGCCCACCTGCATCAGCACATTGTGCCGCGGTGGGCCTCCGACGCCAACTTCTTCCCGATCATTGCGAAGACCAAGGCACTGCCGCAGCTGCTCGGCGATGTCCGTGAACGGCTCGCAGCCGCCTGGCCCGAGAACGCCTGAATGGCCTCACCGGCTCGGTGCGCCGTACGGCCAGGTCTGGCACCGGTAGAATGGTGTGGTCGATTTGACTGCAGACGAAGAGGGAGACCCTGTGTCCGGACACTCCAAATGGGCAACCACCAAGCACAAGAAGGCGATCCTCGATTCGCGCCGAGCCAAGGCCTTTGCCAAGTTCATCAAGGTGATCGAGGTCGCGTCTCGTATCGGCGGCCCGGATCTCGAGGGGAACCCGGCTCTCGCCGACGCGGTGCACAAGGCGAAGAAGAACTCTGTGCCCGGAGACAACATCGATCGCGCGATCAAGCGCGGCGCAGGCATTTCAGGTGACGCCGTCGAATATACGACGATCATGTACGAAGGCTACGGCCCGAACGGCGTGGCACTCATGATCGAGTGCCTCACCGATAACAAGAACCGCGCCGCCGCCGAGGTGCGCACTGCGCTCAGTCGGAACAACGGCACGCTCGCAGATCCCGGCAGCGTTGCCTACAACTTCGCGCGCAAGGGCGTCATCTCGGTTCCCGCCGATGAGACCACCGAGGACGATGTCATGCTGGCTGTTCTCGATGCGGGTGCTGAGGAGGTCAGCAAGGCCCCCAACGGTGAGTCGTTCGAAGTGATCACCGAGGCTGCGGACCTTGTTGCGGCACGCACCGCTTTGGTTGATGCCGGGATCGACTACGATTCGGCTGACGCCGAGTTCGTGCCGAACCTCAAGGTCGAGATCGATGCTGATACGGCGCGCAAGGTATTCCGCCTCATCGATGCACTCGAAGACAGCGACGACGTGCAGAACGTCTTCTCGAACTTCGATCTCAGCCCCGAGGTGCAGGCGGAGCTCGCGCAGGACGACTGACGTGCGCTCTCGCGATGGCCTTCGGATCGTCGGGATCGACCCCGGCCTCACTCGGCTGGGTGTCGGAGTCGTTACCGCGTCCGCAGGCCGGCGTGTGACCTTCGAGCACGTCGAAGTCATGCGCAGCGCGGCCGAAGCGAGCACCCCGGAGCGTCTCCATCGACTCGGCTCGTCGATCGAGCGTCTGCTTGATGGCACCCGACCCGATGCAATCGCGTTGGAGCGCGTCTTCGCGCAGCAGAACCTGCCAAGTGTGATGGGCGTCGCGCAGATCAGCGGTGTCATCATGTACCTCGCACAACTCCGAGGCATTCCCGTAGCCATGTATACCCCTAACGAGGTGAAGGCGCAGGTCACCGGCTATGGCAGCGCCGAGAAGGCGCAGGTGGCGACCATGGTCACCCGGCTGCTGGGTCTCGCCTCACCGCCGAAGCCCGCCGACGCCGCTGACGCTCTCGCACTCGCGATAACCCACGCTTGGCACATCGGCCGCGGCGGCATCGCCGATCGAGCCGAACAGTCCGGTCAGCACGGGCGGGGTGCGCCGCCCGCAGGCGGTGAAACCACGGCTCAGCGTGCTTGGCGCGAGGCGGAGCAGCGTGCGGGCCGGCGGCGCGGCGCCCGATCCTGATCTCCATCGACCGCTCACATCGACTGCTCGCATGCGTGGCGACCACGCATATGCGTGGTCGCACCGGCGCATCCGCGCATCAGGCTCCGTCGTCGTCCTCACCAGCACGACGCCGACGTTCGTCCGGGTCATCGGACTCGATGGACGGTTCTCCGAGATGGTCCAGGTGAATCACACCCGTCGCGAGCGCCTCGTCGATCGCGGCCTCGACTTGGCGCTGGCGTCGACGCTGGATGCGGCTCAGAGCCCGCTGCTCGGGCAAGCTCCAGCCGAACTTCACCGAAAGCAGACGCATCGCCGCGGTCACGATCACGCATACGAGTCCCGCGATCCCGACCTGCACGTCGAAGAGCAGCAGCCCGGTGAGCACAGATACTCCGACGAGCGCGGCAACGGCGTAGAACGAGCCGACGTGCATCACGGCGATGGGGAGATTGAGCAGCAAGTCGCGCAGCGCACCACCGCCGACCGCAGCGATGATTCCGATGAACAGCGCGGGGGCGATCGGCATGCCGAGGGCGAGCGCCTTCGTCGTTCCGATCGCGGCGAATATACCGAGGCTCAGCGCGTCGAGAGCGGTGACGAGTGGATCGACTCGCTGCAGAGCTCGGGCGAGGAGCATGCCGAGAATGGCGGCACCCACTGCGACCACGAGATACAGGTTGTCGGAGAACGGGCCCGGTCTGAGGCCGAGCAGGATGTCTCGCAGAATACCTCCGCCGAAGCCGCAGACGATCCCGATGAGCGCGACGCCCAGCAGATCGATCCGTTTAAAGCCTGCGGCGAACATCGCACCTTGCAGACTGCCGACACCCACGGCAACGAGGTCGACGGAGAGCGGAATCGTGAAGGCATCGGTCAGCACCCATCCATTCTTGCGCAGACGCTCGGCGCTGAGCACCGGAGCTGTTCGACGACGGCCCTGCTGGGAGTCACTGGGATAATGACACCGTGCCCCTCTACCGCGAAGAAGGCGTTGTGATCCGCACCCGCAAGCTCGGGGAGGCGGACCGCATCGTGACCCTGCTGACTCCAGGTCGAGGGTTGCTGCGTGCGGTGGCGAAGGGTGTGCGTCGCACCTCGTCCAAGTTCGGGGCGCGCCTGGAGCCATTCATGGTCGCTGACTTCCAGTGCTACGAGGGGCGCACCCTCGATACGATTACCCAGGCGGAGACTCTTGCCTCATTCGGGCCTGCGATCACCGCGGAATACGACCGCTATCGCGCAGCGAGCGCAATGGTCGAGACTGCGGAGCGGCTGGGCGAGGAGGGCGACACGGCGGCGCGCCAGTACCATCTGCTCATCGGCGCGCTTCGCACGGTTGCGGGCGACCTGGCCCCTCCTCAACTGGCTCGTGACGGCTATCTCCTGCGCGCCATGAGCCTCGCGGGGTGGACGCCCGGCCTCGAGGAATGCGTGCTGTGCGGCAGGGCAGGTCCGCACAGTCATTTCGCGGTGCAACTCGGCGGTGCGGTGTGTGCCGAGTGCCGCCCACCAGGCACACCCAGACTTGATCCCGCTGCCTTCGAGCTCTTGGGCGCCCTGCTCAGGGGCGAGTGGGATCGCGCGCTGACCTCAGCGCCTCGCGAACGCGACCAGGTGTCTGGCATCGTCGCGGCCTACACGCAGTGGCATCTCGAGCGTGGGCTGCGTTCACTCGGCACGGGATCGCACTGATACCGCCTCTAGACTGGCACCCATGCATCGCGCACCCGACGCCCTCGTGCCGGTCGACTGGACCGGCGAGCAGCCTCCCCGCTTCCAGGGTCACGCCCCCGCGCACGTCGCGATCGTGATGGACGGCAACGGGCGCTGGGCGAACCAGCGTGGGCTGCCCAGAGTCGAGGGTCACCGGATGGGGGAGCAGGCGCTGCTCGACGTCGTCGCCGGGGCGATTCAGGCCGGCGTTCAGCACCTCAGCGTCTACGCGTTCTCCACCGAGAACTGGCGCCGGTCACCCGATGAGGTGCGATTCTTGATGGGATTCAACCGAGACGTTCTGCGGCGACGACGTGCCCAGCTCGATGCCTGGAACGTGCGCATGCGTTGGGCCGGGCGACGACCACGCCTGTGGGGGTCGGTGATCAACGAGCTGCAGGCCTCCGAGCGTGCGACCGCTCGGAACACGGGTCTGACACTGACCATGTGCGTCAACTACGGCGGGCGCAACGAGCTCACCGACGCCGTGCGCCGAATCGCGGACGAGGTGCGGGCAGGTCGACTCTCGCCGGCGGGCATCTCCGAACGGACCATCGAGCGCCACCTCTATGTTCCGGAGCTCCCCGATGTGGACCTCTTTCTCCGGAGCTCCGGTGAGCAGCGCACCAGTAATTTCATGCTCTGGCAGTCGGCCTATGCCGAGATGGTGTTCCTCGACACGCTGTGGCCCGATTTCGGCAGGCAGGATCTGTGGCGGGCGATCGAGATCTATCACGCGCGGGATCGTCGTTTCGGGGGAGCGATAGATCAGCCGGCTCCGTGAGACAATAGCCCGGCTATGACTTCCCAGACTCTTGAGCGCCAGAAGCTGCGTATCGGCTCGCTCGAGCTCGACGTGCCTGTCGTGCTCGCGCCGATGGCCGGAATCACCAACACGGCCTTCCGCCGCCTGTGCCGCGAGTACGGTGCCGGGCTCTATGTCAGCGAGATGATCACGACGCGTGCACTCGTCGAGCGCACCCCCGCTTCGATGCGGCTCATCAAGCATCACGAGAGTGAGACTCCCCGGTCGATTCAACTCTACGGAGTGGACCCGCAGACCGTTGCCGAGGCCGTCAGATTCATCGTCGATGAGGACCGCGCCGACCATATCGACCTCAATTTCGGGTGCCCGGTACCGAAGGTCACCCGCAAGGGCGGAGGTTCGGCGCTGCCCTGGAAGGCGGATCTCTTCCGCGCCATCGTCGAGCGGGCGGTGGGGGCTGCCGGCGATATCCCGCTCACGGTCAAGATGCGCAAGGGCATCGATGAGGATCACCTGACCTATCTCGACGCAGCCAAAGCAGCTGAGCAGGCCGGTGTCGCCGCGATCGCACTACATGGGCGAACCGCGAACGAGTTCTATTCGGGACGTGCCGACTGGTCGGCCATCGCACGGCTCAAGGAAACGATCACGAGCGTGCCGATCCTCGGCAATGGGGATATCTGGTCGGCTGACGACGCGCTTCGCATGGTGCGCGAGACGGGCTGCGACGGTGTCGTCGTCGGACGGGGCTGCTTGGGCCGCCCCTGGCTGTTCGGTGACCTGGCTGCGGCGTTCCGGGCGGAGGCTGGAGAGATCTCTCACGAAGCTGCCGCGGCGGCGCGGGCTCGTCCGCCTCTCGGCTTTGTCATGGCGGCGATGCGGCGCCACGCCGAGTTGCTCATCGACTTCTTCGACGGCGACGAGGCTCGTGCGTGTCGCGACATTCGCAAGCACGTCGCCTGGTACTACAAAGGCTACGGCGTCGGCGGCGACATCAGGCGTGCGCTGGCCGCAGTGGAGACTCTCGAGCAGATGGACGAGATTTTCACGACGATGGATGCGTCGTTGCCGTATCCCGGCGAAGGCGCCGAGGGTCAGCGGGGTCGCGCGGGGAGCCCGAAGCGTGTCGTGCTGCCCGATGGCTGGCTCGACAGCAGAGAGAGCGCCGGCATCGATTTCGGCGACCTGATCGAGGCCGAGCGATCCGGCATCGGAGTCGACGGTGGGTAACATTGCCGGCGACCTGACGAACATGGACCGAGCCGAGGCAGCTGCGGGCTACACCGCTGAGGCAACGGAGCGATTTCTTCCCGAGCAGCACACCGGACATCGCAGCGACTTCACCCGGGATCGAGCCCGGGTGCTCCACTCCAGCGGTTGGCGGCGACTCGCGGCGAAAACACAGGTGCTGAGCCCGACCGCAGGCATCGATTTCGCCCGCAATCGCCTCACCCATTCGCTCGAGGTCGCTCAGATCGGACGCGAGCTGGCCGTCGCATTGGGCGTCTCTCAAGATGTGGTAGACACGGCCTGCCTCGCACACGATCTCGGGCATCCCCCGTTCGGCCATAACGGCGAGCGGGCATTGAACGAGTGGATGACGGGTTTCGGCGGCTTCGAAGGGAACGCCCAGACGCTGCGCATCCTCACACGACTCGAACCGAAGCGCGTCGACCCGCGCGGTCAGAGTGTCGGGCTCAACCTCACTCGTGCCTCGCTCGACGCGAGCTGCAAGTATCCGTGGTCGCTGTCAGAAGCGGATACCGGAACTTCCAAGTTCGGGTATTTCGCAGACGACTCGCCGGTCTTCGAGTGGCTGCGCCGGCAGGCGCCCGCCCGGCACAAGTGCGTCGAGGCTCAGATCATGGACCTTTCCGACGACATCGCGTACTCCGTGCACGATTTCGAGGACGCGATCGTGGCTGAACACATCGATCCGTTGCTGCTGACTGCTCGCTCGGGGCACTCGGTGCTGATTCGCGCCGTCGCAGACTGGGCAGGTGGGAGCTTTACCGCCGACGAGCTGGGCGCCGCATACGATCGCATCGCTGAGAACGGCAACTGGTTGACCAGTTGGGATGGGTCGCGGCGAGATCAGGCGCAGCTCAAGAACTTCACGAGCGACATGATCGGTCGCTTTGCGAGCGCAGCGACCCGCGCTACCCTGCTCCAGGCGGATGGCCGCTCGCTCGCCCGCTACGGCGCGGATGTGGTGGTACCCCGCGAGATCCGCGCCGAGATCGCGGTCTTGAAAGGCATCGTGGCCGCATTCGTGATGCAGAGCGACCGCCGACAGCCGGTGTACCGCCGACAACGAGCACTCCTCATCGAGCTGCTCCATACGCTGTGGGAAGCCGGTGGCTATGAGCTCGAGCCCGCGTACGCCGCCGATTTCCGGGCCGCTGCCGACGAGTCCGCCGCTCGGCGCGCGATTGTCGACCAGGTGGCGTCGCTCACCGACCAATCCGCGATCGCCTGGTACGAGCGCCTGTGCACGGCTCCGCTCGTCTGATCCGACCTCCGCGGACCCCGAGACGCGGGTAGAGTAGACCGTCATGGCGGGGCGGATCAAGGCGAGCGACATCGAAGAGGTGAAACGCCGTACCAACATCGCCGATCTCGTCGGCGATTACGTCGCGCTGAAGACCGCCGGCATCGACTCGATGAAGGGCCTCTGCCCTTTCCACGACGAGCGCAGTCCGAGCTTCCATGTTCGGCCCGCTCTCGGCTACTACCACTGCTTCGGGTGCGGTGAATCGGGTGACGCCTTTACCTTCCTGCAGCGCATGGACCATCTGAGTTTCGCAGAATCCGTGGAGCGCCTGGCCGCCCGGATCAGCTACGTCCTCACCTACGAAGAGGGAGGTGCGCGCAGAGACGAGGGACCCAACCGGGCCCGATTGCTCGCCGCCAATCAGAGCGCGGCAGCCTACTATGTCGCCCAACTGGCAGGCGAGGAGGGCGCCTACGCGAGGGACTTCCTGGCCGCGCGAGGCTTCGACCCGGCAGCCTGCGAGCTCTTCGGAGTCGGGTATGCGCCGAAAGGGTGGGACTCGCTCGCCTCGCACCTCGCAGGGCAAGGATTCAGCCGCGAAGAGGCCGTACAGGCCGGCTTGCTCTCCGCCGGTCAGCGCGGGGTCTACGACCGATTTCGCGGCCGGGTCGTCTGGCCGATCCGCGATACGAGCGGGCAGACCCTCGGATTCGGTGCCCGCAAGCTGTACGACGACGACCAGGGACCGAAGTACCTGAACACTCCGGAATCACCCGTCTACCACAAAGGTCGAGTGCTCTACGGACTCGACCTCGCGAAGCGGTCGATCTCGCGCGGGAGGCGCGTGGTCGTCGTGGAAGGCTACACCGACGTCATGGCGTGTCACCTGGCCGGTGTCGACACGGCGGTCGCGACCTGCGGCACGGCGTTCGGCAAGAACCACATCTCGATGCTGCGACGCATCATGGGAGACGATGCCGCGTCAGAGGTGATCTTCACATTCGACCCCGATGAAGCCGGCCAGAAGGCCGCGTTGCGCGCATTCGCCGAAGAGCGCCGATTCAGTGCGCAGACCTATGTCGCAGTGGCTCCCGAGGGGCTCGATCCGAGCGACTTGCGCTTGCATCGCGGCGACGAGGCGGTGCGCGAGCTGTTCACGCGCAAGGTTCCCCTGTTCGAATTCGCCCTCCGCCAGGCAGTGTCCCGCTTCGACCTCAACAGCGTTGCCGGGCGCGTTGCGGCGCTGCGAGAAGCCGCCCCGATTGTGGCGCAGATCAAAGATCCAGCGCTGCGCCCCGGGTACACACGGGAACTCGCCCGAATGCTCGGCAGTGATCTGCCAGAAGTGCAGCGCGCCGTGGCCGCAGCCACTACTGCCGTACGTACGCAACCTCCTCAACAGCAGCGGGACGGCACAGAGCACCACGGCCCCGATTCCACTCCCGAGCACTTGCAGCCTGCCGGGCCGCAGATCGGGCTCTCCTCTCTGCGAAATCTTCCCACGACCAGACTCGAGCGAGATGCGCTGATGGCGATGCTGCAGCAGAGCGAGGCCGTCGGCACGGAGCTGCTCGCTCAGGCCGTCACTGCACAAGTGCACGAACCGCAGTTGGCGGTAGTGCGGGACGCGGTGGCCATCGCACTGGCCGCATCGGAGCCGGGCTCCTGGCTCGAACGGGTTCTCGGGGCGACGCCCGACTCTCATCGCTCCCTGGTGCGTGAACTCGCGATGGCGCCGATGCCGCAGCGTCGTCCTGAGCTCATCGCCGCGTACGCACGCGACGTCGTCGTGTCGTTGCTCGACCGCGACTTGCTCGCGCTCAAGAGCGAACTCGTGGCACGCATGCAGCGCATCGGCGATTCGGCGGATCCCGGTTCTCGGCGTGTACAGGAACAGCTCGTCGCGCTGGAAGCCGCACGGCGCGGACTCCGCGATAACTGACGGTTTTCCGCCATTCTTCGGGTCGCACCGCTCCTCATGCCCTAGGCTGATTCGCGGCCCGAGACACGGGCTTGGTGATCGAAGGAGCGTGGAATGGCGTACCCGGAGCTCGACGCGGACCCGGCTGTTCGCACCTCGGATCTTTCGCTGGCGTACCCGGCACATGCCGGAGGCGGAGCATTTCACGCCGTCGAAGGGATGACGCTCGACGTTGCGCGCGGTGGCGTCGTCGCGCTGCTCGGCGAAAGCGGATCCGGCAAGTCGACGCTCACGCGCTTCCTTGCCGGTCGAGCGAACGACGTTGCGGAGAAGTCCTCCCGCATCAAGCTCACGGGTGGTGACGCAACGGTACTGGGCGTACCTATGCGGCGCATGAGTCGGCGTACGAGGGCCCGCCTCACCGCCTACGTCGGACACCTGGCGCAGGATGCCGGCGCCACGCTCAAACCCGAGCTCAATGTCGGCGATTTGCTGTTCGAGCCGATTGCCGAGCGCAGCAAGAACTTCGATCGTGAGCAGCTGGGCGAGCGCGTCGCCGAGATGATGGACATCGTGGCGCTTCCGCTGAGCAAGCTGCAGGAGTATCCGTACGAATTGTCGAAGGGTCAACGTCAACGCGTGGCAGTCATGCGTTCACTCATGCTCGACCCACCGGTCTACTTCGCCGATGAGCCGACGCTCGGCGTCGACGCGAACAATCGGCCAAAGATCGTTGACCTGCTCCGCTGGTACCGCGAGCGCAGCGGTGCGGCCATGCTGCTGATCAGCCATGACATCGGCATGCTCGAGGCCCTCGTCGAAGACGTTCTCGTCATGCAAGAGGGGCGCCTGATCGCGAAGGGGAATATCAACGAGATCTTCCGACGCGCCGATCACGCCTATGTGCAGCGTCTCGCGCAGGCCTTGCGCACGACCGCGTACGACGAGATCGCCGAGGAATAGGCGGACAATTCTGCGCGCGGTCTCGGTCGCACTTCGTGCCCACTGTCTCGTACGTGCTACGGCCGCGAAACCGGGCGCGAACGATTTGCGTCGTGATTCTTCCGCTTGCTAACATGAACGTCGTTGCTTCGGCAATGATCCCCTGTAGCTCAGTTGGCAGAGCGCTTGACTGTTAATCAGGATGTCGCTGGTTCGAGCCCAGCCGGGGGAGCGGAATCAGACCCCTACCGATCGCGGTAGGGGTTTTTCGTTCTCCGAGAGCATCTCCGAGAGGAACCCAGATGAGCGCCGTCATCCCAGTACCTCCCTACGGGTCACCCGCTCTGCACGAGTCCACCTGGATCGCGCCGGGCGCCGTCGTCGCCGGTGACGTGGCGATCGGCGCGGACAGCAGCGTCTGGTACAACGCGGTTGTACGTGGAGATTCGAATGCTGTGCGCATCGGTGCGAGGTGCAACGTTCAAGATGGTGCGGTCATCCATACGCAGCGCGGCGGCACCGGCGACGTCGGCGCCGCGCTGATCGGTGACGACGTTTCGATCGGGCACAACGCCGTCGTGCATGCAGCGACGGTCGGCGATGGCGCACTCATCGGCATGAACGCGACCGTGCTCAGCGGCGCAATCATCGGCTCCGGATCCCTCATCGCCGCAGGGGCTGTCGTTCCCCAGGGGATGGAGGTGCCTCCGCAGTCCCTGGCAGCTGGAGTTCCTGCACGGATCATCCGCGAGTTGAACGAGTCCGACCGCGCAGCGATCCAGGAGAATTCCGCCGTCTACCTCGACTACACCGCTCATCATCGCGCAGCCGGAGAGTGAGCAGAGTCAGGCGTGTCCTGGTTTCCGCTGACGGCCTGTCATGCAGTATGCTCGTGGAGTGCTCGGCAGCGGAACCGCCTCCGAGTCCGTGAGGCCTGAGCCTCTCGGGGATGTAGCTCAATGGTAGAGCCCCAGTCTTCCAAACTGGTCACGCGGGTTCGATTCCCGTCATCCCCTCCACCGCCTGTATTCCTTCGTTCGATCGGGAGTTTCGATTCCCGTCATCTCCGTCGTTTCGGCTAGACTTGCTCAGGTTGCGCGCTTGTGCGCGTTCCGAACGCGAAACCTGCCGGTTTCGGGGCGTAGCTCAGCTTGGCTAGAGCGCCCGCTTTGGGAGCGGGAGGTCGCAGGTTCGAATCCTGTCGCCCCGACTCGAGTTGTTCACAACTCGTGGAAAGCCGTCTGACAGCACCACCGAAGACTGAGAGGCCAAATTGCCGAAGACCAACGCTGAGAAGCTGAATCCGACCCGCGTCAAACTGACCGTCGCGATCACGATCGACGAGCTCGAGCCGCACTTGAAGACGGCCTACAAGACGATCTCGGAGCAGGTCTCGATTCCCGGCTTCCGCAAGGGCAAGGTACCGGCGCCCATCATCGACCAGCGGCTCGGCCGCGAGGCCGTCGTGCAGGAGGCCGTGAACGCTTCTCTCGACGAGTTCTACCAGGCGGCGCTCGCAGAGACCGAGACCGAGCCGATCGGCCGCCCGAGCGCCGACATCGAACAGTGGCTTGATGTGAAGGACGAGAAGAGTGAGCTCATCCTTGCCTTCGAGGTCGAGGCGCGTCCTGACTTCGACCTGCCCGACTACTCGGGTATCGAGCTCGTCGTCGACGACGCCGAGGTCGACGACGATGCGGTTGAGGTCGAACTGACCAAGTTGCGCGAGCGCTTTGGAACCCTCGTCACGGTTGAGCGCCCCGCTGCGAAGGGTGATTTCGTCGAGCTCGACCTCATTGCGAAGATCGACGGCGAGGAAGTCGACCAGGCCTCCGGCGTCTCGTACGAGGTCGGAGCGGGCAACCTCCTCGAGGGCACCGACGAAGCCGTCGAGACGCTCACCGCCGGCGAATCGACCACCTTCACGTCGCAGTTGCTCGGTGGCGAGCACGAGGGCCGTGATGCCGAGGTCGAGCTCACTGTGACCGCCGTCAAGGTCCGTGAACTGCCCGAGGCTGATGACGAGTTCGCCCAGCTCGCCAGCGAGTTCGACACGATCGGCGAGCTCCGTGACAGCCTCAAGGAGCAGGCCGGCCGGAGCAGCGTTTTCGCCCAGGGGCAGCAGGCTCGCGACCTCTTCACCGAAACGCTCATCGAGCAGGCAGACATCCCGATCTCCGAGGAGATCGTCGAAGACGAGGTCCACCGCCACCTTGAGGGCGAAGGACGCCTCGAAGACGATGAGCACCGCGCTGAGGTGCGAGTAGCGTCGGAGAAGCAGTTCCAGTTGCAGCTGCTGCTCGATGCCATCGTCGAGGCCGAGGGCGTCAGCCCGACCCAGAACGAGCTGTCGCAGTACATCTTCCAGTCGGCGCAGCAGTACGGCATGGAGCCCGCGCAGTTCCTGCAGGCGATCAGCCAGGGCAACCAGATGAATGTGATCATCGGCGAGGTGACCCGTAACAAGGCACTCGCGGTCGCCCTCGCCCAGGCGAAGGTCGTCGACAAGTCGGGCAACCCGGTCGACCTCAGCGAGTTCACGTCAGTGGACCACGGCGATGAGAACGATGCAGAGGCAGATGAGACCGCTCCCGCTGACCAGGGGGACGCCGCTGACGAAGCCGCATCGCCCGCAGAGGCAGCACCCGCCGAGACCGCAGCAGCAGACTCGGAGCTGAGCGACGAGGAGGCCGCCAAGAAGGCCGCTCGATCTGCGGCTGCGAAGAAGGCCGCCGCGACCCGCGCCGCCAAGAAGAAGGCGAAGGAAGAGGCCGAGCGCGCCGCCGAGTAATTTCGGTCCGCTTTGCCATGGTCCCTCGCGCCGCACGGCGCGAGGGACCATCCGTATCCGGGCGGCAGCGTATGTGCCCAGGGCGAACACGCCGATGTACAGCGCTCTGAGTCGGTAGATTCGAATCAAGCACCGAAGAATGGAGCACCGAATGGCAGAACAGACGCCTCCGAACAGTGTGTTCGAGCGACTGCTGAAAGACCGGATCATCTGGCTGGGTTCCGAGGTCCGCGATGAGAACGCGAACGAGATCTGCGCCAAGATCCTGCTGCTTGCAGCCGAGGATCCTGAAGCCGATATCTATCTCTACATCAACTCGCCCGGCGGTTCCATCACCGCTGGCATGGCCATCTACGACACGATGTCCTTCGTCCCGAATGACATCGTGACCGTCGGGATCGGTATGGCCGCGTCAATGGGTCAGTTCCTCCTGACCGCCGGCACACGGGGCAAGCGCTACATCACTCCCAACGCCCGCGTGCTCCTCCATCAGCCGCACGGTGGCTTCGGGGGCACCGCGAGCGATATTCAGACTCAAGCTCAGCTCATCACATCCATGAAGAACCGTCTCGCCGAGATCACTGCGTCGCAGACCGGCAAGACTCTCGAGCAGATCAACGAAGACGGCGACCGCGACCGCTGGTTCACCGCCGATGAGGCTCTCGAATACGGCTTCGTCGACTACATCCGCGATTCGGCGAGCGATGTCGTCGGCGGCGGCGGAACCAGCAAGTAAGGGAATGCACCAAATGACTCAGCTTCACACGCCGATGGCCGGCGGCCCCGGCCTGCAGTTGCCCGAGGCCCGCTACGTGCTGCCCTCATTCGAGGAGCGCACCGCGTATGGCTTCAAGCGCCAGGATCCCTACGCCAAGCTGTTCGAAGACCGCATCATCTTCCTGGGGGTGCAGGTCGATGACGCTTCGGCAGACGATGTGATGGCGCAGCTCCTGGTCTTGGAGAGCCAAGATCCCGAGCGCGACATCACGATGTACATCAACTCACCCGGCGGTTCGTTCACCGCGATGACTGCGATCTACGACACGATGCAGTACATTCGACCGCACGTTCAGACGGTCTGCCTGGGCCAGGCCGCATCCGCCGCTGCAGTTCTCCTCGCCGGCGGTACTCCTGGCAAGCGCATGGCGCTCCCGAACGCGCGAGTCCTGATCCATCAGCCGTCGACCGGGCAAGGTGGGCACGGGCAGGCCTCGGATATCGAGATCCAGGCCGCGGAGATTCTGCGGATGCGCGAATGGCTTGAAGAGACTCTCTCCAAGCATTCCAAGCGAAGCATCGAAGAGGTCAACCGCGACATTGACCGCGACAAGATCCTGAGCGCGCAGGAAGCTTTGGATTACGGCCTCGTCGACCAGGTGCTGACGAGCCGCAAGAACCCCCAACCCGCGATCGAGAGCTAAGGCTGGCGCTGGGGAGCACTCGCTCCCCAGCTCACGGCGGCGCGCCGTTTCGTGGTTTGTCGGGGGTCCCGGTTAGGCTCATCGAAGCGGAACTTCGGCACAGTCAGGGAGAGCTCATGGCAAGGATTGGCGAGAGCAGCGATCTGTTGAAGTGCTCCTTCTGCGGAAAATCGCAGAAGCAGGTGCAACAGCTGATCGCCGGCCCGCAGATCTACATCTGCGACGAATGCGTCGCGCTCTGCAACGAGATCATCGAGGAGCGCGTCGCCGAGCAGCAGCCGGCTGCCGAGTCGAGCGATTTCACGCTCCACAAGCCCCGTGAGATCGCAGATTTCCTGGACCAGTACGTCATCGGTCAAGATCGCGCCAAGCAGTCCCTCGCCGTCGCCGTGTACAACCACTACAAGCGCGTACGTGCGACGCAGTCGCTCACCAGCGCTGAGGCGGCCGCCGAGCAGATCGAGATTGCGAAGTCCAATATTCTGATGCTGGGCCCTACGGGGTGCGGCAAGACCTATCTCGCCCAGTCCCTCGCTCGGCAGCTCAATGTACCCTTCGCCGTTGCCGACGCGACCGCTTTGACCGAAGCCGGGTACGTCGGCGAAGACGTCGAGAACATTCTGCTCAAGCTGATGCAGGCCGCCGACTTCGACGTGCAGCGTGCTGAGTACGGCATCATCTACATCGACGAGATCGACAAGATCACGCGCAAGGCCGAGAATCCTTCGATCACGCGCGACGTTTCCGGCGAGGGGGTGCAGCAAGCACTCCTCAAGATCCTCGAAGGCACTGTCGCCTCGATTCCGCCTCAGGGTGGTCGTAAGCACCCGAATCAAGAGTTCATCCAGCTCGACACGACGAACATCTTGTTCATCGTCGCAGGCGCATTCGCGGGCCTTGAAGACATCATCTCGACGCGGCTCGGTAAGGGCGGCATCGGCTTCGGCGCACCGATCGCACACAGGCGAGACGAATCCGATCTGCTCTCCCGAGTACAGCCGGAAGATCTTCACAAGTTCGGCCTCATCCCCGAGTTCATCGGTCGTCTGCCAGTCGTCGCGACGGTCGACCCGCTCGACGCGGAGGCCCTCACCCGCATCCTTACTGAGCCCAGGAACGCCCTGGTGAAGCAGTATCAGCGCATTTTCGAGCTCGACGATGTGGCACTCGAATTCGAGGAGGGCGCACTCACGGCAATCGCCGACCAGGCCGTTGAACGGAAGACAGGAGCTCGCGGACTCCGCGCCATCCTCGAGTCCGTGCTGGGGCCGGTGATGTTCGACGTCCCATCGAGCACCGATGTCTCCCGGGTCATTGTGACTCGAGAATCGGTGCTGGGGGAGGCATCGCCGATTACGATCGGTGCCACGGAGCAGCAGCGCTCGGCGTGACGCCGGCAGATGCAGCTGGCTAGGTCAGCCAGTCATCGTCTTCATCATCGGCCGGTGCGCCGTCGGCTTGCGGCAGACCTGCGTTCGGCTCATCTGAGAGACGCACCGCACCGTCCGCGTCAAGCGACACGAGTACGGGCTTGTCGAGTTCTCCCACGCCGAGTTCGCAGCGCGGGCGTCCTTCGAGCCATGTGAGGGTCCAGGATCGGGCGGTCGGATGAGACTGCTCCGCTTCGTCGATCGCGCCGTGCAGCGCTTCGGGCACGCTGGGGTGCGGCGCACTGCCGACACCCCAGCGAACTCCGAGTCGCACGATCAGCTCTCCGCAGTTTCCAGTTCGATCTCCGCGACCGTTGCTTCAGAGACATCCGCTGCTTCAACGCTCAGGTCAGCGATCCGCCCCACCGCCGCGAGATCAGCCGCTGCGAGCTCAATCCGCTCACGCTGATCTGCAGGGACGTACACGACCGCCCGCGTCACGGGAGTCTTCTGCGAGGCCTTCGCGGCAGTCTTCGCACCACGAATGCCGATCAGCGCAGAACCTACGAGACCGAGCAGTTCAGCGTCGGCGTCATCGCCCGCGAGCGTCAGTGCCTCATCGCTGTCAGGCCATGGCGCCTGATGCACTGATCCACTCTCGAACCATGACCAGACCTCTTCGGTTGCATATGGGAGGAACGGTGCCAGCAGTCGCACGAAGACCGAGAGCGCCGCACGCAGTGCAGTGACCGCTGACGCCTGCGGCTGCCCCGAGCCCGCATGAGCGCGCTGCTTCACAAGCTCCAGATAGTCGTCGCAGAAGGTCCAGAAGTAGGATTCGGTGATCTCGAGAGCACGGGCATGATCGTACGACTCGAAAGCACGAGTCGCATCTGCGATCACGCGGGCAAGACCCGCAAGCATCGACCGGTCGAGCGCTTCGGTCACAGTACCGGCGGCGCTCGCGTCGAAACCCAAGGTGAACTTCGCGGCGTTGAGCAACTTGATGGCGAGTCGTCGGCCGATCTTGATCTGCGTCGGGTTCTGCGGGTCGAATGCCGCGTCAGTGCCGAGCTTCGCCGATGCAGCCCAGTACCTCACAGCGTCGGAACCGTGCTGATCGAGCAATCCCGCTGGAGTCACCACGTTGCCCTTGGACTTCGACATCTTCTTGCGGTCCGGGTCCAAGATCCAACCCGAAATACCTGCGTTCTTCCACGGCAGAGCCCCAGCCTCGAGTTCTGAGCGCAGCAGGGTCGAGAACAACCAGGTGCGGATGATGTCCTGCCCTTGCGGCCGCAGATCGTAGGGATAGACCAGCTCGAAGAGATCGCTGTCGCGCTCCCAACCACCGGCCAATTGCGGCGTGAGCGAGGAGGTCGCCCAGGTATCCATGACGTCGACTTCTCCTTGGAAGCCTCCAGGTACGCCACGCTGCTCTTCGGAGTATCCAGCGGGCGCATCGCTCGACGGATCTACGGGGAGCTGAGCCTCCGCCGGCAGAATGGGCTCGTCGAAGACGGGATTTCCTTCGGCGTCGAGCGGGTACCAGACCGGGATGGGCACGCCGAAGAATCGCTGTCGCGAGATGAGCCAATCGCCTGACAGACCCTCGACCCAGTTCTCGTAACGCACCCGCATGAAGTCCGGATGCCAATCGAGCTCACGTCCGTGTGCCAACAGGCGCTCTCGCAATGCCTCGTCGCGAGCACCGTTCATGATGTACCACTGGCGGGTCGAGACGATCTCGAGCGGTTTGTCGCCCTTCTCGAAGAACTTGACCGGGTGATTGATCTTGCGAATCTCTCCCACGAGTTCACCCGACGCTTGGAGAGCCTCGACCACTTCCTTCTTTGCGCTGAAGACGGTCTTGCCGGCGATGCGAGCGTAAGCCTCGCGGCCGGCCTCGCTCACGATCGCCTCTGGTGCCTCGGAGATCACGCGACCGTCGAAGCCCAGAATCGCACGGTTCGGCAGGTCGAGTTCTCGCCACCAGACCACGTCCGTGACATCACCGAAGGTGCAGATCATGGCGATGCCGGTGCCCTTGTCGGGCTGTGCGAGGTGGTGGGCTACAACGGGCACCTCGACATCGAAGAGGGGAGTGCGTACCGTCGTGCCGAAGAGCGACTGATAACGCTCGTCATCGGGATGTGCGACCAGGGCGACGCAGGCAGCCAGCAGCTCGGGGCGTGTGGTGTCGATGACGATGTCACCGCTGCCGTCAGACTTGTGGAACGCAAGCGCATGGTACGCGCTCGGCTGCTCGCGGTCCTCGAGTTCGGCCTGTGCCACTGCGGTACGGAAGGTCACATCCCACAGCGTGGGTGCCTGAGCCTGATAGGCCTCGCCGCGCTCAACGTTGCGGATGAAGGCGAGCTGCGAAGCCCGGAGCGACTCGTCACCGATCGTGCGATACGTCTGGTTCCAGTCGACCGACAGGCCGAGAGTGCGCCAGAGACCTTCGAACTGCTTCTCGTCTTCGACGGTCAGCCGTTCGCACAACTCGATGAAGTTACGGCGTGAGATCGGTTGCTGGTCGGCTGCCTTGATGCTCTTGCCGTCACCCCCATCATGCGGCGGTGTGAAGTCCGCTACATAGGGGAGCGAGGGATCGCAGCGCACTCCGTAATAGTTCTGGACGCGTCGTTCGGTCGGAAGACCGTTGTCGTCCCATCCCATCGGGTAGAAGACCCGCTTGCCGCGCATGCGGTGAAACCTGGCGACCGTATCAGTGTGCGTGTAACTGAACACGTGACCGACGTGCAGTGATCCTGACGCAGTCGGCGGGGGAGTGTCGATGCTGAAGACGTCCGCCCGCTCGGCCCCGTCGCGGTCGAAGCGGTAGGTTCCCTGTTCTTCCCAGACCTGGGCCCACTTTGATTCGAGGCCTTCGAGCTTGGGCTTGTCGGGGATCGCGGTCATGCAGGGCTCCGTATTCGCTATGGGCGGCACCGCGTCATTGTGCTGAAAATCGTGGCGGTCGAAACCGCATCAGCGGGCGTGTGGGCGCCCTGGTGCCAGATGGTCAACGTCCAGTCTATCCGGGCAGCAGGAGGGGCGTGTCTCGAGCATGCTTCATCATGGATTCGGCACGGCAGGGCCGCCTGAATCAGGGCCCATGGCTACTGCGAGGGCCCCCGCGAGATGCGCATCCAGCGCGCCCCGGCGGGGCCCGGCTTCCGACCATGCATAGGCGGCCGCGATGATCGCTCCGACCACAACATAGGCCTGTGTGCGCGAGTTCGCATCTCTGAGGCCCGACGGTGAGCGCTCAACCAGGAATTCGCGCAGGATGCCGGCCGCGCGGGACATGCGTACGAGCGCGGACGCTCCTACCTCCGCCGGACGGCCGATGATTTCGAAGTGAGGAATGAGCCAGGGCACGCGTTGCGGCCCGAAGCCCCGTCCGAGCGCGAGCAGAGCCGTACGCATTGCGCTGCGGGCTCCGCTCTCGTCGTGTGGAGGAAGTGCTCCGCGGAGCAACCTCGGTAGCTCATCAAGCGCTTCGTCGACATCGGCCCAGAACACATCAGCCTTGGTAGGGAAGTAATTGAAGTATGTGCCTCGGCTCACTCCTGCGCGACGTGCGATCTGCGCGACCGTGGTGCCTTCATAGCCCTGTTCGAGGAACAGCTCGAATGCCGCTTCCTCGAGCACCTCTCGACTGGAGACACGGGGACGACCTGGACCGGACTCCCGCCCCGCGTTTCCACCAGTGATCCTGCTCATCGCACGCTCCCGTATCTCTTCGGATGCTCCACCGCCAGTATGCCCGAGCGCGATCTGTCCAGGACTGCGAGAAGGCTCCGGAACAAGAACGGGCGGATGAGCTGCTCGCTCATCCGCCCGTTCTTGCGCCTCATCGTGTGTCAGTGCGACACCCGAAGGTCACGACCTCAGTCGGTGATCTCAGTGCTGAAGGCGTCGGGGTTCTCCTCGAGCCACTTCTCGACAGCGCCCTCAGAATCGTTCTCGAATTCATCGCTCGTGATGAGGCTCTCCAGAGCACCGTAGGCATCATCGTCGAGCTGCAGACCAGCCATCATCTCGGCCGCCTCCGGGAACTCGTCGGCGAAGCCCTTGTTGCCGAGCATGTGGAGTCCCTCGGGCTCACCCATGGCGCCCTCGGGGTCCTCGAGGTCCTTGATGTCGAACTCGCTGTTCGCCCAGAAGGGACGCCACAGTGTCACTGCGACCTCTTCTTCGTTGTCGATCTTGTCACCCAAGACGGTGAGCATCGACGCCGTTGACGAGGTCGCGAGCGTCCAGTCGTCGAGACCGTAGGCCGGCATCATCGAGTTCTGCGTCACATCAGTCAGGCCGGCACCGGGCTCGATGCCGATGATCTCGCTGCCGAAGAGATCGGCATTGTCCTTGAGCTCGTCCATCGAGTTGATCTTCGAGTACGACGGGACAGCGATCGTGAGCACCGCATTGTCGTAGTAGACGCCGAGCGACTCGATGTCGTCGCCGAACTCATCCATGTACGACTTCTGCGTAACCTCGGGCCAACCGGAGGCGTGGATGTTGATGTCACCGTTCGACAGCCCCGCGTAGAGCGGTCCATTGTCGGTGAGCTCCTCGATCTCGACCGTGTAGTCGAGCTTCTCCAGCTGATTCTTGAGGAGGTAGGTCATGCTCTGACCATCAGTCCATCCGGCGACGTACCCGATCGTGATGGTGCCGCCGTCACCGCCATCGCCGCCACCGCCGTCGCCTGACCCGCCTCCCGAGCATGCCGAGAGCGCGAGCATCGATGCAGCGCCGAGAGCGAGTATGCCTGCGTACTTCTTCTTCATGGTGTTTCCTTTCCGTCTGAACTACGAGTGAATTTTGGGAAGGCTAGCTCTTGACCGTAGAACGGCCATCGCGTTGCTTCTTGAATATCGCGAGGAGCGACTGCTTGTATGCGGCGGGGGTGCCTAGTGCCGCGGTCACGCGATCGAGGTACACCGCGATAATCACGACACTCAGACCGGCCTCGATACCGAGACCCAAACGCTGCGTCGAAACTGCTGCGACGACGTCTTTACCGAGCCCGTCAGCACCCACGAACCCGGCCAGCACTGCCATCGACAGCGACAACATGATGACCTGGTTCACACCCGCCATAATCGTCGGCATCGCAAGCGGCAACTGAATACCGCGCAGGATCTTCCCCGGCGTCGCACCAAACGCTTGCCCCGCCTCGACCGTCTCCGAATCCACACCACGGATCCCCAGCTCGGTGAACCGCACTCCCGGAGGGAGCGAGAAGATCACTGTCGCGAAGATTCCCGGCACATACCCGATGCTGAACAGCAGCACTGCAGGGATCAGGTACACGAACGCGGGCATGGTCTGCATGAAGTCGAGCACGGGTTTCACGACCGCGCTGACCCGATCGTTCTTCGCCGCCCAAATACCCAAGGGAATCGCGAGGACGACCGCGATCACCGTCGCGACGAGAACGAGCCCGAGGGTCTGCATCGCAGACTCCCAGAATCCCATCGACACGATCAACAAGAACGTGACCACTGTACCGATCGCGAGTTGCCACGAACGCAGCAACCACCCGATCAGCGCGAAGACCACGATCATGATCGGGAACGGGACCGCGAGTAACGCATCGACCAGACCGTTCGTGCCCTCTTTGATGACGAGGGTGAAGAAATCGATCAACCAGGTGAAGGTATCGCGGAACCAGTCGAAAACGACCTCGCCCCATTCACCCAGAGGAATACGGGGGATTTCCATCAGCGTGCCTCCTCATTCGTCGCAACCCCGGCACTGCCAGCACCAGCATCACCGGCTGCTGCTGCGCGAGCGGCCTTATCAGCTGCGGCTTCTGCCGGACTGACCGTGCCCAGAGTTTCCGTGATCGTCTCGACCGATACCTCCAGTGACGGTTCGATCACCGGGATCGATGTCGTCGTCGTCGGCAGATCAGTCAACGCCGCGAGCAACGTGACCCGCGGGATCACCCCGATCAACCGTTCCTGCTCGTCAGTCACCGCGATCGGTAATGGGCTCTCCACCGCGAGCTCGAACAGATCCGCGATCAGCTGTCCTTCCTTCACGATCGAGGGAGTTGGCCGGAGCCTGCGGGCGAGATCCGACTCACCCTCACGCACCTGCCGCAACACGTCCTTGTCACGCACGACACCCAACAACTCCCGCGACGGTGACGTCACGAAGCATGCTGAGGTCTGCAGATCCCGCATCGTACGCAACGCGACACGTGGCCCAGCCGAGGCCAGTACCACCGCTTGCGCCGGTTCCATCACATCCCCAGCAGTGAGCACCCGGGCACGATCCACATCCTGCACGAACTGCGCCACATAATCATTCGCGGGATCCGTGAGGATATCGTTCGGTGTGCCGACCTGCACGACCCGACCATCGCGCATCACCGCGATCCGATCGCCGAGGAACATCGCCTCGTTCAAATCATGCGTGATGAACACGATCGTCTTCCCGAGCTCTTGCTGCAACTCCACGAGCTGTTCCTGCATCTCTCTGCGGATCAGCGGATCCAACGCAGAGAACGCTTCGTCCATGAGCAGGATCTCGGTATCAGCCGCCAACGCGCGAGCGATACCCACACGTTGCTGCATACCACCGGACAGCTCCGACGGGAACGACCGCTCCCACCCCGACAACCCGACCCGCTCGAGCCAGCCCTGCGCGCGTTCCTGCCGCTCGCTTGGGGACACGCCCTGCAACTCCAGCCCGTACGCCACGTTATCGAGCACGGTCCGGTGCGGCAGCAGCGCGAAGTGCTGGAACACCATCGACATCTTGTCTCGGCGGACCTCACGCAGATCAGCCGCCGATCGGCCCACGATCTCGGTCCCGAGGACCTTGATCGATCCTTCAGTGGTCGTATTCAGGCCGTTCAACATGCGAATGATCGTCGATTTCCCCGACCCCGATAGGCCCATGACCACGAAGATCTCGCCCTGCTTCACCTCGAACGAAGCATCGATCACCGCCGCTGTCCCGTACTCGCGGACGTCATCGCGACTCGACCCGGATTGGAGACGCTTCACCGCCTCTTTCGGACGCCGACCAAACACCTTATACGCGCCCTCAACCTCCAGGGCCACGTCTCGGGCGTCGGTAGTGGTTGTAGATGTACTCATTTCTCAACTCCCCAGGTGCTCCGAACGTTCATCCGGGTGCACCAGATCGGAGGCTTTCCGCGAGTCATCTTTGACGCACTTCCAGCCTGTTGGCCACTCGACTGGCCAGAGGATTTCGTATTGCGAGAAGGAGGAGCTCCGCTCTCTTCACGTTACGTCCCGGCTCGTCGTGTCTCGACGAATACTTCGATACCGAACCGTGTGCAAGAACAGATGCGTGCATCCCTCAGCGCTGATCCCAAGCTAGCGACCGGCGAACGAAAGGCACAAGGCCACGAAGGTCGAAAAACTGCTCAAATCGCGGATTTTTCCTACTTGATCATGCTTTTTCCCCGAACGTTCCGTTACAGACTCGTTATCAAGCAAGCCGAGCCCACTCATTTCGCCGCTCCATCGCCTGCGCGTTCCCGCGTGCGGTACTATGGATGCGCACGACTGCGATCCATCATCAGTGGGGAGTCCCCGGAAGAACAGTGCCGTAATTGGCACCCAGTAGAACCGGGCGGGTACGGCCCGTCACAGCCGACGAGAGAGGCCGGCTTCGTCCGAAGGCGATGCACAGGCAAGCAGGGTGGTACCGCGGGATCCTGAAGGATCTCGTCCCGGCAGATATATGAAGAAGCATCAGCCGGAGCCCGAAGGAACCCCCATGCCTTACCCACAGCAGTCGACCGGTGAACACGCTCCGGGAGCAGCATTCGGTGTGTCGCCGTCTCCAAGCTTTCCCGAGATCGAACGCCGCGTCTTATCTTTCTGGGAGCAGGATGACACCTTCCGGGCGTCGATCCGCCAGCGAGAGCACGCACCTGAGTGGGTCTTCAACGATGGCCCGCCGTTCGCGAACGGTCTCCCGCACTACGGCCACCTTCTCACGGGGTACGCGAAGGATGTCTTCCCCCGCTTCCAAACCATGCGAGGCAAGAAGGTGGAACGCCGGTTCGGCTGGGACACGCACGGACTTCCTGCCGAGCTGGAGGCGATGAAGCAGCTCGGCATCACCGAGAAGAGCGAGATCGAGGCGATGGGGGTCGCCGCGTTCAATGAGAAGGCTCGGGAGTCCGTACTCCAGTACACCCGCGAGTGGGAGGAGTACGTCACCCGTCAGGCCCGGTGGGTGGACTTCGAGAACGACTACAAGACACTGAATCTCGGGTACATGGAGAGCGTCATCTGGGCGTTCAAGCAACTCTACGACCAGGGGCTCGCATACGAGGGGTACCGCGTGCTCCCGTACTGCTGGCGTGACGAGACCCCGCTCTCCAATCACGAGCTCCGTATGGACGACGATGTCTATCAGATGCGTCAGGATCCCTCGGTGACGGTGTCGTTCCCGCTGAGAGGCGAGCGCGCAGAAGAACTCGGGTTAGTCGGGGTGCGTGCCCTCGCGTGGACCACGACCCCGTGGACGCTCCCGACGAACCTGTCACTCGCGGTCGGTCCCGAGATCGTCTACGCGATCGTTCCCGTCGGACCCGGTGGTGCCGGCGATGGCGCCGAGGATGATGCCTTCCTGCTCGCAGAAGAGCTCGTGGGTGCACACGCACAAGTTCTGGGTTACGCCGAGCCCGTGGACGCGGTCTCCGCGATCCGCGATCGTGTGACCGGGACGCAACTGGCAGGCACCTCCTACGAGCCTCTCTTCGACTACTTCACCGATACCGAGAAGTGGGGCACGGAGCGTGCATGGCAGATCTTCGCCGATGACTACGTGTCCACCGGGGACGGAACCGGGATCGTGCATCAGGCGCCGTATGGCGAGGACGATCACCGCGTGCACGAGGCAGGCGGCATCCCGTCCATCGTCTCCCTCGGCCCCGACGGGCGCTTCCTCGATTTTGTCCCGGATGTCGCCGGCGAACTGTGGTCGGACGCCAACACTCCGCTTGTGCGGATCCTGCGCAGCCGCGGGCGACTGCTGCGACTGCAGAGCTACGAGCACAGTTACCCGCACTGCTGGCGCTGCCGGAACCCGTTGATCTACATGCCGGTCTCCAGCTGGTTCGTCCGCGTGACCGAGATCAAGCAGCGCATGCTCGAGGTGAATGAAGACATCACTTGGGTGCCCAGCAATGTGAAGCACGGGCAGTTCGGGAAGTGGCTCGAAGGAGCCCGTGACTGGTCGGTGAGTCGTAACCGCTACTGGGGCAGCCCGATCCCGGTGTGGAAGAGCGATAATCCCGAGTACCCCCGTATCGATGTGTACGGCTCCCTCGATGAGCTCGAGCGTGACTTCGGCGACCTTCCTCGGAACGAACGTGGCGAAGTCGATCTGCATCGGCCGTACATTGATTCGCTGACGAGGCCGAATCCAGATGATCCGACCGGGCGTTCGACGATGCGCCGTATCGAGGACATCTTCGATGTCTGGTTCGATTCCGGATCCATGCCGTTTGCGCAGGCGCACTACCCGTTCGAGAACCGAGAGTGGTTCGATTCCCATCAGCCGGCGGACTTCATCGTCGAGTACATCGGTCAGACCCGCGGCTGGTTCTATGTGCAGCACGTGCTCGCGACGGCACTCTTCGACCGCCCGGCCTTCACGAACGTGATCAGCCACGGGATCGTGCTCGGCTCCGACGGCAACAAGATGTCGAAGTCCCTCCGAAACTACCCCGACGTGAACGAGGTCTTCGACCGCGATGGCTCCGATGCCATGCGCTGGTTCTTGATGGCCTCGCCGGTGGTGCGTGGAGGAAACCTCGTCGTCACTGAAGAGGGGATCCGGGAGGGCGTACGACAGTTCCTCCTCCCGCTCTGGAACACCTGGTACTTCTTCTCTCTGTATGCGAACGCCGATGGGCTCACCTCTAAGCGCCGCACCGATTCTTCGGATCCACTCGACCGCTACATCCTCGCGAAGACCGGCACACTGGTCCGTGAGGTGGCGCAGCACCTCGACGACCTGGACACGACGTCTGCAGCAGAAGCACTGCGCGCGTACGCAGAGGTGCTGACGAACTGGTACGTGCGCCGATCTCGCGACCGCTTCTGGGAAGGCGTCTCCGGAGAGAACGGTGCCGAGGCCAACCGTCAGGCATTCGACACGCTCTACACCGTGCTCGAGACCGTCGCCCGTGTCGCGGCCCCGATGGCGCCGCTCATGACGGAGGAGCTCTGGCGTGGCCTCGGCTATTCGGCCGGCAACAGCGAGGGACGCTCCGTGCATCTCGAAGACTGGCCAGACGCTGCAGAGTTCCCCGAGGCACCCGAGCTCGTCGAAGCCATGGACGAACTCCGTCAGATCACCTCGCAAGCCCTCGCGCTCCGCAAGGCGCGGCGTCTGAGAGTGCGTCTGCCGCTCGCCGAGCTCACAGTAGTGACCGCGCGCCCCGAAGCGCTTGAACCCTTCACCGACATTCTGCGGGAGGAACTCAACGTGAAGGCGATCCGGCTCGTGCAGCAGTCGGAGACGAGTGCAGCAGAGCACGGCATCGTGCACACGCTCACTGTCAATGCCCGTGCCGCGGGTCCGCGCCTCGGCAAGCAGGTGCAACAGGCGATCAAGGGCGCGAAGTCCGGTGACTGGTCCGAGTCCGACGGCATTGTGACCGCGGGCGGCATCGCACTCGAGCCGCAGGAGTACGAGCTGACCCTCAAGGTCGGCGACGGCTCGGATGAGGGCCCGGCACTCGCACTCATCGCCGGAGGCGGGTTCGTACTCCTGTCGACGGAGACCACCCCCGAACTCGAAGCCGAAGGTGTGGCGCGTGACGCGATTCGTGCCGTGCAGGAGGCGCGTAAGCAGGCGGGGCTCGACGTGAGCGACCGGATCCGCTTGACGCTGCGCGCCGGAACCGCGCACGGCCCTGCCCTCGAGGCGCATCGTGACCTCATCTCCGGTGAGACTCTGGCGGTGGGATGCACCGTGCAGGGGCTGTCTGACACCGAGCTCTCAGAGCAACCGGACGCACACGAAGGTGCCGAACCGGGTGTCTTCTTCTCTCGTTCCCGTGCCCTCGGGGCCGATAAGGACACGCTCCTCATCACCATTGAGACGACTGATCAGGGGAAGTGAGGACAGAATGACATCTCCCGCATCATCCGATGCAGCGTCGCGCGTCTACGCCGAACTACTTGAACGCGTGGGCGAGGCCAGCCCTCGACCCCGCATCGAACCGGTACGACGCCTCGCTGAACTCGCGGGCTCACCCCAGTTGTCCTATCCGGTCATTCAGGTCGCGGGCACCAACGGCAAGACCTCCACAAGTCGCGCCATCGAGTCGTTGCTGCGTGCGCACGGGCTGCGTACGGGCTTGTTCACGAGCCCGCATCTGGTGGACTTCACGGAGCGCTTCCAGGTCGACGGCGAGCCCGTCGACGGTGAGGTGCTGGCCGCCGCGTGGGACGAGCTCCAGCTGCCGCTGCAGGTCGTTGACGCTGAGCTCGAACGGGCGGGTCACGGTGCGATCACCTTCTTCGAAGCGCTCGCCGTTCTCGCGTTCTCGGTCTTCGCCGATCTTCCCGCCGAGGTCGCGGTCATCGAGGTCGGTATGGGTGGTGAGTGGGATGCGACCAACATCGCGAATGCGCAGGTCGCAGTCATCACCCCGATCGGGTTGGATCATGTCGAGATACTGGGCGACGACATCGCGGAAATCGCTCGCACCAAAGCGGGCATCATCAAAGAAGGCAGCACTGTCGTCTCGGCGCAGCAACAGCCGGCGGCGCTGATCGAGATCGAGCGGGCCGCTCAGTCCCGGCACGCACGACTGCTCGTCGGGAACCGCGATTTCGAACTCGCCGCCGATCGTCTGGCCGTCGGGGGGCGTCAGATCGACGTGCTCGGGAGCGATGGTCATGCCTACGATCCCGCGTTCGTCCCGCTCTTCGGTGCCCACCAGGCAGAGAACATCGCGCTTGCGATCGTTGCAGTGGAGTCGTTCTTCGGCGGGGAACGTCCGGTGCCCGAGGAAGTGCTCGACGAAGGACTCGCACAACTCACCTCGCCGGGCCGTCTGCAGCTCATCGGCAACGACCCGGTGGTCTACGTCGACGCCGCGCACAATCCGCACGGTGCACAGGCCCTCGTCACGGCGGTGTCGGAATCTTTCGACTTCGACGAGGTTGCGCTGGTGATCGGGGTCCTGGGGGAGAAGGACGCTTCCGGGGTACTGTCTGCCCTTGCGCCCATCGCCCACGCGGTGTACCTGACCCCGGTCGACTCGCCCCGGACACTGTCCACGGATGCGTTACGAGAGCTCGCCAATCGAGAGATCCCCGATACCCCGATCGAGATCGCGCCGAGCCTGACCGGTGCCCTCGAGTCCGCCCGTTCCTGGGCGAGTGTCACTGACGGGCGCGCAGTGCTCGTCGTCGGCTCCGTGCTGCTCGCAGGTGAGGCGATCGCCCGATCCCGTGCCGAAGGGTGGGGGATCGCATGAGCACCGTGCAGCCGAACCAGGACGGCCAGGGAGACGACGAGCTGCGGCTCTCGCCCTCCGAGACTGTGGCGCACAACTCGGCGATGCGCATCTCGGGTGCTCGTCGTGGCGCGCAGTCCACACAGCGGGCGCTTGCTTCGATCGTGCTCGGCTTCGAACTGATCATCGTCGTACTCATCGGGCTCGCGGTCTTCGGCCTCAGTGCCGTCGAGCCACGAGAGTTGGGATTGTACGGCGGCGGTGCCTTTGCTCTGCTCATCATCATCGCGCTCGCTGTGATGCGGCGAGGCCGGGTGGGCATCGTGCTCGGGTGGGTGGTTCACGTGCTGTTGCTCGCGTGCGGCCTGATCCTGCCGATGGCAGTATTCGTCGGTGTGCTGTTCACCGCACTGTGGATCTTCTGCATGATCCGCGGTGCACAGATCGACCGAGACAGAATTGCATGGATGGAGTCGCAACGCGACTCGTGGTGATCGGTGGCGATCCTCCTGTGCTTGCTGTGCTCTGGATCGCCGCCCAGACGGAGAGCACCGCCGTCCCACTACACTGAAGCACCGGGGCCGACCGCGCCCCGCCGACCGACTGTGAAGGAGCGAGCATGTCCGTTGAAGAGACCCTGATCTTGGTGAAGCCCGACGGAGTGGCCCGTGGGCTGACCGGGGAGATCCTTCGTCGGATCGAGGCCAAGGGCTACCAGCTCGCCGATCTGAAGCTCGTGCAGGCCGATCGTGCACTTCTCGCGGCGCACTATGCCGAGCACGAGGGCAAGCCGTTCTACGAACCGCTCATCGAGTTCATGTCTTCCGGCCCGACCGTCGCGATTCGCGCAACCGGTCACCGGGTCATCGAGGGCTTCCGTTCACTCGCAGGAGCGACCGATCCGACAACCGCTGCGCCCGGCACGATTCGTGGAGACCTCGGTCGAGACTGGGGCCTGAACGTGCAGCAGAACCTCGTGCACGGCAGCGATTCGACGCTGTCAGCCGAGCGCGAGCTCGCGCTCTGGTTCGCATAAGACTCCGGGCCCTGCCTTCCGCGCCCCGAACATGACTGAGACGCTCGGCGCCGATCAGGCGAGACGCGTAGCCCTCGCGGCACAGGGCTTCTCGAGCACTGCACGTCTGCGAGTCCGACGCCCATTCGATCAGGCACTGGAACGCGTACACGTGTTGCAGATCGACTCGGTCAACGTATTCGCGCGCAGCCACTACCTTCCGGTCTTCTCGCGACATGGCGAGTACGACGCGGGAGCGCTCGACACGCTGCTCTGGGGGTCAGGAGAATACACCGAGTACTGGGCGCATGAGGCGGCATTCCTGCCGGTCTCGGATCGACCCCTGTTCGCATGGCGGATGAGCGACTACCGCCGTCGATTCGATCAGCAAGGTCGCATCCGAGATCTCGAGCCGTCCATAGCGCGCGTACGATCGGCTCTCGCCGATCAAGGCCCGAGCCTGGTTCGCGAGCTCGAGGCCGAACCACGCGCACACCGCGGCCCGTGGTGGGATTGGAGTGACACGAAGCGCGCTGTCGAGATGCTCTTCGCGATGGGAGAAGTCGTCTCGGCCGGCCGAGTGGGGTTCCAACGCCGTTACGCGCTCGCAGCGCATGTGATTCCGGATGCACACCTGAATCCGGTGGAGCGCGAAGCGGCGCAGCGGATCCTCGTCGCCCGTGCCGCGCGCTCACTCGGCGTCGCGACCCTCGCCGATCTCGCCGATTATCACCGACTGAAACGCGGGGAGGCCGCGACCGCGATCGGAGCACTCGAGGAGTCGGGCGAACTGATACCGGTCGCAGTCGACGGATGGCGTACGAGGTCAGGATCGCCCGCCGCTGCCTGGATCCACCGCGAAACGCAGGTCCCGGCTCGACTCACCCCCGACGCACTGCTCACCCCGTTTGACCCGCTCGTCTGGTTCCGCCCGCGCGCCGAGCGCATCTTCGATTTCCACTACCGCATCGAGATCTATACGCCGAAGGAGCAGCGACAGTACGGGTACTACTGCTTGCCGCTCATGGTCGGCGGCCGGCTTGCGGGCCGCATCGATCTGAAGGCAGACCGCGCGAACCGAGAACTGCTCGTCCAAGCTGCTTGGCAAGAGGATCGTGCCCCCGCGCACACGCCGGAGATCGCCGAACAGCTGCTCGCACGCGCTGCTTCCTGGCAGGGGCTCGACCGTGTGCGCAGTTCTGGTGCCGGAAACCTGCCCCTGCCCTCCAGCTTCGGAGGATGACGCAGATCGCCGCCCGGTTCGGGGTCCGGGAATAGGAAGCAGCTGAGAAACGTTCGATCTCTGCGTGCGGTCGCGCGCAGGCGCCCCGCACTGACTGGTTTGCACGATCGAAACGGAGACATCCATGCCCAAGCTCATGATCATTCTCGGCAGCGTTCGCGAGGGAGGCATCGGCCAGTCGATCGGGAACTGGTTCAGGGAAGCCGCTGAGCAGGACGGACGCTTTGCAGTCGATTACGTGGACCTGCGTGAACTGCAGCTGCCCCTGATGGACGAGCCGAATCATCCGCGTCTGCGCAAGTACACGAAGGCGCACACGGTCGAATGGTCGAAGCGGGTCGACGAAGCCGACGCCATCGTCCTGGTATTCCCGGAGTACAACTACAGCTACTCCGCACCTATCAAGAACGCTCTCGACTATCTTTCGGCCGAATGGGATCGCAAGCCCGTCAGCCTGGTGAACTGGGGAGGCAACTCCGGCGGAACGCGCGCTCAGAGTGCGCTGCGTCCGACCCTTGCCGCGCTCGGCATGGTCGCCACGCACGGCTCTATCGAGATCAACTTCCCCCAGAGACAGATCGAAGACGGCGTGTTCACGCCGAACGAGCAGCAACAGACTGTCGCCGGCTTGATTCTTGATGAGCTCGTACAGCTCGACAAAACGCTGTCGCCGTTGCGCTAACCGTTACGGGTCGTCCGACCGGACGACCCCGGGCGCGAGCCCGTGTCGATGTAGGGTGAGCGCATGACGGAGCACTCGACGGCAACTCTCACGACGAACGGCGTGACGCTCGGCATCGAGCGTTTCGGCGATGCTTCCGCACCGCTGATCCTGTGCGTGGGAGACCCCACCATGCTTTCTTGGCCCGATGCGCTCTGCGTGGCCCTGGCACACGCCGGCCGCCATGTCGTACGGTACGACCTGCGAGATGCCGGCTCATCGACCGCCGGCGATCCCGAGTCGCCGCAGTACACGTTGCGGGACTTGGCCGCTGATGCCGGAGCACTCGCCGGTGAACTCGATGACCGCCCGGCCCACATCGCCGGAATCGGCGTCGGCGGTATGGTCGCTCAGGTCGCCGCACTCGATCATCCTGAGGCATTCTCCGCACTCACATTGGTGGGGACGCGGCCGGTCGCCCCTGGTCCGATCGATGACGACCTGCCCGACCACGAAGCATCGGTGATGCACCGGCTCTTCTCCCGCCCCATGCCCGACTGGTCGGATCGAGATGCCGTAGCGGAGCATCAAGCGTTGGGCGCCGAGATACTCGGAGACGACCCCGTTACGGCACGCGCACTGGCAGCGCGCATTTGGGACCGCACTCCGCAGGCGCTGCCTGCCGTGCACGCGGCCAACCAGCTGGGAATGGTGTTCTCCAGGCTCGACTGCGGTCCGCGTTGGCGGGAACGCCTCACTTCGCTCACGCTGCCCACGCTCGTCGTACACGGCCGACACGATCCATTCTTTCCCGTTGGCAACGCCGAGGCACTTGCTCGGGAGATCCCAGATGCTCGGCTGCTCGTGCTCGAAGAGGCCTCGACGGCGATTCCCACGTCTGCGGTTCCGGAGGTCGCGGCAGCGATGTCCCAGCTCCACTAGTCGCGACGGATCGTCCGGAAAGGTGCGCCGACAGATACGCTCGGATCATGCGCCGTCATGACTCTCCGTCTTCCTCCCGCACGACCCCGAAATACTCACACCTGTGGGACCGCCTCCGCTCCGAGAACCCTGAGCACTCCGCGAACTACGCCCAGCGCTGGCGCAATCTCGCCGCGGAAGGGCACGATCTCGACGGCGAGGCGAGGTTCGCGATGGCGCTCGTCGCGCCCGGCGCCACCGTGCTGGATGCGGGGTGCGGGCAGGGTCGCGTCGGCGGGTATCTCTCAGAACGAGGATACGCGGTCACCGGTGTCGACCTCGACGACGTGCTGATCGCCGAAGCCCGAAGCGCCTTTCCATCGGCCGCCTGGCACATCGGCGATCTCGCCACGTTCGACTATTCCGGAGAACTCCGAACCGCAGCGGGGGAGACGGGTGACGCTGAGGCAGATCTGCCTGGGGGAGCCGGGGTCGACCTCGCGATCTCGGCGGGGAACGTGCTGACCTTTCTCGACCCGGCCGCGCGACGACCCGCGCTCGAGGGTCTGCGCTCGGTACTCAGTTCGGAGGGACGGATCGTGACGGGCTTCGGGCTCGATCGCGGATACGAGCTGGATGATTACCTCGCAGATCTCGCGGCCGTCGGACTCATCGTGCAGCACCGCTTCTCTTCATGGGACTTACTGCCTTTCGAACCTCATCGCTCCGGCTTCCTCGTCTGCGTTTCCACTCTGGCACCACACCCGTAGACATGAACGTGACGGCGCACCTCGTGCTCGCAGGATGCTGTAGACGGAGTGTCGGTGGCCGGGAGTAGTCTCGAGGCTATGGAAACGACACGCTCCGTCAGGCCGTTCGAAGTGGTCTCCGAATATGAGCCCAGCGGTGATCAGCCGAAGGCCATCGAGGAGCTCGCGAAACGCATCAATGCAGGCGAGACGGACGTCGTGCTGCTCGGTGCCACCGGCACCGGCAAATCCGCGACCACCGCCTGGCTCATCGAGGCGGTGCAGCGCCCCACCCTGGTTCTGGCGCACAACAAGACCCTCGCCGCGCAGCTGGCGAGCGAGTTCCGCGAACTGCTTCCCAACAACTCGGTCGAGTACTTCGTCAGCTACTACGACTACTACCAGCCTGAGGCCTACGTGCCCCAGTCCGACACCTTCATCGAGAAGGATTCCTCGGTGAACGCCGAGGTTGAACGCCTGCGCCACTCGACCACGAATGCGCTGCTGAGCCGTCGTGACACAGTGGTCGTCTCCACGGTCTCCTGTATCTACGGTCTCGGTAAGCCCGAGGAGTACTACGAGATGATGGTGCCGCTCGCCGTCGGTGACGTGATCGACCGCGACGTTCTGCTGCGCCGCTTCGTCGAGATCCAGTATCAGCGCAACGACATCGAATTCGTTCGCGGCAATTTCCGTGTGCGAGGCGATACCGTCGAGATCATCCCCATGTACGAGGAGCTCGCGATCCGCATCGAGTTCTTCGGTGACGAGATCGAGTCACTCTATTACCTGCATCCGGTCACGGGCGATGTCATCAAGCAGGTAGAGACAGTGTCCGTGTTCCCCGGTTCTCACTACGTCGCCAGCAACGATGTGATGCGACGCGCGATGGGTACGATCGCCGAGGAGCTCGAGGTGCGTTCGAAGGAGTTGAAGGATCAGAACAAGCTCGTCGAAGAACAGCGTCTGCGCATGCGCACCACGTTCGACCTCGAGATGATGGAGCAGATCGGATTCTGCTCGGGAATCGAGAACTACTCGCGGCATATCGATGGCCGCGCACCCGGCGAGGCGCCGCACTGCCTGCTCGACTACTTTCCAGACGACTTTCTCGTCGTCATCGACGAGTCGCACGTGACGGTTCCGCAGATCGGTGCGATGTACGAAGGCGATGCCTCGCGCAAGCGCACGCTCGTCGACTACGGTTTCAGGCTTCCCAGCGCTCTCGACAACCGGCCACTGAAATTCTCCGAGTTCAAAGATCGGGTCGGGCAGACCGTGTACCTCTCAGCAACGCCCGGCGACTACGAGCTCGACCTCGCCGATGGTGTCGTCGAGCAGATCATTCGACCGACCGGCCTCATCGACCCCGAGATCGTCGTCAAACCGAGCGAGGGCCAGATCGATGATCTGCTCGAACAGGTCCGCGAACGCGCGGAGCGCGATGAGCGCGTGCTGGTGACGACATTGACCAAGAGGATGGCCGAGCAGCTGACCACCTTCATGGAAGAGGCCGGGGTGCGCGTGCGCTACCTGCACTCCGACGTCGACACGCTCCGTCGTGTCGAACTGCTCACCGAACTACGTGCCGGCGTCTACGACGTGCTCGTCGGCATCAACCTGCTCCGAGAAGGCCTCGACCTCCCCGAAGTCTCCCTCGTGGCGATCCTCGACGCCGACAAGGAAGGCTTCCTGCGCTCCACCACCTCGCTGATTCAGACGATCGGCCGCGCAGCCCGAAACGTCACCGGGCAGGTGCACATGTACGCAGATACCGTGACACGATCCATGCGTGCCGCGATCGACGAGACGAATCGACGGCGCGAGATCCAACTCGAATACAACCGCGAGCACGGCATCGACCCGCAACCGCTGCGGAAGAAGATCGGTGACATCACCGAGATGCTGAACCGCGAAGCCGCCGACACCGAAGACGTGCTCTCTCGAACAGGAGCTCACGCCCAACGCAAGGGTGGCTCGCCGCAGCGAGCGAAGGGCAAGGCTGCCGCGCGGGCCGGTGCGGTCGCTGCCGAGGGTGCCGAGAAACTCGAGGCGCTCGTCGCCGACCTGACCGAGCAGATGCTCGTTGCGGCAGAGGAGCTCAAGTTCGAGCTTGCCGCCCGGCTGCGCGACGAGGTCGCCGAGCTCAAACGAGAGCTCCGCAGCATGGACGCGGCAGGTCACCTCTAGTAATGCAGATGAGCGGGCTATTCTGGCTGCCATGACCAGAGCGCTCTTCATCGTCGACGTCCAGAACGATTTCACCGAGGGCGGAGCGCTCGGTGTCTCCGGTGGAGACGCCGTCGCCGAAGGTGTGACCCGGCACCTCCGTGAGCACGCCGAGGCCTACGACGTCGTCGTGGCATCCCGAGACTGGCACGAGGCGACTGGCGACAACGGCGGGCACTTCGCCCTGGCCCCGTCAACTCCCGACTTTGTCACGACCTGGCCCGTGCACTGCGTCGCCGATACGCCAGGAGCCGACTACGACCCGCTACTCGACACGGCCGCGATCACGCATCACCTCTACAAAGGGCAAGGGCGCCCCGACTACTCCCTGTTCCAGGGGCGCACCGACGCGGGGGAGAGCGCGGTAGATCTCCTCAACGCCTACAGCATCTCCGATATCGACGTCGTCGGGATCGCGACCGACCACTGCGTCCGCGCCTCAGCGCTCGACGCACTCGAATCCGGGGTTCGAGTGCGGATCCTGCGCAGCCTCGTGGCCGGTGTCTCACCCGAATCGAGCGATGCGGCACTGTCTGAGCTGGAGACGGCCGGAGCCGAAATCGTTGACTAGAACTGTTTCGCATATATGTTCGAATTTTCAGGCCGAACAGCGTAGACTGATGCGGTGAATTCGCAGACCTCACCGACTCCCATCCGCTCGTCGGCCGCCCACGCCGAACTCAGCGTGCAGGGCGCCCGGGTCCACAATCTCAAGAACGTGGATCTCGCGATTCCGCGCGACTCCATGGTGGTCTTCACGGGGCTCTCCGGCAGCGGCAAGTCGAGCCTCGCGTTCGACACGATCTTCGCCGAAGGCCAACGCCGCTACGTCGAAAGCTTGAGCGCGTACGCCCGGCAGTTCCTCGGACAGGTCGACCGCCCCGACGTCGATTTCATCGAGGGCCTCAGCCCGGCGGTGAGCATCGACCAGAAGTCGACCAACCGCAACCCGCGTTCAACCGTCGGTACGATCACCGAGATCTACGACTACATGCGCTTGCTCTGGGCCCGCATCGGTGTGCCGCACTGTGCCGTCTGCGGTGAACGCATTTCATCGCAGACCGTGCAACAGATCGCCGACCAACTCATGGAGCTGCCCGAGCGCACCCGCTTCCAAGTGCTCGCTCCGGTCGTGTCCCAGAAGAAGGGCGAGTTCGTCGATCTCTTCCAGGACTTGGCCGCCGGCGGGTATTCGCGTGCCGTCGTCGACGGCGAGACCGTGCAGCTCTCGGATCCGCCGAAGCTCAAGAAGCAGGTCAAGCACGACATCTCAGTCGTGATCGACCGACTGGTTGCCGGCCCCGACGTGCTCGGTCGACTGACCGATTCACTCGAGACCGCACTGAAGCTCGCCAACGGACTCGTCGTGATTGATTTCGTCGACCGCGATGCCGCGGCCGATGATCGCACGCAGACCTTCAGCGAACACCTCTCGTGCCCGAACCAGCACCCCGTGCAGCTCACCGAGATCGAGCCGCGCACCTTCTCATTCAACGCACCCTTCGGCGCATGCCCCGCCTGCTCTGGTCTCGGCACCAGCATGTCCGTCGACGAAGACCTGGTGCTGGCCGACCCCGAACTGTCGATCGGCGAGGGCGTCATCGTTCCCTGGACCAGCCAGGGCAAGAGCCTGTACCAGTACTACGAGCGCTTACTCGTCGGCCTGTCGATGGATCTGGACTTCTCGCTCAACACCCCCTGGCAAGACCTCGGCGACGAAGTTCGCGAGGCGGTGCTGTACGGCAACAACTTCAAGGTCGGGGTCCGCTGGAAGAATCGCTTCGGCCGGGAGGTCAAGTACACGAGCGGTTTCGAGGGCGTCATCCCGTTCATCGAACGGCAGTACGCCGAAGCGGAGTCCGATACGAAGCGCGATCGCTGGGCGGAGTTCCTGCGCGAGGTACCCTGCCACGCGTGTCGCGGCAGGCGGCTGAAGCCGGAAGTGCTCGCGGTGACCGTGCACGGCGAATCCATCGCCGGCGTCGGCGAGTTCAGCCTCACCGACGCGCAGCGCTTCTTCGCGGAGGTCACTCTGACAGAGCGCGAGGCGAAGATCGCTGCACAGGTGCTGCGCGAGATTCGCCTCCGCTTCGACTTCCTCATCGAGGTCGGCCTCGGCTACCTCACCCTTGCACGGGCCGCGGGTACCCTCTCGGGCGGTGAAGCGCAGCGCATCCGTCTCGCCACCCAGATCGGCTCCGGCCTCACCGGTGTGCTCTACGTGCTCGACGAACCCAGCATCGGTTTGCACCAGCGCGACAACCGCCGCCTGATCGAAACCCTGCTGAAGCTGCGCGACCTGGGGAACACCCTGATCGTCGTCGAGCACGACGAAGAGACGATTGAGTCTGCCGACTGGGTCGTCGACATCGGGCCAGGGGCAGGTGTCGAGGGCGGCTCGGTCGTCCACTCCGGGGGATACACCGACCTCATCGAGAACCGCCGCTCCATCACGGGCGATTACCTGGCCGGGCGACGCTCCATCGACACTCCGAAACGGAGGCGAAAGCGCGACCGTAAGCGAGAGCTGAAGGTCGTGGGCGCGCGATCCAACAACCTCAAGGGAGTCGATGCCACCTTCCCGTTGGGCGTGATGACGGCCGTCACCGGGGTCTCCGGGTCAGGCAAGTCAACCCTGGTCAACGACATCCTCTACCGCGTTCTTGCCAACCAACTGAACGGCGCCAGGCTCGTTCCCGGCAAGCACACCCGGGTGCTGGGCCTCGACCACCTCGATAAGGTCGTGCACGTCGATCAGGCTCCGATCGGCCGCACCCCCCGTTCGAACCCCGCCACCTATACGGGCGTCTTCGACAAGATCCGCACCCTCTTCGCGGAAACCCCCGAGGCGAAGATCCGCGGGTACTTGCCGGGACGCTTCAGCTTCAACGTGAAGGGCGGACGCTGCGAAGCCTGCTCGGGCGACGGCACGCTCAAGATCGAAATGAACTTCCTCCCGGATGTCTATGTCGCCTGCGAAGCCTGTGGAGGCAAGCGATACAACCGTGAGACTCTGCAGGTCCGCTACAAGGGCAAGAACATCTCCGAGGTTCTGGATATGCCCATTGCCGAGGCGGAGCAGTTCTTCGAGCCGATTTCGAGCATCCACCGGTACATGAAGACTCTCGTCGATGTCGGACTCGGCTACGTCCGCCTCGGCCAGAGCGCGACCACGCTGTCGGGCGGCGAGGCGCAGCGCGTCAAGCTGGCGACAGAACTGCAGAAGCGTTCGAACGGTCGCAGCATCTACGTGCTCGATGAGCCCACGACGGGTCTGCACTTCGAAGACGTGCGCAAGCTCCTGCTCGTGCTCAACGGTCTCGTCGACAAGGGAAACACGGTGATCACGATCGAACATAATCTCGATGTGATCCGCAGCGCCGACTGGGTGATCGACCTCGGGCCCGAAGGCGGATCCGGCGGTGGCACGATCGTGGCCGAGGGCACACCAGAACAGCTCGCGAAGCATCCCGAGAGCCACACCGGCAGGTTCCTCGCCGAGGTACTCGATGGACGGGAGCGGAAGTCGGCGCTGGCCGCTGCACGGGCGTCGGCGTGAGTCCCGACGATCCGCGATCCGCCTTCCGCCCCGCCCAGGGCGAGATCCCGACGAGTCCTGGGGTCTACCGCTTCTCCGACAAGTACGGTCGCGTGCTCTACATCGGCAAAGCGAAGAACCTGCGTTCGCGGGTGACAAATTACTTTCAGCCGATGCACGCGCTCATGCCGCGCACCCAGCGCATGCTCACGCTTGCCGCGAAGGTTGATTGGACGGTGGTCGCGACTGACACCGAGTCGCTCGTACTCGAGCACACCTGGATCACCGAGTTCAAACCTCCCTTCAACGTCCAGTTCAAAGACGACAAGACGTATCCGTATCTGGCGGTGCCTCTGAAGGATGAGGCTCCGCGACTCCTCATCACGCGTAATGAGCGTATCCGCGGCGCCCGCTATTTCGGCCCGTATCCGAAGGTGTGGGCGGTGCGCGAGACCGCGGCGTTGCTGCAGGAGGCGTTTCCGATCCGCACCTGCAATGACGGCGACTACAAGCGCGCCATGAGCTCCGGCAGGCCGTGCCTGGCGAGTCAGATCGGCCGCTGCGCCGGCCCCTGCTCCCAGCAGGTCACCATCGAGGAGCACCGCGCGCGAGTGAACGAGTTGGTTTCGTTCTTGAGCGGCAACTTCACGTCGCACCTGCGTGCGATGCAGCGCGAGATGAAGGTGGCAGCGGGGGAGCAGCGGTACGAAGACGCGGCCCGACTGCGCGACCAGGTCGAGGCCGTCGAGCATGTCATCGAGAAGAATGCTGTCGTACTCGGGCATGACGTCAACCTCGATGTCTTCGGGCTGCGTGCCGATGAGCTCGCCGCTGCCGCCCACCAGTTCATCATTCGCGGAGGGCGCATCCGCGGTGAGCGAAGCTGGATCGTCGATGTCGATCTCGATGATTCGCCGGCACGGCTGATCGAGCAGGTCATTCAGACGGCGTATGCGGGGGATCGCGAACCTCCGCCAGAGATTCTCGTTCGTTCGCTGCCCGAGAATCGAGAGGCACTCGAATCCGCGTTACGGGATCGTCGACCCCGTCGCGGCACAGTGCGCATCAGGGTGCCGGAGCGCGGAGACAAGCTGCAACTCGTCGAGCGCGCCGCGATGAACGCGGGGGAGAACCTCGTTCGGCACAAGCTCAAGCGCGCAGCCGATCTCGCTGCCCGGACGGATGCTCTCGCCGAACTGCAGGACGCCCTCGGCATGGATGAACCGCCACTGCGCATCGAGTGCGTCGACGTCTCCCATCTCCAGGGCACCGGAGTGGTCGCCTCCCTCGTCGTGTTCGAAGACGGCATTCCGGCGAAGGGTGCCTATCGCAAGTACCGCATCGAGCAGACCACCGACGACACGGATTCGATCTACCAGGTCGTGACGCGGCGTGCGACGCAGATCAAGCAATTGGCCGAGGCTGACGAGCCGCCGAGTGGGCGCTACCGCGATCGGCCGCAGCTGCTGATCGTCGACGGCGGTGAACCGCAGGTTCGCGCGGCGGCCCGCGCGCTCCGTGACGTCGGCGTCGACGGAATCGCGCTGTGCGGTGTCGCGAAGCGTCTCGAGGAGATCTGGCTTCCCGATGATCCG
The DNA here is from genome assembly GCF_053567335.1 of Leucobacter sp. GX24907. Taxonomy (NCBI): domain Bacteria; kingdom Bacillati; phylum Actinomycetota; class Actinomycetes; order Micrococcales; family Microbacteriaceae; genus Leucobacter; species Leucobacter sp. GX24907. Next base: position 198,238 of record NZ_JBSGPD010000002.1, on the reverse strand, counting down.
TTCCCGGTGATCCTGCCGCGCACCAGTGAATCGCTCTTCCTCGTCCAACGCATTCGCGATGAGGCGCACCGCTTCGCCATCACCTTTCAACGGCAACGGCGCAGCACGGCCATCGCGACGCAGCTCTCCGAGATCCCGGGTCTCGGACCGAAACGCGTGCAGGCCCTGCTCAAGCACTTCGGATCGGTCACTCGTCTACGTGCCGCAACCCCTGCGGAGATCTCCGCCGCACCCGGTCTTGGCTTACAACTCGCAGAGCAGATCTCTGCTCACCTCGCGAGGAGCTCCGGCCAACGAGAAGGCCCGAGTGACGGTAAGATTGACGGCGAGTCGTCGACCGATAGTGGAGAGGGGTGAACTGCGGTGGAAGCTGATACTGCGCAGGAGATCCTCGTCGTCACCGGGATGTCGGGCGCCGGTCGCAGCACCGTCGCGAACACGCTGGAAGACCTCGGTTGGTACGTCGTAGACAACCTTCCTCTCCAGATGCTGCGCCCGCTCGCCGATATGGCCGACAAATCAGGTGGCGTGCTCTCGCGTATCGTCGCCGTTGTCGATGTCCGCGGCCGCGACCTCTTTCACGATATTCAGGAGACCGTCGAAGAGCTTCGTCAGTACGCCACAGTGCGCGTCGTGTTCCTCGACGCAACCGACGACATCCTCGTGCGACGTTACGAATCCGTGCGACGCCCTCACCCGCTCCAGGGAACAGGATCGCTGCTCGACGGCATCAAGCTCGAGCGCGAACGGCTGCTGGAGCTGCGTGCCTCGAGTGACGTCGTCATCGACACGTCCCGCTACAACCCGCATGACCTCGCGACCGCAACCCGCGAGATGTTCTCGGACGATGCGACCCCGGGTCTGCAACTGACCATTCAAAGCTTCGGCTTCAAGTACGGTGCTCCCACCGATGTTGACCTCATCGCCGACATGCGTTTTCTCCCCAATCCGTTCTGGGAGCCCGACCTTCGTCCGCTGACGGGCGTCGACGCCGAGGTGAAAGACTACGTTCTCGGGCGCGAAGGGGCCGCGGAGTTTCTCGAGCACTACGTGGCCGCACTGACGCCCGTGTTCGCTGGGTTTCAGCGAGAGAATAAGCGCCTTGCCTCCTTGGGTGTTGGCTGCACCGGCGGCAAGCACCGCTCGGTCGCCATGGCTCGCGAACTCGCAGATAGGCTTGCCGGGTTGCCCGGAGTGAGTGTGAGTCTGCGCCACCGCGATCTGGGCCGCGAATAGCGCCGTCCCGCTCCAGTAGTATTTCGTCCTTCCGATCGAGAGGAAAATCTTCGTGTCTTCGACCCCCGAAGTGAGAAGCGAACTCGTCAGAGTTCAGACCGGGCGCACCAGCGAACGGGCGGCCGAAGTCGCCACGGTGCTCCGTCTCGCTGGCGGGCTTCACACGATCTCGGGCCGGATCGCCCTCGAGGCCGAGCTGCACACTCCGCAGATCGTGCAGCGTGTGCGCAAGGACCTTGCGGAACTCTACGGAGTACGGTCCGAGGCGAAGCAGCTTCCCCCGTCGTCGACACGGGCGGGCGCACCGCAGTTCCTGGTGCGCGTGCTCGATGGCGAAACACTCGCCCGCCAGCTCGGTTTGCTCGATCCGCGGCGGCGGCCGATCCGAGGTCTGCCGAATCGTCTTGCGACCGGAGCGACGAATGAGCTCACCGCGATCTGGCGCGGCGCGTTCCTCGCGCGCGGGACCCTCACCCCTCCCGGCCGCTCCGCCGCGCTCGAGGTCATCTGCCCGACGAACGAGGTTGCGATGGCCCTGGTGGGTGCAGCGGGCCGCATCGGCATCCAGGTGAAGAACCGTGAGATCCGTGGGCAGCACAAGGTGGTCATCCGCGACAGCGAGACCATCGGAGAAATGCTCGGCGCCATGGGCGCCACTCAAGCTCGCGAGCAATGGGATGAACTGCGCCGCGCACGTGAGACCCGCGCAACGGCAAACCGTCTCGTGAATTTTGACGATGCCAACCTTCGACGATCGGCGCAGGCGTCGGTTGCGGCCTGTGCACGAGTGGAACGCGCGCTCGAGATCCTCGGCGACTCTGCTCCCGAGCATCTCGCTTACGCCGGGTCGCTGCGATTGGCGCATCGGGAGGCAAGTCTCGACGATCTCGGTGCACGGGCCGAGCCGCCGCTGACGAAGGACGCCATCGCGGGGCGCATCCGTCGCCTGCTCGCGATGGCGGACAAGGAAGCCGAGGTCCGGGGGATTCCCGGCACTGAGGCAAGCCTGCCGGAAGACCTCGACACGATGTAAGGTTCCGCTCTGCGGGAACTCTCCGGCGACCCGAGCTGTGCCGGGTCTAGACTGGCTGGTGCCCATACGGAATCCGACGAAGGAGAGACACATGGCTCAGTACACGCTTCCCGAACTTCCCTACGACTACGCCGCTCTCGAGCCGCACATCAGCGGCAAGATCATGGAGCTGCACCACGATAAGCATCATCAGGCGTACGTCACCGGTGCGAACAACGCGCTCGAGCAGCTCGCCGCAGCTCGTGAGAACGATGACCTCGCGAACGTGAACAAGCTGGAGAAGGACCTCGCGTTCCACCTCGGTGGACACACGAACCACACCGTCTTCTGGAACAACCTGTCGCCGGAGGGCGGCGGGGAGCCCGAGGGCGAACTTGCTGCGGCGATCACCGAGCAGTTTGGTTCGTTTGCCAAGTTCCAGGCTCATTTCGCGGCAGTCGCAAACGGAATTCAGGGCTCGGGCTGGTCGGTGCTCGCATGGGATGCGGTGGGTCAGCGCCTGTCGATCTTCCAGCTGTTCGATCAGCAGGGCAACGTCCCGCTCGGGCTGACTCCTCTGCTGATGCTCGACATGTGGGAGCACGCGTTCTACCTCGACTACCTGAATGTCAAGGCTGACTACGTGAAGGCGTTCTGGAACATCGCGAACTGGCAGGACGTCGCGCAGCGCTTCGAGAACGCTCGCACGCAGACACCCGGCCTGATCTAAGCACGTTCACTCCCGTCATCCGATAGCCCCAGGAGTATCAGTTTCAGCTATGCGAACCCTCGAGTCCCTCGGTCAGCTGCGTTCGAAGACGGTGATCGTGCGGTGCGATCTCAACGTGCCGCTCGCGGATGGGAAGATCACCGACGACGGACGCATCCGTGCGTCACTCACCACGATCCGTGAACTCCGCGAGGCGGGCGCCAGGGTCGTGCTCATCAGCCATCTCGGCCGCCCGAAGGGCGAACCCGATGAGCGCTTCTCCTTGCGCCCCGTTTCCGTACGCATGTCTGAACTCTTGGGTGCTCCGGTCGGCTTCGTCCCCGAGACCATCGGGGATGAAGCCGCCGCTGCGGTGGCAGCCCTCGCCGACGGCGACGTACTTCTTCTTGAGAACCTTCGCTTCAATGCGGGGGAGACGAGCAAAGACACCGAGGAGCGTGCTGCCTTCGCCGCCCGCATCGCGGCCTTCGGAGATGCATTTGTATCCGATGGTTTCGGCGTGGTGCATCGCCGACAGGCTTCCGTCACCGATCTTGCGGAACAGTTGCCCAGTGCGGCCGGCCGCCTCGTTGCGGCAGAACTCGACGTGCTGCGTCGTCTCACCGAGTCTCCCGAGCGTCCGTACACTGTCGTGCTCGGCGGCTCCAAGGTCTCAGACAAACTCGGCGTGATCGAGCACCTGCTTGAACGCGTTGACACGTTGCTGATCGGTGGCGGCATGCTGTTCACCTTCCTCGCGGCCGAGGGTCATGGTGTTGCCGCCAGCCTGCTCGAGGAGGATCAGCTCGATACCGTGCGCGGCTATCTTGCAGAGGCTGAACGCCGCGGCGTACGCATCGTGCTCCCCACCGATATCGTCGTCGCCGAGAAGTTCGCGGCGGATGCCGCGCATGAAGTCGTCGCAGCGCATGCGATCGAGAGCTCTTCGTTCGGCGAGCACGGCATCGGCCTCGATATCGGCCCCGAGTCGGCAACGGAGTTCGCCGAGCTCCTGTCGCAATCGGCAACCGTGTTCTGGAACGGCCCCATGGGCGTGTTCGAGATGGAGGCATTCTCCGGTGGAACCCGCACCGTGGCCCGTGCGCTCGCCGACACTTCCGCTTTCACCGTCATCGGCGGAGGAGATTCCGCAGCGGCCGTCCGGGCACTGGGTTTCACGGACGACCAGTTCAGCCATATTTCAACGGGTGGTGGCGCCAGTCTCGAGTACCTCGAGGGTCAGGCGCTTCCCGGCTTGGAGGTACTCGCGTGACCGACCCCATCGCTGCGACAGCAACCGAAGCAGGCGAATCACCACTCGCGCAGCTCCCTCCGGGAGAGCGCACGCCGCTCATCGCGGGCAACTGGAAGATGAACTTCGACCATCTGCAGGCAATTGCGTTCGTGCAGAAGCTCTCGTGGTCGTTGAAGGACGCGCGGCACGACTACGACGACGTCGAGGTCGCGGTATTTCCACCGTTCACCGATCTCCGGTCGGTGCAGACCCTGCTTGCGGCAGATCGCTTAGAACTTGCGCTCGGGGCCCAAGACGTTTCACAGCACGAATCCGGTGCCCATACCGGCGACGTGTCAGCAGCCTTCCTCACCAAGCTCGACGTCAAATACGCGATCGTGGGGCATTCCGAACGTCGAGCCGATCACGCTGAAGACGATGACCTCGTCGGTGCGAAGGCCGCGGCAGCGATTCGTGCGGGGCTCGTTCCCGTGGTGTGCGTCGGCGAGACCGCTGCAGATCTTGAGGAGCACGGCGCTGCGGCGATCCCCGTCGCTCAGCTCGATGCGGTACTCGCGACGCTCTCCGCCGATGCAGAGTTCGTCGTCGCCTACGAGCCCGTCTGGGCGATCGGAAGCGGTCAGGCGGCAACCCCGGAGCAGGCGGAGGAAGTATGTCGAGCACTGCGCGAGCAGCTGCATCGCCGTCTCGGTCCTGAAAGCGCGATCTCAACGCGAGTACTCTACGGGGGTTCTGTAAGCAGCCAGAACATCGCCGCGCTCATGCGTCAGCCGAACATCGACGGCGCGCTGGTCGGAGGCGCGAGCCTGAAGGCGGAGGAGTTCTCGCGCATTGTGCGCTTCCGCAGCCACGTCACCGGCGCGTAGCCGGTCGACGGCCGCACAACTCGCGTTATACTGTACGTTGGCGTTCTGCGTCTCAGATTCTGAAAGGTGGCCCGTGTGCTCATCCTGAACATCGTGCTCATCTCGATCCTCGTGATCACGAGCCTGCTGCTCACCCTGTTCATCCTGTTGCACAAGGGACGCGGCGGTGGCCTCTCCGACATGTTCGGTGGCGGCATGACCTCGGCCCTGGGGTCGTCTGGCGTTGCGGAGCGCAACCTCAACCGCATCACCATCGTCGTGTCGCTGATCTGGTTCTTCTCGATTATCGGGCTCGGCCTCATCGCGCGCTTCGCCGTCATCTAATCGGCGTTCGGCACAGGTTCTTTTCTCTCGACTCTGTCGAGCCTCTGGCTCATCAGAAAGGATATTCGTGGTAGGCAGCAATGCAATTCGCGGCGCACGCGTCGGTTCCGGACCCATGGGGGAGAAGGACCATGGCTCTCGTGCCGAGCGCGTCGCGATCTCGTACTGGGATGCTCTCGGCAACGAGACAGTTCGCTACTTTGCCGCGGACGTGACAGATGAAGACATTCCGGAGCTGATCGATTCCCCGCACACCGGACTCCCGGCAGGTCGCGATCGCAATAACCCGCCGTCGCTGTCGAAGAACGAGCCGTACAAGACTCATCTCGCCTATGTGAAGGAGCGCCGTACGCCTGAAGAGGCCGACGAGCTCCTCGAGCAGGCCTTGCAGAAGCTGCGCGAACGTCGCGGTTCGGTGAAGCGCAGCGCATAGCCTCCCTCGTGTGAACCCGCAGCGGTACTGATATCACGCGTACTGTGCACGGATCGAAGACGCCGTAGGGCGGGACCTCTTCAGAGGTCCCGCCCTACGGCGTCCCGGCCATGGGCCTAATCGGTCGTGACGAGTGCTCTGCGGAGTGCATCGGCAAGTGATTTGGGCTGAGAGCACCGCAGTGCGATGACGGGCATCCCTCGAGTGAGAAGAACTCGCCGATCACCGTGCGCCTGGGCCGAGATGAGGGCCCCGAATCCGGTCTCCGAACCCGGAATGTCGAGCTCAGGCTCCGCCCGATCAAGAATCTGCAGGAACACCCCGCGGGCCGGGCCGCCCTTGTGGAACTGACCTGTGGAGTGCAGGAACCGAGGGCCCCAGTCCAAGGTGACTGGAACGCCCAAGGACCGGAACAGCTCGTCTCGCAATGCCTCGAGCGCGGTGTCGGTCTCGGAATCCCGCGTGAGATAAGCCTGCACTGACACGTATCCGTCGGGTCGCACCGCGGAGCGGAGTGCTCGGCACACTCGAGCGCTGTCAGTGAGCGCCGTGCCTCCGGAGAGCACTTCGACATCCGTGACGTCGCGCAATGTACAGAGGGCGGGCGCTTCGACGGCCTCCGCCCGGAGGATCTCGCGGGCAGCCTCCTTCGCCGACTCGACATCCGGCTGATCGAACGGGTTGATTCCGAGCAGGCGTCCGAGGAGTGCTGTCGCGGACTCCCACAGCAGCAGCTGCGCCCCGAGGGCACCCGAGACGATCAGTTCGGCCCCACGTAACGCTGGGGCATCGGCGCCCCGCGGCTCCGCAGCGATGGTCGAGACCAGCATGGTGTCCGGAATCTCTTCGGAGAACTCCGGAGCGTCCCGCTGCAGCGCGATCGGCAGCATTCCAGTTCCGTTCTTGCCGGTCGACTCCGCGATGAGTTGCTCAACCCACTCGCCAAGCTCCCAGTCGGCGTCGACCGCCGAACGCAGCGCGAGCAGATAGCGATCAGGGAGCCCGGCCGCGAGCAGCGCAGCAAGCCCGATGGCCGGGTTCTCCGCGTCGTCTCGCGCGAACTCATCCTGCACAGCCTCCGCTTCGGCAACCAGCCCTGCGATATCCGCTCCGGCGAGCCCCGAAGGCACAAGACCAAATGCGGTCAGGGCGGAGTAGCGTCCTCCTACGTCCGGATCCGCACGGAAGACCCGACGGCCGGCAGCGAGCGATTCGGCTTCCAGAGGAGAACCGGCATCGGTGACGATGACGATGCGCGAAGCCGCGTCTATACCCGCATTCTCATACGCGTGCTCGAAGGTGGCCAGGTGGCTCAGTGTGTCGATCGTCGAGCCGGACTTGGAACTCACCACAACCGCGGTGCGGCCCAGGTCACCGTCGACCGCTCGACGCACCTGCTCGGGATGCGTCGAGTCCAGGATCTCCAGCGCCACACCGCCCCATCGGGAAATGATCTCCGGCGCGAGGCTTGATCCTCCCATGCCGCACAGAACCACTCGGTCCACCCCATCACTACGAAGCGCCTCTCGCACCTCCGTGATTTCGGTGATCAGTGGTCCCGTCTGCAAAGCGCAGTGCGTCCAGCCCAGCCTGTGAAGCGCCTCGTCTCGATGCTCCGGGCCCCACAGCCCGGCGTCTCCGGCGAACAGCCTGCTCGCGGCCCGATCAGCGACCAGCCGCGAGACACCCGCCTCCGCGTCTGCGACGTGAGAACCGACCTCCAGGTCGACGGTCATTCCGCGTCCCGCAGAGCCGATCGAACGGTATCGACGAGTTCGATCCACGACGCCTCGAACTTCTGCAGGCCCTCGCGCTCCAACAGCTCAGTCACCTCAACGTAGTCGATGCCTTGCGCGGCGATCGCGTTCAGGGCCAGGCCGGCCTCCCGGTAGTTCGCGGTGATGGTATCGCCCGTGATCTCAGCGTGATCGGCGACCGCTTCAAGCGTGGCGGCAGGCATGGTGTTGACAATGCCCTCGGCGATCAGCTCGGTGACGTAGAGCGTATCCGGCAACGCCGGATCCTTCACACCTGTCGAGGCCCACAACGGCCGCTGATCGTTTGCCCCGACATCGCGCAGCAGCGCCGCGCGTTCCGAGCTGAAGCCCTGTTCGAAGACCTCGTACGCGAGGCGTGCATTCGCAAGTCCTGCGGTACCCCGAAGCGCGCGGGCCTCGTCGGTTCCCACTTCGTCGAGTCGACGATCGATCTCAGTGTCGAGACGAGAGACGAAGAAGGAGGCGACCGAGTGGATGGTCGACAGCTCGATTCCAGCCGCGCGAGCGCGTTCGAGACCCGAGAGATATGCGTTGATGACCTGCCGGTAGCGCTCGAGGCTGAAGATCAGCGTCACGTTGACGCTGATACCGCGCGCGATCACGTCAGCAATCGCGAGCACTCCGGCCTCGGTCGCGGGAATCTTGATCATGGCATTGGGGCGATCGACGCGCTCCCAGAGCGCCACCGCCTGGGCCACCGTGCCCTCGGTGTCATGCGCGAGCCCGGGCTCGACCTCGATCGACACTCGTCCGTCGAGGCCGTCCGAGCGCTCATATACCGAAGCGAAGACGTCGCAGGCATCGGAGACGTCCGCGGTCGTGAGCTCGATGATGGTATCGTTCGCGTCGAGACCGCGCGCCGCGCAATCGGCGATGCGTGCTCCGTACCCGTCGCCCGCGCCGATGGCGTTCGCGAAGATCGTCGGGTTCGTCGTCACACCCACAACATCGCGGTCGACGATGAGTTCGGCAAGGTTGCCGCTGTCGATACGGCTGCGGGAGAGATCGTCGAGCCAGATGCTCACACCTGATTCGCTCAACTTCGCCGTGGGGGTGGTGGTCATGGTGTGCCTTTCTTGAGCGTTGCCGACGCTCACGCGCCCAGGGAGTCCTTCGCTGCGGCCACGACCGCATCGGTCGTGATGCCGAACTCGCGGAACAGTGTCTCGAAGTCAGCGGAGGCCCCGAATGTCTCGATGGAGACGGAACGTCCATTCGCTCCAACGAACCGCTCCCAGCCCAACGCGATACCGGCCTCCACGCTTACTCGCGCCGTAACCGCACTCGGCAGCACGCTTTCGCGGTAGTCGTCGCTCTGCTCGGCGAACCACTCGACGCAGGGCATCGATACGACGCGGGCACCGATGCCGTCCGCGGCCAGTCGCTCGCGTGCCTCGACTGCGAGCTGTACCTCGGAGCCCGTTCCGATCAGCAGCACATCGATCGAGTCGGTAGGGGAGTCGGCGAGTACGTAGGCGCCGCGACGCACGCCCTCCGCGGCCTGCGCCTCGCTGGCGAACTCTCCGCCGCGAGGAAGCACGGGCACGTTCTGACGCGTGAGCGCGAGCCCGATTGGGCCACCGTGGCGGCTCAGCGTCTCGTGCCAGGCGATCACGGTTTCATTCGCGTCGGCGGGCCGCACGATCGCGAGGTTCGGGATCGCCCGTAGTGCGGCGAGGTGCTCGATGGGCTGGTGCGTCGGGCCGTCTTCGCCCAACGCAATGGAGTCGTGGGTCCAGACGAAGATGCTCGGGATGTTCATGAGTGCCGCGAGACGCACCGCGGGTCGCATGTAGTCGGCAAACTGCAGGAACGTTCCGCCGTAGCTGCGGGTACGTCCGTGCAACTGAATTCCGTTGAGGATCGCACCCATGGCATGCTCGCGAATACCGAAGTGCAGCACCCGGCCGTACGGCTCGCCCTGCCAAGCGCCGGTCGATCGACGCGCGGGTACGAACGACGGGACTCCCGGAATCGTAGTGTTGTTCGATCCCGCGAGGTCGGCGGATCCGCCCCAGAGCTCCGGCATGATCGGGCCGAGCGCAGCAAGGGTCTTACCGCTCGCAGAGCGGGTCGCAACGCTCGCGCCAGGCTCGAAGGAGGGGAGCGCCTCGAGCACCCCTTCAGGAAGTTCGCGTGCCTCGAGCCGATCGAGCAACGCCTTCCGTTCAGGGTTGCGCTCGCTCCAGGCATCGAAGGAGCGCTGCCACTCCGCACGGCGCTCAGCACCGCGATCGACCGCCTTGCGCGTGTGTGCGATGACCTCATCGCTGACGACGAAGTGCTGTTCCGGGTCGAAGCCGAGCGCTTCCTTCAGGCCTGCGAGCTCGTCGGCGCCCAACTTCGCGCCGTGAATGCCCCCGGTGTTCTGCTTCCCCGGGCTCGGCCACCCGATGATGGTCTTCAGCACGATGAGAGATGGCTTCGACGTCTCGGACTTCGCCGCCTCGATCGCGCGGTGCAGCTCGACCAGATCCTCGACATATTCGCCGGTCTTCTTCCAGTCGACCTCGAGCACCTGCCAGCCGTACGACTCGTAACGCTGGGCGACATCCTCGGAGAAGGAGATGTCGGTGTCGTCTTCGATGGAGATCTGGTTGGAGTCGTAGATCGCGATGAGGTTGCCGAGCTCCTGATGGCCCGCGAGCGAGGATGCCTCGGCAGTCACGCCCTCCTGGAGGTCGCCGTCACCGGCGACGACATAGACGAAGTGGTCGAAGGGGCTCGTGCCCGGAGCTGCGTCCGGGTCGAAGAGTCCGCGCTCGTACCGGGCCGCGAACGCGAAACCCACCGCCGAGGCGAGGCCCTGGCCGAGCGGACCCGTTGTGATCTCGACTCCGGCGGTGTGCCCGTACTCAGGGTGGCCCGGGGTCTTCGATCCCCAGGTGCGCAGCGCTCGGATGTCGTCGAGCTCCAGGCCGTAACCGCCCAGGTAGAGCTGTACGTACTGCGTCAGCGACGAGTGCCCGACCGAGAGGATGAAGCGGTCGCGTCCGATCCAATCGGGGTCGGCGGGGTCATGCCGCATGACGCGCTGGTGCAAGAGGTAGGAGAGGGGGGCCAGGCTAATCGCGGTTCCCGGGTGTCCGTTGCCGGCCTGCTCGACCGCGTCAGCCGCGAGCACTCGCGCGGTATCCACCGCGAGGTCGTCGAGCTCGTCCCACTTCAATTCCTCTGCCACTGCCCAGCCTCTCAAAACCCGGTGCCGCGCTGATCGGGCACACAGGTATCAAGCTTAGCGCGGGCACGGTACCATTGAGGGTGATGTCAGCCGAGATTCAGACCCCAGCGCAGGTTCGCAAGACGCGACCCAGCTCCGGTTTCGCAAGCACGGTGAAGGCGTACGTATCTCTCACCAAGCCGCGAGTCATGGAGCTTCTGCTTGTCGTGACCGTACCCGCGATGATCCTCGCGGAGCGCGGCATCCCGAACCTGTGGCTCGTACTCGCAACGCTCATCGGCGGAGCCATGAGCGCAGGCTCCGCCGGCGCCTTCAATTGCTACATCGACCGCGAAGCCGATCGCCTCATGCGACGGACGCGCAACCGTCCGCTGGTGACCGGTGAGATCTCCGACCGCAGCGCGCTGGTGTTCGCCTGGGTGCTCGGCGTGCTGTCGATCGTCTGGCTCTATTTCACCACGAACTGGCTCGCAGCGATGCTCGGTGCTGCAGCGATCTTCACCTATGTCGTGGTCTACACCATGTGGCTCAAGGGTCGCAGCGAGCAGAACATCATCTGGGGCGGAATCGCGGGCTGTTTCCCCGTACTCATCGGCTGGGCCGCAGTCACCGGATCGCTCGATTGGGCGGCCTGGGTGTTCTTCCTCATCATCTTCCTCTGGACTCCGGCGCACTACTGGCCGCTCTCCATGCGGTATCGAGACGACTACGCAGCGGCCGGCGTTCCGATGCTGGGCGTCGTTCGCGGTCGCACCACGGTCGGTCTGCAGATCATCCTGTACGCCTGGGCGACTGTCGCCTCGAGCCTACTGCTGATCCCCGCAGGGCAGATGGGGTGGATCTACACCGCCGTCGCCCTGCTCTCCGGCGGCTACTTCATCGTGGAGTCTCACCGCCTGTACGGCAGTGCGATCCGTGGCCAGGAGGGTAAGCCGATGCGGGTCTTCCACGGGTCCATCAGCTACTTGTCGGTGCTCTCGATCGCGATCGCAGTCGACCCGCTGCTCCACTTCGCCTAAGGTCGTCCTGGACGGGGAGTCTCCCGGTCCAGATCCTGACGTCCGTGGGCTGAGGAGGAACGCGTGATCGACCCGAACTGGGTACTCGTCACCCTTGCGCTGAGCATGGTGGGCGCCGGGCGCTACGCCTATCTCACGATCCGAGGCAAGGTACGACCCAACCTGGTGACCTGGTCCCTCTGGGCCGCGGCCCCACTCATCGGCTTCTTCGCGCAGCTCGATTCCGGTGTCGGCATGCCCTCGCTGCAGACGCTGGGCTCGGGTCTCGGTCCACTCATCGTCTTCATCGCGGCACTTCTCACCCGTCACGGTCGCGTACGAGTCACCGTCTTCGACATCTGGTGCGGCGTGTTCGCACTCATCGCACTCATCGCTTGGATCACGGCCGGCGATGCGCGCTACGCAGTCTTCCTCGCGATCATCGCCGACGGCGTGGCCGCGATTCCGACCTTCCGCAAGGCCTGGCACGACCCGAACTCGGAATCGGTGTTCCTGTTCGTGCTCACCGTGCTCGGTTCAGTCATCACGCTGCTCACGATGACATCCTGGGCTCCCGAGGTCTGGGGATTCTCTGGCTACCTCTTGCTCGTTTCGTTGAGTCTCACGCTGGTGATCCTCAGTCGCCGAGCGATGCTCCGTCGTGGTGGTGCTGGGCCGGCTGCTTGAGCCGGAGCACCGTCACCGTCATAGCCGCGGCCGTGAGCGAGGCCAACACCATGTGCACACCCACCGCGAACGGCGGCAGGCCGTTGCGAGCCTGATAAATGCCGACGGCGATCTGCACGAGCAGCGCAGCGAGCAGTGCGTACGACCAGCGCCGTGGCCGCAGCTGCCGCACCCCGGCCCACACCGCGATCGCGAGCACCAGCGCGAGCGAGATATATCCCGGCCAGGCATGGATGTGGCTGAGCAGCGTCGCGTCGAAGCCGTCACGGATCACGTCGGCGTCTCCCGAGTGCGGGCCGGCTCCCGTCGTGAGCACTCCGACGAAGATGGTGACCGCCATGAAGAGCGTGGTGACATGTGTGACGATCGCGTAGGGGAGCGGGACTGCGCGTTCGCGCGCCCCGGGGGCCTCGTACATGCGCACCAGGAAGGCGGCCGTTACACACACCAGCGCCAAAGACGAGACGTAGTGGAAGCCCACGATGAGCGCGTGCAGGTCGGTGAGCACTGTGATGCCGCCGACGAAGGCCTGCGCCATGATGCCGATCAGCACGATCCAGGCCAGCACGGGAAGATCGCGGCGACGCGCCTCTCTCCGCAAGGACGCGACTGCAGCGATGACGACGACAACCAGCAGGCCGCCAGAGAAGGCGGCCCCGGCAAGCGCACTCACCGCGAAGACTTCCGACAGATTCTCCACCAGCTGCGACCCGCCGAACACGACGAGCGCCGCAACGACGGCGCCCACGAGCACTGAGACCAGCGCCCAGCGCAGCGCGTGCTTCGCGAGGCGCGCACCGCCCACCGCGTGCAGCACCGTGAAGAGCACCCCGAGCGCGGCTACGAGCAGCAGCCCCGTGATAGTGCGGTTACCGAACTCGATGATGCCGTGGATTCCCATCTCCTGCGTGGGCACGAGCGAGTCAGGGGTGCATAACGGCCACTCCGAGCAACCGAGCCCCGAGCCCGTCAGTCGGACCGCGCCGCCGGTGCCGATGATGATCACGTTCAGCACGAACGAGCACCACGCCCAGAACCGCAGTGAACGGGGCATAGCCCCTTCGAGTGTTCGAGTCCTGACGCTCTGTGTGTCGGTCACACGATTCCTTTCGGCCACGGCTGAGCTCGCTCCTCTACTAAGGGTCACCTCCCCTGACAAGCAGCGATGCAGGGGGTAGAATGAGAAGCTGTGGTTGCGTACGGCAGCCGGGCGCAGTTCGGCCCGATCCGTTCGAGGCCCAGAATACTGCACCGCTGCAGGGAACCCGATGGGTGCCACGGGCATGTGGCCCAAACCGGCACCGGCGAGATGGATCCCTCCGATCGCTTTTGGGTTCGCCAGCGAGATGATGAGGAGGAGTGATCATGCCTGAGGTGCTGATCGACCGTCCTGAGCTTGAAAGCTTGGGTCAGTACGAATTCGGCTGGCACGATGCCGATGCCGCCGGTGAGACGGCGAAGCGTGGGCTCAACGAACAGGTCGTGCGAGAGATCTCCGAGCTGAAGAACGAACCGGAGTGGATGCTCCAGCGCCGTTTGAAGGCCCTGCAGATCTTCGGTCGTAAACCGATGCCCACGTGGGGCGCAGATCTCAGCGAGATCGATTTCGACAACATCAAGTATTTCGTGCGCTCCACCGAGAAGCAGGCCACCACCTGGGAGGACCTGCCCGAGGACATCAAGAATACGTACGAGCGTCTCGGCATTCCCGAGGCCGAGCGCCAACGTCTCGTCGCCGGCGTCGCCGCGCAGTACGAGTCCGAGGTGGTGTACCACCAGATCCGCGAGGATCTCGAGGCCCAGGGCGTGCTCTTCCTCGACACCGATACCGCGCTCAAGGAGCACCCGGAGATCTTCGAAGAGTACTTCGGCACCGTGATCCCGTCGGGCGATAACAAGTTCGCCGCGCTGAACACGGCCGTGTGGTCGGGCGGCTCGTTCGTGTACGTGCCGAAGGGCGTGCACGTCGAGATCCCGCTGCAGGCCTACTTCCGCATCAACACGGAGAACATGGGCCAGTTCGAGCGCACGCTCATCATCGCTGACGAAGACAGTTACGTGCACTACATCGAGGGCTGCACCGCTCCGATCTACAAGTCCGACTCCTTGCACTCCGCAGTCGTCGAGATCATCGTGAAGAAGAATGCGCGCGTGCGTTACACGACGATCCAGAACTGGTCGAACAACGTCTACAACCTCGTCACGAAGCGAGCGATCGCCGAAGAGGGCGCGACCATGGAGTGGGTCGACGGCAACATCGGTTCCAAGGTGACGATGAAGTACCCGTCGATCTTCCTCACGGGCGAGCACGCCAAGGGTGAGACTCTGTCGGTCGCCTTCGCCGGGCCCGGCCAGCACCAGGATGCCGGTGCGAAGATGATCCACTTGGCTCCGCACACCAAGTCGTCGATCCTCTCGAAGTCGATCGCTCGCGGCGGTGGCCGCACCGGTTACCGCGGTGAGGTGCGCATCGACGCCAACGCGCACCACGCGGCGAACTCAGTCGTCTGCGATGCACTGCTCGTCGATACGATCTCGCGCAGCGACACGTACCCGGCCATCGACATCCGCACCGACGACGCCGAGCTCGGTCACGAAGCCACCGTGTCGCGTGTGAGCGAAGATCAGCTCTTCTACCTGATGAGCCGCGGCCTCGCCGAGGAGGAGGCCATGGCGATGATCGTACGCGGCTTCATCGAGCCGATCGCGCGCGAGCTGCCGATGGAGTACGCACTCGAACTGAACAAGCTCATCGAGATGGGCATGGAAGGATCTGTCGGATAATGACTGAAGCTGTTGCAACGAAGCCCGCGACGGGCACCGCTCAGCACGGTCTCACCGCCCACTCAGATGGCGGTTGGGACTTCGGCGCGCCCGTGCAGACCCGTTCGGCCCGGTTCACCTCTGTGAACGTCGCCGATTTCCCGAAGGTGACCGGCCGCGAGGGCAACTGGAAGTTCAGCCCGGTCGCGAAGATCGACACGCTGCTGCACGGCGAGGTCGACGGCTCGCAGCCGAACGATGATGCCGCTGACGCAGACGGCGTGACCCTCCGCTGGATCGACCGCGATTCCGAGCTGATCGGACGTGCGGGAACTCCTGAGGACCGCGCTTCGGCGAATGCCTGGTCGTCGTTCGATCGCGCCCTGCACCTCACGGTGTCGGGGGAGCACGCCGACGCGATCACGCTGAACCGCACCGGTTTCGGCACGGAGGCGCGCGCCGCGCACGTCATCGTCGAAGCCGCGCCGCAGTCGAAGGCCGTCGTGATCCTCTCGCACGAGGGGGAAGCGCAGCTCACGGAGAACGTCGAGATCGTCGTCGGCGATGGCGCCGATCTCACTCTGGTCTCCGTGCAGCAGTGGGATGACAGCGCCATCCACCTGTCGAGCCACTTCGGCAAGGTCGGGCGCGACGCGACCCTCAAGCACATCGTGGTGTCGCTCGGCGGTTCCGTGGTGCGCCTCAACCCGACGATCCATCTCGATTCCGAGGGGGCGAACGGCGAGGCGTTCGGCGCATACTTCGCAGACGCAGGCCAGCACTTGGAGCATCAGGTCTACATGGACCACAATGCCCCGAACTCGCGCAGCCGCGTCACCTACAAGGGGGCGCTGCAGGGCGAAGGAGCACGCACGGTCTGGATCGGCGACGTGCTGATCCGCCGCGTCGCAAGCGGTACCGACAGCTACGAGCAGAACCGTAACCTGGTTCTCTCCGAGGGCACGCGTGCCGATTCGATTCCGAACCTCGAGATCGAGACCGGCGACATCGCCGGCGCCGGACACGCCTCCGCGACGGGCCGTTTCGACGATGAGCATCTGTTCTACCTCATGAGCCGGGGCATCTCGGAAGAAGAGGCCCGCAAGCTCGTCGTGCGCGGCTTCCTGCTCGAGGTCATTCAGCAGATCGGTGACCCCGCGACCGAGGAACGCCTCACCGCCGCAGTGGAGACCGAGCTCGCCCAGAGCGTGACGGCCGCCCAGAAGGGGGCCTGATCCGAGTGACGAGGCAGAAGGCGCTCTCCATGAGCGACCTCGTGCAGGATCAAGCGACGCGTGTCGTCCTCGACGATACGCCCATCGCGATCGTGCTCGACTCTGATGGTGAGGTTCATGCCATCGGAGACACCTGCACCCACGGCCAGATCAGCCTCTCCGAAGGCTTCGTCGAGGGAAAGACCCTCGAATGCTGGGCGCACGGATCAGCTTTCTCACTGTGCACCGGCTTCCCGCAGAACCTTCCGGCTTATGAGCCGGTACCCGTTTACGTTGTCGAGATCGAAGACGGCGACGTGTACATCGACCCCGACATTACGAAAGAGATTGAACAATGAGCTCAGTGCTTGAGATCAAGGACCTGCACGTCAGCGTCGAAACCGAGCAGGGTGAGAAGCAGATCCTCAAGGGGGTCAACCTCACCATCAAGCAGGGTGAAACCCACGCCATCATGGGACCGAACGGCTCGGGCAAGTCGACGCTCGCCTACGCGATCGCCGGGCACCCGCGCTACGAGATCACGAGCGGATCGATTCTGCTCGACGGCGAAGAGGTCACCGAGATGGAGGTGGACGAGCGCGCCAAGGCGGGTCTCTTCCTCGCCATGCAGTACCCGGTCGAGATTCCCGGCGTCACCAACGCCAACTTCCTCCGTACCGCCAAGACCGCGATCGACGGTGAGGCTCCGGCTATCCGTACCTGGATGAAGGATGTCAAGGGCGCGATGGAGAACCTCCGCATGGACTCCTCCTTTGCAGAACGCAACGTCAACGAGGGCTTCTCGGGCGGCGAGAAGAAGCGCAACGAGATCCTGCAGCTCGAACTGCTGCAGCCGAAGTTCGCCGTGCTCGACGAAACCGACTCCGGCCTCGACGTCGATGCACTGAAGGTGGTCTCCGAGGGTGTCAACCGCGCCAAGGACCACACTGGTCTCGGCACGCTCCTCATCACCCACTACACGCGCATTCTCCGCTACATCAAGCCGGATTTCGTGCACGTCTTCGTCAACGGCAAGGTGGCGGAAGAGGGCGGACCTGAGCTTGCCGAGCGTCTTGAAGAAGAGGGATACGACCGCTACCTCGTCGATGCGGCGTAGGCTATTGGCATGACTGAGGCCATTCCCGCGAAGTCCATCGATCCCGAGTTCCGCGAACAGGCGATCGAAGCGCTCAAAGATGTGTCAGACCCGGAGCTCGGCGTCAATATCGTCGACCTCGGACTCATCTACGACCTCGCCTTCGACGAAGAGCACGACGCGCTCGTGGTCAGCATGACGCTCACGAGCGCCGGCTGCCCCCTGACCGACGTGATCGAGAACGATATCGCCGAGGCGCTCGACGGTCTCGTCACAGCCTTCCGCATCAACTGGGTGTGGATGCCGCCGTGGACACCGGAGCGAATCACCGATGATGGTCGAGACATGATGCGCGCCCTGGGCTTCGCCATCTAGTCTTTTCTTCGGTTCGGGGGTTCGTTTCCACCGGCATGCTCTCCGGCGCGCGGCTGCGCAGCGCGCCGTCAGGCTCACCACGCATGCCTTCCCGGAAATGATCCCCCGAACCTTTCGTTTGGCGGACACTCCGTCTCATCACATCTTCTAAGGACACACGCATGATCATCGTCGAGGATCTCGCCATCGACGTCGGCGCACGTCGCCTCATGTCAGGCGTCACGTTCCGAGTGAACCCCGGCGACAAGATCGGCCTCGTGGGGCGAAACGGCGCCGGTAAGACGACGCTGACACGTACGCTCTCGGGCGAGCTGCAGCCTGCGGAGGGCCGAGTGCAGGTGTCCGGCGAGCTCGGCTTCCTTCCGCAGGACCCGCGCTCTGGCGATCCCGAGCAGCTCGCGAGGCATCGCATCCTCGATGCCCGCGGACTCGGCACGCTGACGAAGAACCTCGCGAAGGCCTCGGAGGAGATGGCGTCGGACGACCCGCGTGTTGCGGAGAAGGCGATGAAGCGCTTCGGATCGCTTACCGATCGCTTCCAGGCTCTCGGTGGCTATGCCGCTGAAGCCGAGGCCGCCTCGATCTCGCACAACTTGGGTCTCCCTGATCGAGTGCTGGATCAGCCGCTCAAGACGCTTTCCGGCGGTCAACGCCGTCGCATCGAGCTCGCTCGTATCCTCTTCAGCGATGCAGACACCATGATCCTCGATGAGCCGACAAACCACTTGGATGCCGACTCCATCGTGTGGCTACGGGAGTTCTTGAAGAGCTACAAGGGCGGCGTCATCATCATCAGCCACGACATCGACCTGGTAGGAGAGACCGTGAACCGGGTCTTCTACCTCGATGCCAATCGCCAGGTGATCGATGTGTACAACATGGGCTGGAAGCTCTACCAGCGTCAGCGCGCCGCTGACGAGGAGCGCCGTCGCAAGGAACGCGCGAATGTGGAGAAGAAGGCCTCGGCGCTCAAGGATCAGGCGGCAAAGTTCGGTGCCAAGGCTTCGAAGGCCGCCGCAGCGCACCAGATGGTTGCGCGGGCCGAGCGAATGCTGTCCGGCCTCGAAGAGGTGCGCCAGGTGGATCGCGTAGCGAAGCTCCGCTTTCCGGACCCGGCGCCCTGCGGCAAGACCCCGCTCATGGCGCAGAGCCTCTCGAAGTCGTTCGGCTCACTCGAGATCTTCGCCGGCGTCGACCTCGCAATCGATCGTGGATCAAAAGTTGTCGTGCTGGGGCTCAACGGCGCCGGAAAGACCACACTGCTGCGGCTGCTCGCGCAGGTGGATACTCCCGACACCGGGGAGCTCATCGCAGGTCACGGCCTGAAGGTCGGCTACTACGCGCAGGAGCACGAGACACTGGACGTCAAGGCGAGCGTGCTGCAGAACATGATCTCGGTGTCGCAGCATCTCACCGAGACCGAGGCACGCAAAGTGCTCGGATCCTTCCTGTTCACTGGAGATGACGTGCACAAGCCTGCCGGCGTGCTGTCTGGCGGAGAGAAGACACGTCTGGCGCTCGCGATGCTGGTGGTCTCGAGCGCGAACGTGCTGCTCCTCGACGAGCCGACCAACAACCTCGATCCGGCGAGCCGTGAGGAGGTGCTCGACGCGCTCGCGCACTTCAGCGGCGCAGTCGTGCTGGTATCGCACGATCCCGGAGCAGTCGAGGCGCTCAACCCCGAACGTGTCCTCATCATGCCCGAGGCGACTGAAGATCACTGGTCCAAGGAGTACCTCGAGCTCATCGAGCTGGCGTAGAGTCCTCGGCGTCCTTATCCTTCGGCTCCTCACCCTCGGCGTCGTCTTCCGGCGGATCCGGGGGAGCCAGCTTCGTGATCGCGAATGCCGCGCCATCCTGCTGCATCCCGTTATTGAAGTACTCGACGTGCCCCTGCTCGTCCAGTCCCACGCCCGCTGCACCGCCGTCCAACTCGACCGCATCGATCGCGGTCTGACACACGAAGTCACTCGGCACGCAGTAATCCCTGATGCGATCGGCGAACGCTTCCAGGCTGCCGAACGGGCGGGGGAGCAGACCATTCGTGCCCGTGTCGGTGCCGAAGTTGTACTCCTCCCCGCCGACGAGGCGAGGGTCTCCGTAGAAGACGATGGCACGAATCCGATCTGTCGCCTCAGAATGCAGTTCGCCCACTGTGCCACCGACGAGTCGAACATCCGGGTCGACCAACGCATCTCCGATGACCAGGGCGCCCTGCGAGTATCCGAGCAGAACGAACCCCTGATCGGGGCATGCCTCGGCCTGAACGTTCAGTGTGTCGATGAGGGTGCGTACTCCGAGCGTGCCCCCTTCCTTGACTTCGGTGTCCGCTGGATAGTCGAGATCCACGATGTCCACCTCGTCGGGTCTGGCGTCCGCAATCATCTCTGCGACCGGACTGAGCAGCTGATTGTCCGCAGGTTCGCCGGTGCCGCGACCGGTGATCACCAGATAGTTCGTACACTCGCGGGGCTCCACGATCGGCTCAGGGTTGAGCTCCGCGTCGTACTCCGTCGCTGCCTCCGGCTCGGACGGTTCCGCCGTCACCTCGCTCAAAGAATCACGCGTTTCGACCGGATCCGGACCCTGGCTGCAACCGGCAGTGAGCAACGTCGCTCCCACGACCGCTACCAGAAGCAATGAGCGACATCCCAGCATGACTCTCGAGGAGCGTGCAACATCAGGCGCCAACAGTGCTCCGTCCCTCTTGCGACTCACCCGATGCGGCATCGGATGAGTCTACTTTCCCCGATTCGGACCTGCGTGAATCAGCATCATCGAATTCGCCGCGGTGGGTGCGCAGACTCTCAACGCTTGCTCGCAGCGCACTGAGCTCCGCAAGAATCAAGTCTCCCTGCGCGTGCTCTTCCTCGCGAGATTCCTCGAACTCTTCAGTCTGGATCCTGTTCATTGCCTCAACAACCACCGCTACGAACAGGTTGAGGAGCACGACCGCACCGAGCAATGAGAATCCGATGAAATAGGCCCAGACCCAGGGATGCTCGGATGCCAACGGAACGACCACGTCGCTCCACCCATCGCCGATGACGATGCGATACAGCGACCCGAAGGTGAGCCCGAGGTCCCCGTAGTTCTTCGGATCGTACGGGGCGAACAGCGTCGTCGAGGCGATCGCAAAGACATAGAGCACCATCATGAAGAGCCCGCCCATCGACATGATGCCGGGGATGGAGGCTCCGAGCGCTCGCACGACCATTCGCATCGAGCGGACCGCCGAGAGCAACCGGAAGACCCGCAACAGCCGCAGCAGCCGCAGGGCGCCCGAGGCCGAGTTCGCGGGTACCAGCGCGGCGATGACGACGATGAAATCGAACACGTTCCAGCCGTCTCGAAAGAAGCGCCAGCCGTACGCGTAGATACGCAGGATCAACTCGAGGACAAAGATCCCGATCACTACTGCGTTGACCGCGTGCAGGCCCGGACCGAATCTCTGAACTACCGCAGCATAGGTCTCCAACCCCAAGATGACCGCGTTGAAGACGATCAACGCGATGATGCAGCGTTGAAACCAAGCGCGTTCGACCAGCGCCCGCACCGCGGATCGTGGTGCGCTGAGCGCCGGTTCAGATGCAGTTGAGGTCACGAGACGCGAGTGTATCGTCCCGTCCTGCGTGGTTTTCGAGCCGCGCTGGCAGGCACCTCTACCGTCGATTCGCTCAACCGTCGAGCAAAGCGTCTTCTTCATCGGCGTCGGTGTCGCCCTT
Source organism: Leucobacter sp. GX24907 (assembly GCF_053567335.1). NCBI lineage: Bacteria > Bacillati > Actinomycetota > Actinomycetes > Micrococcales > Microbacteriaceae > Leucobacter > Leucobacter sp. GX24907. The sequence continues at coordinate 176,586 of NZ_JBSGPD010000002.1, read as the reverse complement.
GCGCTTTCGCCGCTCGGCTCGTCGGCGATCCTGCTCGAGCACTCTCTCGCTACCCGCATTCAGGCCGCGATATTCCTGTCTCGCTGCATAGCTCACCCCGCCGAGGGCGATGATGATGAACACGTACCACTGCAGCGCGTACGACAGGTGGGGGCCCTCATCGCGTTCCGGCCGATCCGGCAGCACGCCGGCCTCACCCGTCGGCTCTTCGCTGACAAGCATGCCGTACGCTCCGGTGTAGGCCTCCGCTTCGACCTGGGCGAGACGCGCGATCTCAGGCAGATCAATACTCCCCACGGTGCTCCCGCGGCTTGAACGGCCTTCCACCGCCGGTTCGCCGGCACGCAGTCGCGCTTCGACGAGCACCCACCCCTCTGCCGGTTGCGGGAGCGCCTCGAGAGCGACTGCTGCGTTCTCAGAACCGGAATCTGCCTCGAATGGGACCCACCCCCGGTCCACGAAGAAGACACGACCGTCTTCGGTGCGCAGCGGATGGATCAGATCGGCCCCGACACCTCCCGGCCCCGGCCGATTGCGGGCGAGGAACGGCTCACCGAAGTACTCGCCGGTGACCTCGACGGTCTGCCACTTCAGCTGATCCTCATCGAAGAAAGAGAGTTCTGGAAGTGCCGCATCGAGCGGTATCGCCGGTGCATCATAGTTCGCGTCTATGCGGTCGATCTCGGCGCGAGCCTCGGCGCGCCGATCGAACTGCCAGTTTCCCAGCATCACGCACGCGACCGAGAACGCGAGCAAGAGCGCGTAGTAGCCCAGCCAGCGTCGACTGCGGAGGAAGGACCAGCCCGGGAGCTCCTGTTCCTCCGAATGAGCGTCGCGCGGGCGCGCCTCGGGTTCCGTAAGCGGCATCGTCTGCTCAGCCACCGGACCGCTCTCGTCGTTCTGCTTCGGGCGCCGATCCCTGTGACGCAGCCGATCTCTCCGCTATCTGCGAGTCGCTCAGCGTATCTATCGAGGTCTCTTCGAGCGGGAAGGAACGGGCAGCCAAGAAATCCCGCAGGTAGGGAAGGTGTTCCGAGCAGGCAAGCCAGGTCTTACGACGTTCTGGGCCGTGAATCTTGGGGTTCCGCCAAATCAGTGCGCGCGAAGCGGCCGCACGGCAGCCGGCTCGGGAGCATTCGAAACGTTCCGACGGCGCTCCACCGAGGGCGGCGGACAACACACCCGTCATCCTGTGGAACCGTCGCTCTTGCTGTGACCGTCTTCAGTCCCTCCCTGTACGGGCTGATCAGACACCGTCTCACTCGAAGCGGTTTCGGCAGGGGAGCTTCGCCATGTCTCCTCATGACCTGGGGCATCCACGACGATGACCGGTGGTCGATCAGCAGGAGACGTGGAAGAAGCGGTCCCGGAGTCCGAACCGGCAATGCTGAGCGGTTCGGGTGCGTCCACCTCTTCGTCAGGCGTTGCCGCGACCGCATTTGCGATCATCACCGCGAAATACGGCAGAAGCACTGCCCCGAGGAGTGCGACCGCGATCCACCAGCCTCTGACGAAGAGCAGCGAGGCCACGCAGAGCATGCGCAGGCCCATCGCCATGTAGTAGAAGCGCATGCGCTTCGCACGATCTTCGGCGGGGGCCATTCCCACCGTCGTGACCCGGTAACTCTCGCCCATCGGCTCCTTCTTCGTCCACACGGAAGTCTACGCCCCGCACCTTGGATGTCGCTCCGCCCCTCACTGCGCCGCTACCCGGCACGCGCACGACCTTCCTCTAGGCTTGGGGAAGCACCATACGAAAGGAACGCCCGCATGAGCACTTCCCGCACCGTCCTCGTCACCGGCGGCAATCGCGGCATCGGTTTCGCCATCGCCGAACGAATGATCGCAGACGGACATCGGGTCGCCGTGACCGCCCGCTCAGGAGCAGGCCCCGCGGGCGCGCTCACCGTCCACGCGGAAATGAGCGACAGCGCATCGATCGATGCCGCGTTCTCGGAGATCGAGGAGAAGCTCGGAGCAGTCGAGGTGGTCATCGCGAACGCGGGGATTACCCGCGATACGCTGCTGCTGCGCATGAGCGAAGAGGACTTCAGCGAGGTCATCGACACGAACCTCACCGGAACGTTCCGTGTGGTGAAGCGGGCTGCGAAGGGCCTCCTCAAGGGGCGCTTCGGGCGCGTGATCCTGCTGTCGAGCGTGGTGGCCCTCTACGGTTCCCCCGGACAGATCAACTACGCGTCTTCGAAGGCGGCTCTCGTCGGGTTCGCGCGTTCGCTGACCCGTGAACTCGGTGGTCGGGGCATCACCGCGAACGTGATTGCCCCGGGGTTCATCGAGACCGACATGACTGCGGCGCTCCCCGAGGCTCAGCAGCAGAAGTACCTCGAGTCCATTCCGGCCGGACGTTTCGGCAAGGTGGAGGAGATCGCCGGCGTCGCCTCATGGCTGGCCGGTGACGAGTCGGCGTACGTCTCCGGGGCCGTCATTCCGGTCGACGGCGGACTGGGCATGGGCCACTGATCGCGCCGCACCGGAGATAACACCCGCAGCTACGGTCTGCAAGCCCTTCCGCGAACTCGTCTCACGGCATAGCGTGGAGGCATGACCGAACACAGCGAACCCCGTTCCCGCGAGCGCGTTGCCGACGACGCTCGTACCCTCATCGATCTGTACGAGGCACCCGAGATCCTGCGTGTCGTGAACGTCTGGGATGCCATAAGTGCGCGGGTGGTATCCGATCTGAACGGGTCGACGGCCATCGCCACCGCAGGACACGGCATTGCCGCAAGCCACGGGTACCCCGACGGCGAGAAGATCCCGGTCGACCTCATGATCGCTGCGACCGCACGCATCGTCGCAACGACCGAGCTGCCCGTCACTGCGGATCTCGATGGCGGATTCGGTGATCCGGCCGGCACGGTGCGAAAGGCCATCGCTGCGGGGGTCTGCGGAGCGAACATCGAGGATCAGCTGCGCCCCATCGATGAATCCGTGACAGTGATGCGTGACGCCGTCGAAGCCGGCCGTCAGGAAGGCGTCGACTTCGTACTCAATGCACGCACCGATGCACTGCTCAAGGGTGGGGATCGCTCCCGTGCCGCATCTCTGACCGACGCGATCGAGCGCGGACGCGCCTACCTGGCAGCCGGCGCCCAGTGCGTGTTCGTGCCGGGAGTCGTCACCGCAGAGGAGGCGCAGGAGCTCGTCGAGGAGATCGGATCGCGCAAGGTCAGCGTCATCGGGCTCCCGGGCGCGCTCACCGCGGCAGAGTACGAGGCACTCGGAATCGCCCGCATCTCCTACGGACCGATGCCCCAGAACGTCGCACTCACGGCGCTCAAACGTCTCGGAACATCGTTGCTCGCAGACGGGACCATACCCGACGACACCGAGCGCCTCAACAATCTCTGATCTCGCAGATGAATAGAGGTCCGCGCCCTTCGGACCGGAATAGGGGTCAGCTCAAACGATCGAGCAACGGGATCACCGCGGACAGATCGTGCTCGATGCTCACATCGGCACGCTCTTGCACGATCGGCTTCGCGTTGTACCCCACTCCCAGGGCGGCAACCCGCATCATCTCGAGATCGTTCGCGCCGTCGCCGATCGCGGCAGTTGCGCTGAGGGGAGTGCCTTGCGCCTCCGCCCATTCGCGCAATGCCTCGGCCTTGGCGGCCCCATCGATCACCTGGCCCACGGTGCGACCGGTGAGCGCGCCGTCTGCGGTCTCCAGGCGATTTGCCCGCCAATAGTCGAGACCGAGGTCGTCGGCGATGAAATCGAGAACTTCATGGAAGCCACCTGAGACCACACCGACTTTACCGCCGCGTTCATGTACTGCGGCGATCAGTTCGCGGATGCCGGGGGAGAGCCGCACTCGCTCGTATGCCTGTTGGAAGACCGTCTCGGGCGTGCCTGCAAGCGTAGCCACGCGTTCTGCCAAGCTCTCCGCGAAGTCGAGCTCGCCCCGCATCGCGCGCTCGGTAACGTCGGCGACTTCGTCCCGCGTACCGGCCGCATCCGCGAGCAACTCGATCACCTCGTCCTGAATCGTCGTCGAATCGCAGTCGAGAACCACGAGAAGGGGCGCAGCAGCATCGTTCATGCATTCAAGTTTAGGGAACTGCCGCCGCGTCGGAGCCAACTCACGACCGACGGTCGGTAGGCTGGTCGGCATGGTCAACGCTCTGCGATTCTCAGATGTCACCTATGTTCGCGACGGCAGGCCGATCCTCGACGGGGTGAACTGGTCTGTCGACAGCGCCGAGCGCTGGGTGATTCTCGGCCCCAACGGCGCCGGCAAGACGACGATGCTCAAGCTCGCCACTGCAAACGACTATCCGACCCGGGGCAGCGTCGAGATTCTCGACGAGACGCTCGGCAAAGTTGACATCTTTGAGTTGCGCCACCGCATCGGCTTCGCATCATCGGCGAACGCACGACGCATTCCGAACGACGAGTCCGTGCGCAACCTCGTGCTGACCGCGGCGCACTCGGTCGAGGGGCGCTGGAACGAGCAGTACGACGACATCGACATTCGTCAGGCCGACCGCATCATCGCCGAGTGGGAGCTCACAAGCCTCGCCGACAATCTCTTCGGGACCTTGAGCGACGGAGAGCGCAAGCGCGCCATGATCGCGCGAGCCGTAATGACTGACCCAGAACTCTTGCTGCTCGATGAGCCGAGCGCGAGTCTCGACCTCGGCGCCCGCGAACGCCTGCTCCGCATGCTCTCGGGATTCGCGCAGTCGCCGACCTCCCCGGCGATGGTCATGGTGACTCACCACGTAGAGGAGATCCCTCCGGGCTTCACGCATGTGCTGCTGCTGAGCGAGGGCCGCGTGCAGGCAGCCGGGCCCATCGCCGAGACTCTGACTGCGGAGAACCTCGGCGCGGCGTTCGGCCTGGAATTCGAACTCACCGAGAGCGACGGCCGCTACTCCGCGATCGCCAAGAACTGAGACTCGGTTCGTCGAACTCTGTGTTCGCGACCTAGCAATATGTGCCGCGACTAATCTAATTCTGATGTAAAGTAGAACTTTGTGCGGTCATCCGCAACCTCCCAAGACCTCGGGGCCTGCTGCTACAGGCCCCATTCAAGGCGACAATCCTAAGGAACACTCATGAAGACCGATATCCACCCCGAGTACAACGCCATTGTTTTCCGCGACCTCGCCTCGGGGGAGACGTTCCTCACCCGCTCCACGCTGACCAGCGATAAGACGATCGAGCTCGAGGGCGAGACCTACCCGGTCATCGATGTCGAGATCTCGAGCGCATCGCACCCGTTCTACACGGGCAAGCAGCGCATCATGGACTCGGCCGGTCGTGTCGAGAAGTTCAACCAGCGCTTCAAGGGCTTCGGCGCCTAAACTCCGAAGTCATACGACGAAGGGCGGGCGATCCATTCCGGATCGCCCGCCCTTTGCTGTCTCCACCGTTACCGAATCGGCCAACGTCCATCTGCCACAAACGACGGGTCGCGGACGCGCCGCATGTAGTCCTGGAAGTTCTCGGCCTGGGCTGCAGCCCAGGAGGCCTGAGCGGCGTGCAGCTCCTCGAGATCGCCCGGCAGGGTGTCGGCGTACTTGATCGCGATCGCCTGCAGCAATCGCCCGGCAGCGATCGCGTCATCACCGGCGTCATGGGCGGTACCGAGCTCGATGCCATAGTGCGCCGTGACCACCTCGAGGGTGCGCTTCCCGCGGCGGAAGCGATCCATCTGCTTGTCGATGATCAACGGGTCGAGCACCGGTGACACCGCATCTGGCCAGGCGAGTCCGTGCCGCCGTGATTCGGCGTGAAGCAGCGACAGGTCGAAGGGCGCGTTGTAGACGACGAGCGGGAAGCCGCGCTCGCGCATCGCCGAGAGCTGTTCGATGATCTGCGCAACTCCGAATTCAGCTCGGATGCCGCTCGAACGCGCGATCTCAGTGCTGATGCCGTGCACCCGCACTGCCGGCTCGGGAATCTCGACTCCTGGGTCGAGCAGCCAATCGTAGCGTTCGAGCACCTCACCCCCCGAACCCAGCAGCGCGATCGTCGAGCTCACGATGCGCGCACTGCTCGTGTCGACTCCCGTCGTCTCGGTGTCGAAGACGGCGAGGTTCGCAGCCCACAGGGGCAGTTCTCTAGTCACGGCGCATCCTTTCGTCAATCACGATGCTATCGGTGGCGGGGGAGCACAGGTGCGCTCGCTAGACTCGCCTCGTGACCGAACACCCCCGCCAACTGACCGTCCCCGTGTTCGGCGCGCCGACCCGCGCTTGGCAGTACGGTGTGGGTGACGCCGCCCCCATACTGCTCGTTCATGGATTCCGCGGAGATCATCATGGTCTGGAGCTCATCGCCGAGGGGCTGACCGTCATGTTGCCTGGCGTGCCGATCATCGTCCCAGATCTGCCCGGCTTCGGAATGAGCTCAGCCGTCCCCGATCGTGAACACGATCTCGCGCTCTACGGGGAGTGGTTGCGAGCATTCGCCACCGCAGTTGATCAGCACGCCGGAAACGTTGAGCGCGACGGCCAGGTCGAGCGCGCCGCAGCACGACCAAGCGACGTACATATCGTGGGTCATTCGTTCGGCTCACTGGTTGTCGCACGTGCGATTGCCGATGGACTCGCACCCAGCAGCGTCACCTTCATCAACCCGATCTCATCTCCCGCACTCTCCGGTCCGAACGCGATCATGACCAAGCTCGCGATCGCCTATTACCGGGCAGCGGATGCGCTTCCCCCGGCTGCTGCTCGGGCACTTCTCGGCAATCCTGCGATCGTTCGAGTCATGAGCGAGGTCATGGCGAAGACACGCGACTCCGAGCTGCGCAGCTGGATCCATGGTCAGCACGACCGGTATTTCAGCGTGTTCTCCGATCCGACCACGCTGCTTCAGGCTTTCCGAGCCTCGGTGTCGCACACGGTTGCGGAGGTCGTGACCGAGCACCGACCAGACACTCCAAACGGGTCGCCGTTCTCAGTTCCGACGCTCATCATCGCGGGGGATCGCGACGACATCTCTCCTCTACGCGCCCAACTCGACCTGCAGCGACGCATTCCAGGTGCCGAGCTCCGCGTGATTCCAGGGGTCGGACATTTGGTGCACTACGAAGCCCCCGAAGACGCCGCAGTACACATAGCGAGGTTCTTGCGCACGGTCACGCAATCGACGAGCCCTGCCGCGAACGACTCTAGCGTGACGGAGGAGTGCCGGTGATCCTGCACCGCATCGCATCACTCGACGCACCCGAGCTCCGCGATTTCACGCAGTTGACCGACGTGGCACTGCGCCGGGTACTCGAACCCGAGTCAGGGCTGTATCTCGCCGAGTCGCCCAAGGTCATCGAGCGCGCCATCACCGCAGGGCATCGCCCACGTTCGGTCTTGCTGCTCGAAGAATGGCTCCCGCAGATCGAGCCTCTGCTGGCTGCCTTCCCTGAAGTTCCGGTGTATCTGGGGACGCCGGAACAGCTGGAGCGTCTCACCGGTTTCCACATGCACCGCGGGGCGATCGCATCCATGCACCGCCCGGAGCCGATAGACCCCGCCGAACTGCTCGCAGCTTCCTCACTGGCATCGCAGACGACTCGTGGGTCGGGCCGTCCTGCGCGTTCACGGATTGCCGTGCTAGAGAACCTCGCCGATCATGCAAATGTCGGAAGCGCCTTCAGGAATGCGGCCGCCATGGGACTCGATGCGGTGCTGGTGACGCCTCGGTGCGCGGACCCGCTCTACCGACGCGCAGTCCGCGTGTCGATGGGCACTGTCTTCCAAGTCCCATGGACGCGTATTGACCCCTGGCCCCGAAGTGGTCTCCAACTGCTCAAGGATCTCGGTTACGTCGTTGCCGGCATGACTCTGGGCGAGGGGGCGATCACGCTCGACGAGCTCGTCGCCGAAGATCACGAGCGGCTCGCACTGGTGTTCGGCACCGAAGGTCACGGTCTCATTCCGGCGACAGATCGCCAGCTCGACCGGAGGGTGACGATCCCGATGATGGGCGGCGTCGACTCGCTCAATGTCGCTGCATCGTCCGCGGTAGCGTTCTACGCGACCCGCTGAGCGGCTCAGCCGAACAGTCGCCGGAATACGTTGGTGTCGGCAAGGTCGAGCAGTTCTTCGCCTCGCCCCGAGAGAATCGTGCGGAGCGCGTACAGGGTGAACCCTTTGGCCTGCGCTGCCGTAATGGTGGGCGGTATCGACAGCTCTTGTCGCGCGGTGACCACGTCGACCAGTGCCGGACCATCGTGTGCGAACGCATCCCGCAGCGCTCCGTCGAGTTCGTCCGGTTGTTCGACGCGTCGACCGTGAATGCCGACAGCCTTCGCGATGTCGGCGAAGTCCGGGTTATCGAGCTCGGTGCCGTAGTTCACGAATCCGGCAGCCTTCATCTCGAGTTCGACGAAGTTCAGTGAGGAGTTATTGAATACGACCAGTTTGACCGGAAGTCGCAGCTGCCGCAGGGTGAGGAGTTCTCCGAGCAACATCGCGAGTCCGCCGTCACCGGCGAGAGCCACGACCTGTCGGTCGGGGAAGGCGGACTGTGCACCGATCGCGTGCGGCAGCGCATTCGCCATCGAGCCGTGGGTGAAGGAGCCGATGAGACGCCGCTTCCCGTTCATCCGCAGATATCGTGCGGCCCACACCGTCGGCGAACCGACGTCAGGGATGAAGACTGCATCGTCCGCCGCAAGGTCGCTCACCAGCTTTGCAACGTACTGGGGATGGATCGGCGCACGGTTCTTGTCACTCGACGCGAGTTCGTCGAGCCCCTTCCGCGCCTTCGTATAGTGTTTGATCGAGTCATCGAGGTGCTTACCGTCAGCTCGATCCGAGAGAAGCGGTAACAACGCCTGCGCAGTGTCGCGGACGCTGCCCACCAGACCGACGTCAATGGGTGTGCGCCGCCCGAGGTGCTCACCACGGAGATCGACCTGTACGATCTTCGCCTTCGACGGGAGGAACTGCCGGTAGGGGAAGTCGGTGCCCAGCATCAGCAGCGCATCGCAGTTCTCCATCGCGCGATACCCCGAGGAGAATCCGATCAGGCCAGTCATCCCGACGTCGTAGGGGTTATCGTGCTCGATGAACTCCTTGCCACGCAACGCATGCACCACGGGAGCCTGCAACTTCTCCGCGAGCGCGATGAGCTCGGCGTGCGCACCCTCCGTACCCGCTCCGCCCAAGATCGTCACCTTCTTCGCCGCGTTCAGCAACGTCGCAGCGTCTTGCAACTCACGCTCTGCCGGCACTGTCACTCGAGGGATTCGTGCGATCGGAGCAGAACGGCGCACGGTCGGGCTGTCCGTGAGAAAGATCTCGCCCGGGATCACCAGGACGGCCACGCCCTGCTGCTCGACCGCGGCTCGGATTGCGATCTCCAACACATGGGGCAGCTGATCGGGAACGCTCACGAGCTCGGTGTAGACCGATGCTTCGCGAAAGAGATCCTGCGGGTGCGTTTCTTGGAAGTAGGCGCTTCCGACCTCCGGTCCCGGGATCTGAGCGGCGATCGCGAGAACGGGCACTCGGCTGCGCTGCGCGTCGTAGAGTCCGTTCAGCAGGTGGGTGTTGCCGGGCCCGCAGCTGCCGGCGCACACTGCCAGGTTGCCCGTCAGCGCCGCCTCAGCAGAGGCCGCGAATGCGGCAGCCTCCTCGTGTCGAACGTGCTGCCACGCAAGGGTGCCATCTCTGCGAAGCGCGTCGGTGAATCCGTTGAGCGAGTCGCCGGGTAGTCCGTAGACCCGTTCGACGCCCGCATCCTTGATGGTCTCGACGATGGTATCGGCGATGGTCGGCATGAGATCCTCCTTCGGGCGGCGCTCGATGCTGCCAGCCTACGCCTGCGTCCTCCGCAAGTCAGCGGAACATGAAGGTACTTGCGCAGGTGCCGAAGAGGGTGACAAAGGCAGCGAAGGCAATGAGCGTGACCCAAGCTTTTGGCGGCACACGCTCCGGCGATCCCTCGGTGTGATTATCAGACCGTTCGGGGGAGTGCCCCCGCTCTTCGGGGCTCATAGAGTGCTCACTATCTCTGACACGTCGGTGTACAGGGTGATCGCGAGCACCATGAACACGATGCCGATGAACCCCGTATACATCCATCTGAATCGATGGTCGCCCATCCAGAACTTCCGCAGGCTCATGATCCCGGTCACCAGTGCCACCAAACTGAGCAGGAGACCGAGGGGAGCAGACACCGCTCCGCTCAGACCGATGATCGGCACCGCGATCGGAATGACGAGATACGTGATGATGCACCGAATACCCGTGATCACCATTGACGTTCGAAGGTACCGATGCGCCGAGACCTCCGACGCGGCAGACCGATCGACGCTGTCGACACGAAGCAGACGACGCATGACACGATCCGCGACACTCCGGTCGCCATCGACCCGCTCCATGGGAATCAGGGCCGCGGATTCGCTCGCAGACACCGCCTCTGCCGACGCGGTCGGTGCAACATGCGATTCGCTCGGTGCTGGCATCTCGCCTCTCTCGGCCATGACTCACCCGGGCATCGGGCCGCGGATGAAAGAAAACGAATATGTTCTACACACCCCAGGGTAGCAATGCTGCGCTGATCACAGACAGGACGTCTACCTGACGGCGGAGCAGCACACACCCTGTGACATTCAGCAGTCTGAAAAGTCCGACAGGTTACGATCTTGATCCGGGTACTGGCTGGGGGAGAAGAGAGAGGAGACGTCATGGCTGCAGTGCATCGCGGACACGCGGCGGCTTGGGGTCTCGCGCTGCTCTCCCTCGCAGCAGGCGCCTTGTTCTACGCCGGCGGAGTGCTCAACGTCGTCGGCCAGCAGGCCGAGGCAAGTGTGCTGGATGCCGCGTCGTTCACTTATTCGCCGCCGCCGCCGTTGAATCTCGTGTCAGTGCCCGCCGTCGCAATCGCGCTCGTGATCATTGCAGGTATCGCACTCGCCTCGCACGGCGTACGACGAGCCGTCACCGCGACGCTCACCCCGGTCATCGCGATTGTCGCCTCGCAGCTGCTCAAGCAGCAGTTCCTGCAGCGCCCCGGACTCTTCGAACTCGATGCTCCCAACACATTCCCGAGCGGGCACATGACCGTGTTCGCCGCCCTCACCGGGGCACTCGTCTGGGCCGTACCGGCCGGGGCTCGCGCAGGATCCGCTCTTGCCGGCGCGATTGTTATGTCGGTAGCCGCATGTCAGCTGGTCGTGTACGGCTGGCACCGTCCGAGCGATGTGCTCGGTGCGCTGGCGCTCTGCGCTTTCGTCTTCGCCGTGGCTTCGCTGGTGGCGCGTCCGGGCCGTCGAGCTGCTGCTGCCCATGGCCGAGGGATCCCGCTGCTGCTGACAGCCGGGGGTTTCGCCCTCGCGGCAGTGGGTACCGTCGGAGCTGTGGTGGCGCTGCTGGCAGATCGCAGCGACATCATGCTCATCGCCGGGGCCGTCGGGCTCGTCGGGGCCTCCCTGCTCACCGTGCGAGCGCTTCTCCTGCTCAGCTCACGGTAGCGACGAATGAGCGACCATGGCGGCTACCCGCGGTACTCGTCTTCAGTAGGCGCGGAGATAATTGGGATCGGGGCGGTAACCGGCCCAGCCTCGAGCGGATCAGCGGCTCCGACATGCGCGCGATCGGGCGCAAGACGCACGGCAATGACGCCCGCGACAAGCACGATCGCGCCCCCGAGCTGCACCAGGGTAGGCACCTCGCCGAGCAGCAGCGCCGCGAGCAGCACGACAACCAGAATCTCGAACATGCCGAGGAACGACGCGAGGCGCGACCCGAGTTTGATGGCCGCTTGCAGCCCCAGCACATACCCGAACACGGTTCCGAGTACGACGACGAGACCGAGTGGCACCCACCAGGGTGCTTCAGCTCCGAAGAACGGGATCGCATCGGAGAACACGAATCTCATGGGTACCAGGCCGAGCGTGCCCAGGATGGCGAGAACCACCGCCGAGACAAGCAGGCCGCTTCCGATGAGCGCGATCGGAGGAAGGTCTCCCGGCGTATTCGCACCGAGCAAGAAGTACACGGCGAGGCTGACAGCGGCGAGTCCTGCCCACACGAGACCCAAAGGATCCAACGCGGTATCACTCGACGGTCCCAGAACAAGTACGAGACCAGCAACGGCAAGCCCTGCGCCGATCAGCGCAAGCCAGGCCGGCCGGATACGGGTGCGGCCCCAGACTGCGAACAAGATCAGCACCGGCGCAAGAAACTGGATGAGCAAGGCGATCGCCACGGGAAGGCGTGCGGACGCGTACATGTAGAGCACCTGACATCCGCAGAGTGCGACGACGCCGTAGGCCAAGATCCAGAGCCATCGTCTGCGCAGCACACCGGGATCGCGTCGCACCGACCACAGCGTCAGGGGGAGTAGCAGCAAGGACGCGCAGATCACCCGCAGCATGACCACCCCGCCCGGCGACCAGCCAGTCTCGAGCAGCAACTTGCTGAAGGGTCCGACGGAGGCGAACACCACGGCCGCAGTGATTGCGAGAGGAATACCGAGACCGGTTCCTCGGACGTGCATCTGTGTCAATCGTGCTCCTTCGCACTCCGAGGCGTCTGTGCCGCCCAGCACCGAGAACTGAGGCCACGCTAGCAGTCGGTTACCGCGCTCCGATACGCCGAATACTGCGCATTTTCCGGTGTTTCGGCGCCTGCCAAAAGTTGGTTTGACCGCAGAGATCGTGACGGGGTCTCACCAGTCGCCGGCACCCGGATCTGAGCGTGAATTCGGCCCGCCGCGAAGGGGTGTCGGCGCGCGTGCGACTCGATCAGCATGCATGGACAGCACGACGGGCGAGGAAGGGTCCCACTTCCTCGCCCGTCGCTGATCGGAAAGCTAGAGCTCCCACACCTCGGTGATGTCGGCGAGCTCCGGATCGAGGCCGTACCCCTCGATCACGTCGGCGATCGTGCCGTCCTCGCGCTTCTCCACGACGAAGGCGTCGATGGCTTCGCCCAGCTCCGTATTCTCGAGAGGGGTCGGGAAGGTCAGCTGGCCGGGACGATCGAACTCGGGCACCCCGTCGAGCGACTCGGTGGTCTCCACCGTGGCTCCCTCGATCGGGCGATCTTCAAGACGACCGGCTGCGGACGCGGCGCTCGCGACAATCACGTCGATGCGCCCCGCGGCCAGGTCGCTGTAGATGGACTCGTCGTCCTGATACACCGTGAAGTTGTCGCCGTACTTCTTCTGCAGGCTCTCGTTCCAGAGGTTTCCGGAGACCGACCCGATCTTCTTGCCGTCCAAGTCGTTGACGGTGAGGCCCTCTGTCGAGATGATGGCGCTCGCATCGATCACCGTCGGCTCGCTGAGGTGCACGATCTCCGCGCGCTCGGTAGTGCGATACCAGGAGCCGGCGCCGATGTCGGCGCGACCGGTCTCGATCGACGGGATGACTGCACCCGCACCACCGGCCGCACTGACAACTACCGAGAGGCAGTTCTCTTCAGCGAACTGCATGAGGAGATCCCCCTCGAAGCCGGTGATCGAATCGTCGCCCTCGATAAGCGTCGACGGCGGGTAGTCGTACGAGGCGATTGTCAGCACGCCGGAGTCGACCGTCTCGAACTCATGAGCCGGGGTGCAGTCCTCGCCGCCGGCGGTGTCCCCGCCACCCGAGCAGGCTGCAAGGGAGACGGAGGCGAGGACGGCGATCCCACCCAATGCGAGCACACGAGTAAATTTGGGGGAGTGGAGTGTCATCTTTCGGGGGCCTTTCATCGTTGAATGGTGTCGCAGACACGAATCCTCGAACGCCATCATCACGGAGGAAACTGGCTGAGGACGCGCGCGCGGCTTCAGCGTAGATGCCGGAGAACCTCGCTCACAAGACTTGTTTGACAACTAAACAAAAACCCACAGAGGAATGGCGAGATCATGCGGATTTTACCGTAAGGATCGCTAACGCTTACCTAAGCTTTCCTTGCAATAGGACCGTCTCGAAGAGATCACGAGCGTTCACGATCAGTACATGAGCACCCATTTCACGGCGCTTCATCTCGCACAAGGAGACGTAAAGCATCCCGGTAGTCAAGATTCACCGCTGACACAGATCGCCGCAGATCGCCAAGCAAGTGCCGGCGACTGTCTTCAACAACCGCTGGGCGCCGACGCACCGATTCACGCTGACGTCACGGATCAGGTTCGCCTTGCCACCAGCGTCGGCGAGATCTCTCGAATCGCCTCAGCGGGAACGTCCGGACCAAAAATGGATAATCTATATTATGTCAGCTTAGTCGTCGCTGACCCACACTGGAATGCCCGTTGATCCAGGTCCCTGCGCCCGACAGGTTCCCCCGGCACGCGAAGGCTCTCCTGCGCCGACCCTCCTTGCAGCGTCGCTTCCCTGCACGCTTGACGTCCGACAAGAACTTCGCATGACTGGACACGCGCGGTGATGTTGCGGCTTCGATCCGGAGCCCTCGCTCACGCGCCGGAACCCGCAACCTTGCCGCTGACGTGATTGCTCACCTTGAAGGTCAGGATCGACCCGAGCCAGAATATATAAACATGTGTATATTATTGCGGGACCTTCCCTCCGCGGTTCCCCGGGCTCAGGTAACTCGTAGCACGCATCCCGGCTTCACCCAAGACGATGCCCGTCCGCGTCTTGCACCGTGTTCAGCGCGCATCCCAGGCGAGCTTTGCACCGAATCCGATCAGTACGATGCCGACAACCCGATCGATGACACGGAGTGCGCGAGGATTCGCGATCCACCGCCGAGCAGCAACAGCGCCCTCCACGATCGTCCCCAACCAGATCGTGCCGAGCAGCGCATGGACCCCGGCGAGCAGCAGGCCCATTTCCAAGGGCGCGATACCCGCGGGGACGAACTGCGGAATCGTCGCAACGTAGAACACCCCGATCTTGGGGTTGAGCAGATTCGTCCAGTACCCGAGGACGAAACTGCGCCAGGCTGACTTCTGCGCCTGCGCGCTGTCAGCCTGGTCTTCCACTGTGATCGAGTGACTCGAGAAACTCTTCCGGATCAATGTGAATCCGAGATAGGCCATGTAGAGGGCGCCGGCGACTGTCACGAGCCTGTACGCGAGCTCTGAAGCCGCGAGCAGAGCTGCGGCTCCGACGGCGGCAGCGGCACCCCAGGTGAGTGCGCCCAGGTTGATTCCGACCATCGCTGCGAACCCGTGACGCCGACCACTCGCCAGGGTGGTGCGCAGAACCAGAGTCGTGTCGAGGCCAGGAATCAAGGTAAGGAGCAGCGCTACGGTCGTGAAGCTCAGCAATGCCTGAGACATGGTCATAGCTCCGCCTTTCGTCGGCTTCGAAGGCCAGGGTCCTCCCCGCGGACTCGACCACGGGTTGTCCGTCAGATGATGAACTACTCCGAATGCAACTCGATGAAGGGCAACGGATCGATCGATTCGCCCTCCAACTGAACCACCAAGTGCAAATGGGCGCCGAAGGAATTACCGGTCGATCCCACTCTGCCAGCCGTATCTCCGATCGAGACAACGTCACCGACCTGGTACGCGTGCGAGTCAGCTTCCATGTGGCAGTACCGGCTCGTCACGGCCTGATCAGACACTCGGTGCTCGATCTTGAGCCCGAAACCGCATCCATCAGAGCCGAATCCAGCTTCGCTGACGACGCCGTCTCCGATGATTCGGATCGGGGTTCCGGCATCCGGAGCCAGATCTTGCGCATCATGGAACTCCGCAACCGGCGCAAGACGGTAGCCGAAGGAGTCGGTGAGCGGCACCTTGGAGTCGAAGGGGTACCGGAGCTTCGTCTCCTCCAGGCCGGCAAGAGTTGCGGCGGCGCTCGCACTCGCCACCGCCTGCGGTGCGGTCTGCACGAGTGGCAACGGTTCAGAGAAGCCAGAGCCAGGAGCGGCAGCCGTACTTCCGGTGTTCATCAGCTGTGAAGCGCCCGCCTCAGATAGGGCCGCTGAAGTCATCGCGTTACTTGCAGGGAGCACGGTTCCCACAATGAGTGCACCAGCACATGCGAGCGCAGAGGCACCCGCGATCACGCGACGCACTCCCCTCTTCGCAGAAGGTCCCTCATCGGATGCGAGCGGCGTGAGTACCGGGGTGAGCTCCGTGACACCGGCCGGACGATACTCCAGGATGGGCGTCAGCGCCTCTGCCCCTCCGCGCCGAGAAGTCGTCGATGCATCGCGTGGACGCGAACTCGACTCAGACTGCATTACTCTCCGGACACATCGAATGTTTTGTAACAATTTAGCATCGAAATTGCACACGTGCATGAAAAATTGGCGACTGACCCAGTTTAGATGACCGGCAGGTGCTCGTCGAACCCGGTCGTTCACCTGCTCGTCACGCAGTGGCGCCGGAATCTGCCTCCGCAAGCTTCTCGTGCTCGGTCCGCTCGGCCTCTTGCGCTACTCGTAGCTCCTCGGTCGCCGCACGCAGTCGATCCTCCGCTCGCTGGCGATTCAACTGAACGAGCGTCGAGGCTCCATGCTGAACACGAACACGATCGTGCGCTTCATGCGCCGCACAAATGATGTAACTACTCGCGATGAGGAGGACCTGGGCCGACAGGTTGAACCAGAGCAGGAGTGCGATGAGCGCTGCAAACGCGCCGAGCAGTGGATTCGATCCGGCTCCCCGGACGAAGAGACCTGAGAGCTCTTGCAAGACGACGAGGCCAGCGCCGCCGAGCATGGCACCGGCCCAGAAGTCTCGACGCGGTGCGCGTACATCCGACAGCAAGCGGAACACGAGAGCCACCGCGACGGTGTCGATCCCGAACACGATGACGATTCCGACGATGCGCGCGAGCGTCTGTCCGAGCGTGCTCTCTTCTGAGAAGCCGAGTACATCGGCCACGAAGCCCAGCCCGAGGCTCCCCAGGAAGGAGGCCGCAGCCGCGAGCACGAGCAGGCCACCGAAGCAGATCGCGACGAAGAGCTTTCGGAGGACCACGAGTATTCCGCTGGTCTGATCGACAGCACGATCGTCGAGGGTGAGCAGGGCCGCACGCAGGCTACCGATCGCTCCGATCGCTGCGCCGACGAGACCTGCGATCGACGCTATACCTGCAACCGTGAAACCGGCGCTGAGGCCGTCAATCGCGCTGACATCGACAATGTCGCTCAGGCCGGGGAGAACGGTGTCCAACGACTCGGCCAAGGCACGCATTGCATCCGGGTTACCCCCCAACCAGAGCGCGGCGATTGAGAACCCGAGCAGCACCCCGGCAAAGACGCTGAAGAGCGCGCGGTAGGTGATGCTGTCAGCCAGCATCGACCCACGGTGCTCGCTATACAGCAGGTACGCACGCACCACGCGCAACCTCAGGGCGAAAGCGATGATCCGACGCACCGCTCCCCCAATTCCCTGCCGCCCCGTCGTGCCGCCAGCCGACTCTCCCGCGCTCCCGTTCATACCCCAACAGTAGCGAGGAGTGCCGGGGCCCGTAAACGAGCCCCGGCACTCCTCGTACGCGGTACAACGCGGGTTAGCGGTTGCTGACCCTGCCGAAGAGGCTCGCGATCGGTGCGAGGATCAACGGGCGCGCCGCGACCCACACCCCTGCCACTACGGCCAGACCCAGAGCGAAGAACCCCAGCCCGACCCAACTCACGACCGGACCCTCCCCGTACATGTGGTTCAGGTTCTTCAACGCACCCGTCGTGAACACGAGCACCACGTGCACGATCACGAAGAACACGAAGAACAACATCGTCGGGAAATGGATCGCCCGCGCCACCTCGACCGGGTAGATCGATGAGAGCCGCTTCCAGCTCTTCGACCACATCCCGCTCATCCGGAACCCGGACACCGCAGCCAGCGGAGCCGCGATGAACACGATGATGAAGTACATGAGCTGCTGCAAGCTGTTGTAGTTCACCCACCCGTCCTCAGTCGGCCAGTCCAAGGAAATGTACTGCAGCATCGCCGAGAGCGCGTTCGGGAACACTTCCCAACTCGTCGGCACGATACGCATCCAGTGCCCCGACACGAACAGCAGCACCACGAAGATGGCACCGTTCACGAGCCACAGAATGTCGAGCGATTGGTGGAACCACAGCGCGAGGCTGATCTTGCCCTCACCGTTCTTCGACCGTTTCGGAGTCCAGTACGCAGCAGGCTTCTTCTGGGTACGGACCTGCAGCCCGGAGCGCACGATCTGCACCATGAAGAAGAAGTTCAGGAAGTGGGTCCACTTCGCCCATGCCGGGAAACCGGGCTCCGCGGTCTCGGGCAGGTGGTACTCGCCCGGGTACCGGGTGAGGAACTCCTGCAACGGCCCCGTCGCCAGCACCGCTCGCACGATCAACACGGCCGCGACACCGAGAACCGCGACGGCGACGGCCGCGACAGCGATCTTCACCCAGAGCGGGCGTTGTTCAGAGTCCGAACCCGAGTCGGGCTTGGACCCCTCCGATTTCCTGCCTCGCTTCGACCATCTCCTCCACCCGGAAGGCTGCTGCGCAGCCGCAGCGGCGGTCTGCTCTGCGGCTGCGGCCAACTGTCGCGCGGCGACGGCGACCTCGGCTGCAGCGGATGCCGCCTGCTGAGCAGCTCGAGCGGCTTCCTGAGCCGCGATCGCCGCCTGCTGAGCCGCAGCGGTGGCTTCCTGGGCTAGCGCCCCGGCAGGCTGTCCGGCTCCTGCCGCCGGAACGGAGGGCGCCGCCGGAGCCGGCTGTCCCGCAGGAGCGGACTGCTCCACCGGAACAGTGTCCTCCGCCTGGGCCGGAGCCGTGGGCTGCTCAGCCGGAGCCGCCACAGCGGCGCCCTCCTGAGCGACAGGCTCGGCGACAGACTCCTCGGCGCTCCCTGCAGCCCCAAACTCCGCGAGTCCGCTGCCCACCGGCACCACGGTACGCAGCGTGCCGGTGCCGGCCGGAGGCCAGGGATCGCCACCAGCGTCGCGGGGCAGACCACGCCGCAGCGCCACTTCGGACTCCGCAACGCGATCCTCACCCGACACCTCCGCCTGCGTACCAGTAGTAGCAGGTGCAGAGGCTCCGGAAGCTGCAGCAGCGGGCGCGGCAGTGGTTGTCTCGGCGCCGCCATGGTCGAGCGCCACGTCGAGCGCGGTGCCCGCGGGCAGCACGACCTGCATCGTACCGGTGCCGGCGGGAGGCCAGGCCTCTCCCCCGGTGGTGCGGGGCAGGCCCTGCCTGAGCGGCGCCTCGTACTCAGTCACGACGGGCTCACCCAAAGCGCGCAGCGGCGACGTGACCGACTCCGGAACCGGAACACCGGGCACGGGGGTGAGGACGGGATCCCCGGGGGAAGTGGCCGCAGACTCGGCTGCCGGTGCTTCTGCTGGTGTCGCGGCTACGCTCTCACCCGATTCGGTCGCCGCAGTATCAGCAGCGGCCGGGGCCGGAGCAGAGGCACCAGCAGCACTCTTCGGCTGCAACTGCAGAGGATCGCTCAGCGTCGCACCGGTCTCAAGCGCATCGAACGCGTACTCGGTCTCGGGCGGCCAGGACTCACCCCCGCCCACACGCGGCAGACCACGCCGAACCGTCCCCTGGACTGTCATGCCCGACCCTTTCGAGTCTCAATGGCCTCGATCAGCTGCGGCACCACTGTGTGGAGATCACCCACAACACCGAAATCAGCGATCTCGAAGATCGGCGAATCCCCATCCTTGTTGATCGCGACAATCGTCTTCGAGGTCTGCATGCCCGCCTTGTGCTGAATCGCCCCCGAGATGCCGAGCGCGATATACAGGTCCGGCGACACCGACACACCCGTCTGCCCCACCTGGAACGTCTGCGGCACATACCCCGCATCGACTGCCGCACGCGACGCACCGACTGCACCACCGATCGCGTCGGCGAGCTGCTCAACGAGCACGAACTGCTCCTGCGACCCGAGACCACGACCACCCGACACGACGCTCTTCGCACCCCGCAGGTCCGGACGCGACGAGGTCTCGACCTTCGCCTCCATCGACTCGATCCGCCCCGCAGGCCCACCCGTCGGCACGTAGCTCAGACGCTGCGTCACCACCGGGCACGCCTCGACGCGTGTCTCGACAGTCCCCTGCCGCAGCGTGATCACCGGAGCACCGAACGTCGCCGCAGCGGTGACGAGGAAGTTGCCACCGAACGCGGAGTGCTCCGTCACGATGCCCTGGTCATCACGGGAGAGACCGACGGCATCGGTCAGCGCCGCGGACCGGGTCCTGGCAACATACCTGCCCGCGAGATCGCAGCCGATCGGCGAGTGCGAAATGAGTACCGCATCGGGCTCCACAATCGCGGCCGTCGCAGCCAGCGCATCCACGGAATCCGTACCGAGACCGGACTCGGGGATCTCCGCGAGGACCACCCGGCCCACACCATACCCGGCCGCTTCAGTCGCAGCCTGGTCAGCGGTTGCCGCATTCGTGGTGAGGATCAACGCCACCGGGGTGCCGATCTGGGAAGCCGCACCGATCAACTCGGCCGCAGCACCCTCAAGCTTGCCGTCCGCGTGGGACTCCAAGGCTTCTAAGACGACGAGGACTGCATCATTCGGGAACTCGGTCATATCCAACTCTTCTCTTTCAGTCTCGACCGGTCCTAGACCAGCTGGTTTTCCACGAGGTAGTCGGCAAGCTTCTCCGCTGCACTGCCATCGTCTTCGATCTTGATGCCCGCATCACGCGGCGGTTTCTCCGAGACCTGCAGCACGATCGCGCGCGCAGTGCCCGCATAGTCATCACTCACCCCGAGATCAGCAAGCGACAACGTGTCCACCGGCTTCTTCTTCGCCGCCATGATGCCCTTGAAATTCGGGAACCGGGCCTCCGGCAGCGCCTCGGTCACCGAGATCACGGCCGGCAGCTCGGCCACGACCTGCTGCGTCCCGATATCCAGTGCACGCGTCCCCGACACCTGCCCCTCAGTGATCTCGACCGAACTCAACCAGGTCAGCACCGCCGTACCCAGGTGCTCCGCGATCGCGGTCGGCACAACACTCGACCCGCCATCGGTCGACGAGTTCCCCGCGATCACGAGATCAAAGCCCTCCCGCTTGATCGCAGCCGCCAACACCTCAGCGGTGAACGCAGCATCCGCACCCGCCAACTGGTCATCCACGACATGGATCGCACGAGACGCCCCCATAGCGAGCCCCTTCCGCACCGACGTGATCGCACTCTCCGGCGCGACCGACACCGTCACGATCTCCGCATCACCACCGGCATCCGTGTAACTCAACGCCAGCTCGAGCGCACGCTCGCTGACCTCGTCGAGCACCGCCTCACCCCCGGCACGATCAACCAGACCGGTCGAGAGATCAAGCTTGCGCTCCCCATACGTGTCGGGAACTTCCTTCACCAGAACAAGAATCTTCATCAGTAACACTGCCTCTGTAGTGGATTAAACGCCCAGACCCAGACGCAGAGCGTCAAGGATCGAAGCGTGGATGTTGCGGGACGTCACGGCATCGCCGATACGGAAGAGCTGGAACTCCCCCGCCGGGTTGTTGCTCGCCGGCCCGTCCTGCGACGCGCCGTTCACAAACGCATCGTAGTCGACCTCACCGCGGTTCTTCGAGCGTTCCTTGAGTTCGAAGTACAGATCTTCATTCGGGATCACCCCGCGCTCGACGACGACCGCATCGAAGGTGAGCTGCGTCTCCTCATCGGAATACTCGTTGCGCAGTGTCACAAGTGCGCCGCCGCCCTCGCCCCTGGCTGCGGAGACGAGATTCTCTCCGAGAATCGTCTGCACCCCGAACTTCGAGAAGACCTCCATATATGCGGGACCGTTCATCTCGCCGACCTCTGCCGCGACAGCACGGTCACGCGTGACGTAGGTCACCTGCTGGCCGTTGCGGGCGAGACGCTCGACGGCGTCGACGGCGGGGTAGGCTCCGCTGTCGTCGAACACCACGACGCGCTGCTTATTCTTCAGCTGATCCTGCATCACGTCCCACACATCGTTGACCTGCACGCGGGCGCCCTCTTCGAGCTCGGTATCCGGGACGCCGCCGGTCGCGACGATCACAATGTCCGGATTCTCTGCAAGCACCTCGTCAGCCTCAGCGTACACACCGAAGCGGAAGTCGACGTTGCGCTTCTTGCATTGCTGGTATCGCCAATCCACAATGCCGACGAGATCCCGGCGCCGCTCCGAGCGTGCCGCGATCTGCACCTGGCCGCCGTAGGTCGTATCGGCTTCCAGCACCACGACTTCGTGACCACGGACTGCACATACGCGTGCGGCCTCAAGACCGCCGGGGCCCGCACCCACGATGACGACCTTCTTCTTGCCCGAGACCGACGCCGGCTCAATCACCTGGGGCAGCTGCCCCTCGCGCCCCGTCGAGGGGTTGTGAATGCAGACCGCTGCACCCGACGAGTAGATGCCGTCGAGGCACGCGTTCGCGCCGACGCAGGGGCGGATGTCGTCCTCGCGACCCTCCTGGGTCTTGAGCGGCAGATAGGGGTCGGCGATCTGGGCGCGCACCATGCCGATCATGTCGACGCAGCCCTCCTCGATCGCATAACGCGCCGTCGTCACATCGGCGATGCGGCTGGCGTGCATGACCGGGATGGAAATGCGCTCGCGGATACGGCGCGAGATCTCGAGGAACGGCGCTGATGGCGTGCCCATGCCCGGGATCTGCTTTGCCAGCTTCGCTTCGCTCTCGGTGGTACCCGTGACCAGATTGAGGAACTGGATGCCGTGCTCGGTGTAGATGTTGATGAGTTCGACCGCGCGATCCTCATCGATTCCGTCGGGCTTCCATTCGTTGACCGTCATCTTGATGCCGACCACGAAGTCCTCCGGCACCGCGGCCTTGATCGCATCGATGATGCGCAGCGAGAACTTCAGCTCGTTCTCGAGGCTGCCCGCGTACTCATCATCACGGTGGTTGTGGCGAGGCGCGAGGAACATGTCGACCAGGTGCCCCGAGTGCATGAGCTCGAGCCCGTCGAGCCCGCCTTCGGCGCAACGGCGAGCCGCCTCCGCGAAATCGGACACGACTCGGTCGATGTCCCAGTCCTCCATCGCCTTGGTGAAGGAGCGGTGAGCCGTCTCACGCGTCCGGCTCGGCGCGAGGATCGGCAGCCAGTCGGCCTGGTAGTTCGTCGAGCGCCATCCGAGGTGCGTCAGCTGGATCATGACTGCAGCGCCCTCGGCGTGCACGTCGTCGGTGAGCTTCTTGATCCACGGGACGACTTCGTCGGTGGTGAGGTCGATGTTGCCGAAGACTCCAGAGGAGTCCTTCGACACCACCGCGGAGCCGCCGATCATCGTCATACCGATGCCACCCCGCGCCTTCTCGACGTGATAGAGGCGGTAGCGGTCCTTCGGCATGGCGTCGTCCGTGTACGCCGGCTCGTGCGATGTCGAGACGATGCGGTTACGGAGAGTCAGGCTGCCGAGCTGAAAGGGCTGAAAAAGAGCGTCATTGGTCACGTTGCTCCACGCTTTCTTGAGGGGGTAGGTCGTCGTGGGACGAGGTTCTTCGGGACCTGTGGAGCCGCTCAACTGTGAGCGACTCCGACCAGTGTAGTCGGTAATCGGTTACCTCTGGCTATGATCTTTATAGAACCCTGCGCACGACATTGTCAAAATGCAGCCTACATCTTCAGGAGCCACCCTATGAACGGACCTCAGGAGCGACCCCAGACACAGTCTCTGCGGGAGCAGGCGCTCGAGGTGATCCGCCTCGCGATCGCAACAGGAGAACTGGGCGAAGATCGTATCTACTCCGCCGCCGGTCTCGCGAAACAGCTCGGCATGTCGCTCAGCCCCGTGCGCGAAGCCATGATGTCGCTCGTCACCGAGGGAACGGTTGAAGCGATCCCGAATCGCGGGTTCCGCCTCGTTCCCATCTCCCCCGAAGACCTCGAAGAGATCATCAGTATTCGCCTGCTGCTCTCCGAACCGGCCGCCGCTGCGCTTTGCGCCCGATCGCGTTCCGAGGATCCGACCATCCCCCCCGTGCTCGAGCGCCTCCGTGAGCTCGGAACCGACGCCCTCGTTGCGGCCCGTTCCGGTGACGAGGCGGAGTTCCATCGCATCGATCGCGAGTTCCATCGCTCGCTCCTGCGCTACGGTCTCGGCGCTCGCGCCGCCGACGTCAGCCTGCGCTTACGCGACCAATCCCGGCTCAGCGGAATTCTCGAGGACTCCGAGATCTCGAACATCCTGAGCGGCCAAGATCTCCTCGATATCGTCGACCACATCGAACGCGGCGACGAAATCAGCGCCGTAGCCTGTTTGCGTCAGAACCTCCGCTATTTCGAACGTGCCGAGGCCTACGTCGCCCGACGAGAGGCGCTCTCTCACAGGTAAGCTGCAGGCGTGTACATCAAAATCTGCGGACTTCGCGACGTCGACGACGCCGACTTCGCGGTACGGTCCGGTGCCGACGCAATCGGCATTGTCATGAGCGCTGGCAGCCCCCGGAACGCCGATGAGCACGCGGCAGCCGACGTCGTGGAGATGGTTGCGGGGCGCGCCGATACCGTGCTCGTGGTGAGTCGAACCCCAGTCGCAGAAGCCGTCGAGCGTGTGCAGCATCTCGGCATCGATGTGCTGCAATTGCACGGCGACTACATCGCTGACGACTTCGCATTCGCGACCGAAGCACTTCCCCGAGTCTGGCGCGCGGCCTCGCTCGAGCGCACGCCGGACATCCGAGCCGGAGAGTACGGAGAGGAACTGCTTCTGCTCGACGGCACGACCGGTGGCGCTGGTGAGCGTTGGGACCTCAACCGCATCGATACCGCTCGCATCGGCGAACGGTGGATTCTCGCAGGCGGGCTCGCACCCGATAATGTCAGCGCAGCAATCGCCGAGGCCCGCCCGTGGGGCGTCGACGTCTCGAGCGGAGT
Source organism: Leucobacter sp. GX24907 (assembly GCF_053567335.1). NCBI lineage: Bacteria > Bacillati > Actinomycetota > Actinomycetes > Micrococcales > Microbacteriaceae > Leucobacter > Leucobacter sp. GX24907. The sequence goes on along the minus strand of NZ_JBSGPD010000002.1, from coordinate 151,838 downwards.
CGAGAGCGCGCCGGGCGTCAAAAGTCAGGAACTCATCGGCCGGTTCATCGCAGCGGCCCGAAACGCCTGACGACACGCGTTCCCGTCAGGCAGGATCCGCGATTGCGGTCGTCGAGGCAGCCCAACTTGCCAGCTTCTCAGTCGCACGACCCGAGTCGATCGCCTCTGCCGCAACTTCGTACTGCTCCCGCAACCGCTCGAGCAGTGGGCGCTCGGCTGACTCCGGTGTACGGACCAGATCAAACGCGGCGAGGCCTGCCGCTGCGTTGAGCAGCACGATGTCGCGCACGGGTCCGCTCTCCCCAGACAGCACTCGATGCACGGTTTCCGCATTCTCCTCCGGCGTGCCACCGAGAAGATCCTCGATCGAGGCGCGAGGAATACCCAGGTCGCGGGGATCCAGATCATGCTCAGTCATCCCCCCACGACTCACCTCCCAGATTCGGGAGTGTCCGGTCGTCGTCAACTCATCGAGGCCGTCGTCACCACGGAACACGAGAGCGGAAGCACCACGAATCCGAAACACACCTGCGATCAGCGGCGCACGGTCGGCATCGGCGACGCCGACCGCCGAAGCCTCAGGCCTCACCGGGTTGCACAGCGGGCCGAGGAAATTGAAGACCGTGGGGATGCCGAGATCGGCGCGCGCCGGTGCGACGTGCCGGAAGCCCGGGAGGAACCGTGCCGCATGCACAAATGCGATTCCGGTATCGGAGAAGGATCTCCGCAACTGTTCGGAGTTCAGCGACAGACTGACCCCCAGCGCCGTCAGCACATCGGAAGATCCCGACTTGCTGCTTGCGGCGCGATTGCCGTGCTTCACGACCGGCGCCCCGGCCGCCGCCGCAACGATCGAGGCCGTAGTCGAGACATTGACTGTCCCATAGCGATCGCCACCGGTGCCCACAATGTCCAGTGACTCAGCAGGCAGGGCAATCGGGGTTGCTTCCGCAAGAATCGCGTCACGGAACCCGACGATCTCGTCGACCGTGACGCCCTTCGACTGCAGTCCGACGAGGAAGCCGCCCATCTGCGCACCGGAGGCAGCGCCGGTCATGAACTCCGACATAGCCCACTCCGCCTGGGAGACGCTGAGATCGTCGCGCTCGAGCAGCGCGGAGAGCACGGTGGGCCAGGTCAATTCATCAGACATACGGGCAATTCTAGCGATCCATTCGAATCACCCCGAATGGCGAAACGAGAGGCTTCCAACCGATAGAGTGTCCTGGTACGTCGCAGAAAGTTCGGCACGCCGCGTGCGCGTGAAAACACACACCAAACTTTCAGCCATAATGGAGGGGTGACTACGACCACTATGAATACCAAGTCAGCCGTGCCCTCGGTGAAGCGACCCAATACGGTCGCCGTCGGTACGATCGTGTGGCTCGGCAGCGAGGTCATGTTCTTCGCAGGCCTGTTCGCGATCTACTTCACCCTTCGGGCGATGAACCCGGAGCTTTGGGCAGAGAAGACCGAACTTCACAACTTCCCCTTCGCCCTGGTGAACACGCTCATTCTGGTGGCATCGTCGATCACGTGCCAGGCAGGCGTCTTCGCCGCTGAGCGCATGCAGCCCCGCGCCACTGGAGCGAGCCCCGCGAAGTGGGGCGCCGTGGAGTGGTTCTACCTGACCTTCTTCATGGGAGCGACGTTCGTCGCAGGCCAGGTCTGGGAGTACGCGACCTTCATCTCCGAGGGCGTCACCCTTCCCTCGGATCCCTACGGTTCTGCGTTCTACATGACGACCGGCTTCCACGGCATCCACGTGGCTCTCGGCCTCATCGCCTTCCTTCTCATCATCGGCCGTATTTACGCCGTCAAGAACTTCACGCACAAGGAAGAGACCTCCGCGGTCGTCGTGTCCTACTACTGGCACTTCGTCGACATCGTCTGGATCATCCTCTTCATCGTCATCTACGTCATCAAGTAGCGTCAGGAGATATCGTCACCATGGCTCGCGCCAAGAAGCACCTTCGCAAGTCGGGGCGCCGACACCCGCTCGCTACCGTCGCACTCGTGGCCGTCGGACTGCTGGTCACCGGTGCCGCGTACACGGGTTTCACTCAGTCCGCCACGGCCGAGGACAACGTAGATCTGTCCTCCCCGCAGACCATCTCCGAGGGCCAGAAGCTCTTCGGAGCGAACTGCGCCACCTGCCACGGTATGGAGGCTGAAGGCACCGATGAGGGTCCGTCCCTGATCGGCGCAGGCGCCGCTTCCGTCCACTTCCAGGTCGGCACCGGCCGCATGCCCCTCGCCTTCCAGGGCCCGCAGGGCATGGTGAAGCCGAAGCAGTTCGATGAGGTTCAGACTCAGCAGCTGGCCGCCTACGTGGCGTCGCTCGCCCCCGGGCCCGGTCTGCCTGACGAGAAGTACCTCGCGGGTGACGGCGATGTCGCGAACGGCGCGACGCTCTTCCGCATCAACTGCGCCATGTGCCACAACGTCGCCGCTGCCGGTGGCGCGCTGACCGAGGGCAAGTTCGCCCCGAAGCTCACCGGCGTCCCCGCAATCCACGTGTACAACGCCATGGTGACCGGTCCGCAGAACATGCCTGTCTTCAACGACGCCAACCTGGAGCCGCAGGACAAGGCCGACATCATCTCGTACCTCAAGTACATCGACGAGGAGCCTGCGGTTGGCGGTCTTACCCTGGGCTCGATCGGTCCGGTCGCCGAGGGTCTCTTCATCTGGATCATCGGTCTGGGCGCGATCATCGGCCTCACCGTATGGGTCACCGCGAAGTCGAACTAGTCGACCAAGCGCAGAGCATTCATCAGTTCAGGAATTAGGAGCAACATGGCAGAGGAAGCGAAGACCGACGGTCGCGACGGCGCCGTCGTCGCCGCCCAGAGCCACGGAGTGAGCCAGGCTTCCGCGGGAACCGCGGTGGTTCCCTCCGACGCGGTTCAGAACCCGGGCCTTCCCCCGCACCGTCAGCGTGTCACCGACACCGATCCGAAGCGGGAGAAGCGTGCCGAGCGCACTGTCTACACCCTCTTCTACCTTTCGATCGTAGGCAGCCTCGGCGCTGTGCTCGCGTACATGTTCTTCCCGATCGAGACGGGCGAGCTGCTCGCCGTCCGATTGCACACGATGTTCGTGGGCCTGGGCATGACGCTCGCACTCCTCGCCCTCGGCATCGGAGCGGTCCACTGGGGCAAGGCGCTCATGGCCGACCACGAGTCGATTGATGAGCGCCACCCGGTCGCCAGCGACGAGCCGACCCGTGAGAAGGCCGCCGAGGTCTTCACACTCGCCAACGAGGAGTCGGGCTTCTCCCGTCGCGCTCTGGTGCGCAACAGCCTCCTCGGTGCGCTCATCGCCTTCCCGATCCCCGGCATCACCCTGCTCCGCAGCCTTGCGCCGCTGGACAAGGATCCAGTGGAGCTGCTCCGCCACACCATGTGGGACAAGGGTGTTCGCCTCGCTCGGGATACCGGTGGTCACGGTGTCGGAGGCGCGATCAAGGCCTCCGAAGTCACCATCGGGTCCGCGTTCCACGTCGTACCCGAGAACCTCGCTGAGGCCGAGCACGTCCTCGACGAGAAGGCCAAGGCCATCGTCCTCCTCATGCGCCTCGATCCACAGGATCTGAAGGAAGAAGAGGACCGCAAGGACTGGTCATACAACGGCATCGTCGCCTACTCGAAGGTCTGCACGCACGTGGGCTGCCCCGTGGCACTCTACGAGCAGCACACCCACCACTTGCTCTGCCCCTGCCACCAGTCGCAGTTCGACGTCTCGGAGCACGCGAAAGTCATCTTCGGCCCTGCGAAGCGCCCCCTGCCGCAGCTGCCGATCACGGTCGATGACGAAGGCTACCTCGTCGCGCAGAGCGACTTCCATGAACCTGTCGGCCCGAGCTACTGGGAGCGTCTCAAGTGAGCAGCACCGTCACCTCTACCACGCAGCAGCAGAGCGGCTCGACTCGCTTCACCGCCGCAGCCGCGAACTACATCGACGAGCGCACGAAGATCGGTGTCGCTGTCAAGGAGTTCGGCCGCAAGGTCTTCCCCGACCACTGGTCGTTCCTGCTCGGCGAGGTCGCCCTGTACAGCTTCGTCGTCATCCTGCTCTCGGGCACCTTCCTGACGCTGTTCTTCCAGGCGACGATGATCGAGACCGTGTACAACGGCCCCTACGCACCCATGAAGGGTGTTGAGATGTCGGGAGCCATGGCTTCGACGCTCGATATCTCCTTCTCAGTACGCGGCGGCCTGCTCATGCGTCACGTCCACCACTGGGCGGCCCTGCTCTTCGTCGCCTCGATCGGCCTGCACATGCTGCGCATTTTCTTCACGGGTGCGTTCCGCAAGCCGCGAGAGCTCAACTGGGTGATCGGCTTCGTGCTGTTCGTGCTGGCGATGGCCGAGGGCTTCACAGGGTATTCCCTCCCCGATGATGTGCTCTCGGGCAACGGCCTCCGCATTATCGACGGCATCATCAAGGCGATCCCCGTCATCGGTACCTGGCTGTCGTTCCTCTTCTTCGGCGGCGAGTTCCCTGGCGTCGATATCGTGGGACGCCTCTACATGCTGCACATCATGGTGCTCCCCGCGCTGGTGATCCTGTTCGTGGCCCTGCACCTCGCTTTCGTGGTCATCCACAAGCACACGCAGTACCCCGGGCCCGGGAAGACCCAGCAGAACGTGGTCGGCTTCCCCGTACTTCCCGTCTACGCGGCGAAGGCCGGCGGCTTCTTCTTCATCGTGTTCGGCGTCATCATGCTCATCGCATCGTTCGTCGGCATCAACCCGATCTGGAACTACGGTCCCTACGACCCGTCCCCCGTCTCCGCTGGTACCCAGCCTGACTGGTACATCGGCTTCGCAGACGGTATGTTGCGCCTGGTTCCGCCGGGGCTCGAGACCGAATGGTTCGGCTTCACCTGGTCTTGGAACATGCTGATTCCGTTGATCCTCATCGGAGTCTTCCTGGTGTTGGTCGCCCTCTACCCATTCATTGAGGCCTGGGTGACTGGCGACAAGCGTGAGCACCACATCCTGGACCGTCCCCGCAACGCTCCGACCCGTACTGCGATTGGCGCCGCCGGCGTCACGTTCTACGCGGTGATGTGGGCAGGTGCAAGCTCCGACCTCATGGCGACGCACTTCCAGCTGTCCATGGAGGGTGTGATCCACGCGCTGCAGTTCTTGCTCATCTTCGGGCCGATCTTCGCGTACATCCTCGCGAAGCGGATCTGCTTGGGCCTGCAGAAGAAGGATCGTGCCATCGCGCTGCACGGCTACGAGTCGGGTCGCATCGTCCGCCTCCCCGGCGGCGAGTACATCGAGGTGCACAAGCCCGTCAGCGATTACGAGCGCTGGGAACTGGTGAGCTACCACGACTACGCCCCGCTGATGCTGCGCCCTGACGACAATGGTCGTATCTCTTTCTCGAAGCGACTCCGCGCCGGCTTCAGCCGCTGGTTCTTCGAGGATCGCATTGTTCCCCCGACTCAGGGTGAACTCGAGCAGGAGAAACACGAGGGTCACTAGGATCCTCTCCCCCGTTCGGTGGCCCCGCGAGATTCAATCTCGCGGGGCCACCGTCGTTTTCGTGTCAGCAGCCTGACGAACACGACGGCAGAAGTCTGCTTGACCGGTGGTCTGCTCGCTCCCCACGTACCTCTGACGGCGAACGCGCCTTTCTGCCGGCGGTTTGAGATCCAGTACACAGCGAAGCCCCGCCCCTTCCTCTGCCCCTACCTTGCCCCTGCAGCATCCTGAGCCTCACCCCCCTCCACAGCAGCTTCCGCAACAGCCTCAGACCTAGCCTTAGCCTGAGTCGCCGACTCGGCCAGACTTCCCCGCGCAATCATTTCGACGGCCCGAGCTCCCTACGCGAAGCGCTTCCTCATCAGCACGTAGCTATGGGATCAGCTCATAGATATGCCAAACGGGCTGAGATCGACATATCTACGTGCTGATCCCATAGCTATTCGCTGCTCCGTGAGGTGCTGCTCCGCATATGACCGTGAGAATGCATTCCCAGAAGAAGCGGTCCAGGTCCGCGAGCCTCAAGTAGCCACCCGAAATGTCTGCAGCGGGATGGCTCCGAGGCACCCATCCCCCAGTGCCGCGTGTTGGACCGATCCCTCGTCCAGCAGAGCGCTCCTCTGTTCGGTCCAGTGGCCGAGCTGGTTGTTATTGTTGCAACACGGATGCTACTGTAGCAACGCTGTATACAGCAGGGGTCACCAAGCGCCGAGTGAAGAGGCTCGACAATCGGTCTGATGCGCCAACCGCAGACGGAACCGTTCATGGTCTTCCCGCACCATAAGACACTGAAGGAGAACTCAATGACGAGCAATACCCCTGCGGAGCGGCCCCATACGCCGCTCCGCAGAATCGCGATCGGCTGCACCGCCGGCGCAGCGCTCGAGCTGTACGACATCACGCTGTACGGGCTTGCGGCGGGGCTGGTATTCAACCAGCTCTTCTTTCCCTCGGACGACGCTCAAGTCGCCACGATCCTCGCGCTCGGCTCCTTCGGCGTCGGCTTCATCGCGCGACCGCTCGGAGGCCTGATCTTCAGCCACTTCGGCGACCGCGTCGGCAGGAAGCGCATGCTCCAGATCACGCTCATCGTCATGGGCACCGCCACTATCGCCATGGGGCTGCTGCCGACGTACAACAGTGTCGGTTTGATCGCCCCGGTGCTCCTGCTCCTGCTTCGCATCACTCAAGGCATCGCCCAGGGTGGCGAGACCGGAGGCGCACTCCTCACGGCGGTCGAGCACGGACCGAAAGGCAAACGGGGCCTCTACGGAGGCGTGGGCATGGCGGGCGCACCTGCCGGAGGTGTGCTCGGACCTCTCGTGTTCTACGGCGTACTCATTTCGATGAACGATGAGAACTTCATGGCGTGGGGTTGGCGCATTCCGTTTCTCGCGAGCGCTGTGATCGTCCTGGTCGGGATCTACATGCGTCTGCAGCTCGAGGAGAGCCCTGATTTCGAGGCTTCGAAGCTCAACGAGAAACTCCACCGCGCTCCGCTGTTCTCCGCACTCAAACGCGACTGGAAGAACATCCTCCTGTTCGCCGGAGTGAACATCGGCCAGATCGCGATCTTCTACGTGCTCGTCTCATGGTCACCCGGATACATGGGGCAGACTCTTGACATCGATTCGAGGATCGCGATTCTCGCGGTCATGGTCAACAACATCTTCCAGACCATCTTCTCCGTCATCGCCGGAGCGATCGCCGACCGCATTCGGCCTTGGAAGGTGTCCGCCACCGGATACATCCTTGCGCTGCTCTGGGCCTATCCCTTTTTCCTGCTGCTCTCCAGTGGGAGCACGGCACTCGTGTTCCTCGCCTTCATCGTCGTCGGCATCATTCTCGGGGTCGTCCTGGGGCCCATCGCCGCGGTCGCATTCGAGAGTTTCCCCACCGAGTACCGTTACAGCGGTTTCTCCATCGGTTACCAGTTCGGCGCCGCCATCGGCGGAGCGGTCTTCCCGGTGGGCGCTGCGACGCTCGTCGGTGTTTTCGGACAGACGTTCTGGCCGCTTGCTCTCGGGATGGGCATCGTCGCCCTCCTCTCGGCACTCTGCCTCTTCGGCATGAAGCGGTACGTCAGCATCCGAGACTTCGACCTCGACGACCATGCCGCGCCGGACACGCCTCCGGAGCTTTCGTCGCCCCTATCGCACAGCCGATCCCTCTGAGAAAGGATGACACCCATGAACGACACGCTCCAACAGCTCTACGAAAGCAGCGTCATCATCGACGGAACCTCGCCACTACTCATGCAGCACCCGGATGAGTGGAAACGGTACGCTGACGGCGGAGTCGATGCGGTACTCACGACGGTCACGCTCGATGCAAGATCGGCGGACACCTTCGAGCGGCTCGCAGATTGGACCGCTTTTGTTGAGAAGCAGAAGGACTTCCTCTTGATCGCGCGTTCAGTCGAGGACATCCGACGCGCGAAAGCAGAGGGCAAGCTGGCTCTGGTGCTGCAGTTTCAGAACACACCCGTCGATCGAAACGTGAATCTCATCGGCGCCTATGCGCAGCTCGGCCTGCGCGTGAACCAGCTCACCTACAACTATCGCAATGCCGTGGGCGACGGCTGCCTCGAGCCGGAGAATGCCGGCCTGTCTGAGTTCGGCAAGAACGTCGTGAAGGCGCTGAACGACAATCGCGTGCTGGTCGACCTCTCGCACACCGGAGAGCGCACCACGCTCGACGCTTTGGAGACTTCGGAACGCCCCGATGCCTTCACACACGCCAACGCAAAGGGCGTCTTCGATCATCCTCGCAACCTCACCGATGAACAAATAAAGCGGGTCGCGGAGAAGAACGGCGTCATCGGTGTGTGCAGCTCGTGCGTGTTCCTCAAGCCCATCGAGCGACCGAGTGTGGAGGACATCGTGGATCATCTCGACTACTTCGTGCAGTTGGTCGGAATCGACCACATCGGGTTCTCGACCGACGCCTACGATTACACCAAGGGCTACTACGAGAACATCGCCGCGGGGATCTGGAACCCCGAGGACTATCCGGCGCCGCCCATCTTCGATCCAGTGGGGCCGTCGAACATGTTCGACATGGCCGAAAGCCTCGGAAACCGCGGGTATACGCATGCAGACATCGCGAAGGTCATGGGCGGCAACTTCCTCCGGCTCTTCGAGGAGGTGTGGGGCGGCTGAGGCCGTTTCGGTGACGGCGGAGGGTCAGACCCGCAAGGATACGGCCCTCCGCACCTTCTCCGCCGTCACCTTCCGCCGAGCCGCTGGGAGATATTGAGAGCCGTACTCTTGACCAGCGCCTGCATCTGGGACTCGGACTCGAGCCGATTGACGCGTGAGCGCGGAGCGGCACAGCAGAGACATCCCACAACGTCTCCGCGGTAGTCCCGGATCACCGACGCCACGCTGTAGTCGTCCTCGAACGTATCGCCGTCGTTGACTGAGATTCCGTCGCGGCGAACTGGCTCAAGCAGGGCAATGATCTCGTCGAGGCGGATCTCCCCGTGCTTCGAGCGGATGACCCCGGATTCGAATCGGGCATCGATCTCCTCGTTCGTGAACTCGGCCAGGAATGCTCGGACCGTAGCGCTTTCGATGTACTGGAACGAGGCACCGATCGCCGACGTATGCTTCACCATCTTCGGGCTCGAGACCTGTTCGACAACGACAGACTCGTTCCGATTCCAGACCAGCACGGAGACACTCTCTCCGGTGACCTGCATCAGTTCCTGCATGAACGGATACGAGACCCTTCGCAGGCCGAGATCTGTCAAGAGCGGCGAAGCGAGCTTGATGAGGCCCAGCCCGAGGCTGAAACGCCCCGTCAGAGGATTCTTCTCGACATAGCCTTCCTCGGCGAATCCGTTGAGCACGCGCGATACCGTGCTCTTGTGCAGCCCCGTGATCTGGGCGACCTCCGTGACACCGAGAACGGGCTGCTCCACCGAGAAGGCCTCGAGCACCCGCATACCGTTCATGAGCGAGAGAGCAGCGCCCTGTCGGACCGGCCGTTGCTTCTCATCCGTCATCCCGCGCTCCTAGCTGGCGTCGTCCTGCATGGACGCCTGATTCGTGTTGAAATTCTACCTTCCCGTTCATGGCGAACCACGTGGGCAGCACTGAGGCACCGCCAAGTTTCCAGCGAGACTACTCGTCCTCCGCCAGGAGCTGCGATGCGCCGGACGCGAGAAGCACGCTGAAGCGATCTTCGCTCAGCACCGTGCGCAGTTCTCGCAGATCCCCGCGGACCTTCTCGACCAGGTCTCGATCACGGACGGATGCGACGGTCTGATAGAAGAACGCTGCCTCGCTGGCACCGACCAAGCCGAGGTTCTGCTGCACGGAATCGTGCACGAACTCCCAGCAGGCCAGGAAGAGCTCCTGCTTCGACCCGAAGTTCGTGTAGACATGCGGCTGCGGAACTTCGGCGCGATGCGCGATGGACGTCGTCGATGCGCCGTGATAGCCGAAGAGGCCGAACTCGATGAGTCCGGCCTCTAACAAGCGCAGTCGGTTCTCGCCGGGGCGGCGCCGAGGTCTGCGTACGGTCACGGGCGTCAGCCCAGCTCGAGAATCTTGCGGTAGTGCTCCCCCATCGGCTCGAAGCCGCGATGGTTGTAGAAAGAACCGATTCGAGAGGTCGATGCCGACAGCTGGCGCACGCCTCGCCCCATGCAGTAGTGCTCGTTGGCCTGCATGAGCCGGTCTCCCACTCCGGTGCCGCGGGCGGATTCGTCGACGACGATCTCCTGCAGGTGCGCCGTCAGGCCTGGTGCATGCAGTAGGCGGGAAACGGTCATCAGCGAATAGCCGACGACCGTTCCGTCCTGCTCGGCGACGAAGAGCACGTTGGTCTCCTGGTCGCGGTGCCGCAGCACATTGTCCAGGGCCACGTTGAACTCATCCGCGCCGATAGGCTCGCGGCCGGTCTGGTACTGCCGAGCGAGATCAAACAGATCTTGGCAGTCCTCGGACTGGCCTCGTCGAATGGAGATACTCACGTGACGGTCTCCTCGGTCGGTTAGCGTGCGAAGTTACCGCGGTAGTACTCGTATACCCAGCCGACGATGCCAACGACGACGATCGGCGCACTGATGAACGAGAACCAGAAGTTGAACCCGACGCAGAGTCCCAGGATGACGCAGGAAGCGCCGAACGAGAGCACGATCGGCCACCAGCTCCACGGGCTGAAATCACCGATCTCCGGGTCGCCATCATCGATATCGGAGGTCTCGATGTCTTCGACGAGTACGCCGCCCTGCTTGCGCTTGACCAGTCCGAGGTAGAACGCGATGAAGCCGGTGAGCCCGCCGGAGAGCAGGATCGCAGTTGAACCGGCCCACTCGGGGCGACCATGCAGAGACAGGTTCCAGAGCGTGTAGGCCGCAGCCACCACGACGAAATAGGCTGTCAGCACCCAGAAGATGACGATGTTAGATTTCATGTCTTAGTTCTCCTCTGCAGTCACTTCTGCGGTGCAAGCTCGTGCGTTTCCGATTCTTCACCGGGCTGCTTGATACCGCTGACCTCGGGGTGGTTGAGGTCGAACGCAGGCGACTCGGTACGGATGCGCGGGATGGAGGTGAAGTTGTGGCGCGGAGGCGGGCAGGAGGTTGCCCACTCGAGCGAGCGCCCGAAGCCCCACGGATCGTCCACGGTCACCTTCGGCGACTTCCGCGAGATGTATACGTTCAGGAGGAACGGAATCATCGATGCACCCAGCACCATCGCACCGACCGAGGAGATCTGGTTCATCCAGGTGATGCCATCCTCGGGCAGGTACGTGTAGTACCGACGGGGAGCAGCCTGCACACCCAGCCAGTGCTGTACGAGGAAGGTCATGTGGAAGCCAATGAACAGCACCCAGAAGTGGATCTTGCCGAGACGCTCGTTGAGCATCCGGCCGGTCCACTTCGGCCACCAGAAGTAGAAGCCGGAGAACATCGCGAACACCACGGTGCCGAACACCACGTAGTGGAAGTGGGCCACGACGAAGTAGGTGTCGGAGAGGTGGAAGTCGAGAGCCGGCGAAGCCAGGATCACACCGGTGAGACCGCCGAACACGAAGGTCACGAGGAAGCCCAGTGCCCAGAGCATCGGCGTCTCAAAGGTGATCGAACCGCGCCACATCGTGCCGATCCAGTTGAAGATCTTCACGCCCGTCGGAACCGCGATGAGCATCGTCATCAGCGCGAAGAAGGGCAGCAGCACCGAGCCGGTGACGTACATGTGGTGCGCCCACACCGTCATCGACAGAGCGGCGATCGAGATGGTCGCGTAGATCAGAGTCTTGTATCCGAAGATCGGCTTCCGGCTGAAGACCGGGAACACCTCTGAGACGATGCCGAAGAACGGCAGCGCGATGACGTACACCTCTGGGTGCCCGAAGAACCAGAAGAGGTGCTGCCAGAGGATGGCCCCGCCCTCTCCGTTGTAGATCTGCGCACCGAAGATGCGGTCTGCGGCGAGGCCGAACATGGCTGCGGCCAGCACCGGGAACACCAGCAGAACCAGGATCGAAGTGATCAGCGTGTTCCAGGTGAAGACCGACATGCGCCACATGGTCATGCCCGGGGCACGCATCGTAATGATGGTCGTGATGAAGTTCACGCCACCCATGATCGTGCCGAAGCCGCTCACACCCAGGCCGAGAACCCAGAGGTTTCCACCGACGCCCGGCGAGAACGTGAGGTCAGAGAGCGGTGCGTACGCGAACCATCCGAAGGAGGCGGCACCCTGCGGTGTGAGGAAGCCACCCACGGCGATCAGCGAACCAAATGTGTACAGCCAGAAGGCGAATGCATTCAGGCGCGGGAACGCGACATCTGGAGCGCCGATCTGCAGCGGCATGATGACGTTTGCGAAGCCTGCGAACAGCGGCGTCGCGAACATCAGCAACATGATCGTGCCGTGCATCGTGAACAGCTGGTTGTACTGCTCCTTCGTCGCAATGACCTCGAGGCCCGGTGCGAACAGTTGCGCACGGATCAGCAGCGCCATCAGGCCACCGATGAGAAACCAGACGAAGGAGGAGATCAGGTACATGTACCCGATGACCTTGTGGTCCGTGGACGTGAGCCACGAGACTACGATATTGCCCTTTTTCATAACTCTGCTTGTCCCTCGCTACTACTCGTTCTCGGCCCGAGCCTCGTCGCCGTGGAAGTGCTCCTGGTTCGGGTTCAACTCAGGGCCGACAAGGCCTTCGTTGCCCTGAGCGCGGAGCTCTTCCATCTTCTGGTCGTACTCATCCTGCTCGAGTACCTGCACCTCGAAGAGCATCATTGAGTGGTATTCACCGCACAGCTCGGCGCACTTGCCCATGAAGGTGCCGGTCTTGGTGGGGGTGAAGTTCATGTAGTTCGTCTGCCCCGGGATCATGTCCTTCTTGTAGAGGAACTCTACGATCCAGAAGGAGTGGATCACGTCGCGGGTCTCGAGACGGATCTCAGTGGTCTTGTCGACCGGGAGATACAGGATCGGCATCGTCTCGTCGGTCGGCGAACCGTCTTCGTCGGTCTGCACCTGCACGCCCTGGAAGTGGGTGTCATCGGTGACGTAGTTGAAGTCCCATGCCCAGCGCTTGCCCCAGACCTCGACCACGTTCTCGGGATCGTCCACGCGCTGCTCGATCGTCGCCTGTTCCTGCGCGGTGAACGCGAAGAAGCCCATGACGAGGATGACCGGGATCACCGTGAAGAACGTCTCGATCGGCATGTTGTAGCGCAGCTGCACGGGGAGACCGGTCTGCCCCTTGCGCCGGCGGTACACGATGGTGGCCCAAATGATGAGACCCCAGGTGATCATGCCCACCACGAGCAGCACCGTCCAGGAGGTCACCCACAGGCCAGTGATGCCGTCGGTATGGTTCGTCGCTCCCTCTGATCCTTCAGGCAGGAAGCCTCGCTGCTGGGCGGGGGTGCAGCCGGCAAGCACCAGCGCAGCAGCCACTGCCGCGGGGGCAGCGACCCATTTCATTCGACGATTGGAACGCACCGCATACCTTTCGAAACGTTAATTCGCTCGCCTGAGAAGCAGGCGAAGCTGATGACTCCCTGATAGCTTAGCGTGATCCTGAGCGTTCCCAGAACACACGCCGAGTGTCGGCCACTTCCGTGGCGCACGACCCCTGTTTAGCTGAAGCTGTCGCCGCATGCGCAGCTGCCCTGCGCGTTCGGATTATCGATCGTGAAGCCCTGCTTCTGAATCGTGTCTTCGAAATCGATGGATGCCCCGTTCAGGTACGGGACACTCATTGCGTCCACCGCAACCTCGACCCCGCCGAAGTCGACGATGGCGTCGTTGTCGAGCACGCGCTCGTCGAAGAAGAGCTGGTAGATCAGCCCGGAGCATCCGCCCGGCTGCACCGCGATACGCAGGCGGAGATCATCGCGCCCCTCCTGCATCAACAGAGCGCGCACCTTCTCTTGGGCTCGCTCGGTGAGGCTCACGCCGTGCGCGGGCGCATCGGCTGTCGTCGTCTGCTCGGGACTCATAGTCTCAACGCTCATATGTCAGCACTCCCTACATGTCGACTGCACTGTCCCCAGTCTACCTCTGAGCGCTCTCCACGATAGTCACCGCTCCGGCGCGATAGGCTGTTCCGGTGCCGACGACGCGGCACCCAAAGAGCACGGAGGGGTCTGGCGTGGCGAAGAAGAACAGCGCAGACGCGAATCAGGATGAGGCACCGGAGTCGATCGGCAAGGGTCGCCCCACACCGAAACGCAAGGATGCGCAAGCCGCGAAGGCCCAGCCGCTGGTCGGCTCACGGGACAAGTCAGCGCTCAAGGCCGAGCGTGCCAAGCAGGCACAGGCCAGGGAACGCGCTCGTCTCGGCATGATGGCGGGCGACGAACGTTTCCTGACTGCGCGCGACCGCGGTCCGCAGCGCCGCTTCGTCCGCGACTACGTCGACGCCCGCTGGAACGTCGGCGAGCTCCTGATTCCGATGATGCTCGTGATGCTCCTGGTCTCGCTCATTCCCGGCCCTCTCGCGCAGATCAGCATTCTCGTCATCTGGGCCTTCCTCGCGCTCGCAATTCTTGATGCCGTCATTCTGGGCATCCGCCTGCGCGGGCTCCTGACACAGCGCTTCGGAGCCGACAAGCTGCAGGGCGGGTTCCGCTGGTACGCGGCGATGCGTGCGCTCCAGTTCCGCATGCTGCGCCTCCCGAAGCCGCAGGTGAAGCGCGGCCAGTACCCGCACCGCCAACGCTGAGGCCGGCGTTACCGGCTCACCGCGCCAACCCTGCCCAGGGCCAGCGGATCCAGCCCGATCGACCGCCGTCGAGTTAGGCGTTCCCCCGCCACCCCGCGCGCACGAGACCCTCGTTGATCTCCTTCGCCCAGGCCGGCCCCTCGTAGATGAAGGCGGTGAAGCCCTGTACGAGCGTCGCGCCTGCCTCGAGCCGCTCGAGCACATCGGATGCGTCGGTCACGCCGCCGACCGAGATCACACAGAAGCCCTCTGGCGCGACCCTGCGAATCGTGCGCAGCACTTCAAGCGAGCGGTGCTTGAGCGGCTCGCCCGATAGACCTCCGGCTCCGATACGTTCGATCTCGAGGTCACTGGCTGCGAGGCCGTCGCGTGAGATCGTCGTATTGGTGGCGATGATGCCGTCGAGTCCGAGCCTGATTGCAAGCTGGACGATCCCGACCACCTGCTCATCATCCATGTCTGGCGCGATCTTGACGAGCAGCGGTGTGCTCCCCGCGGCGGATCGGACTGCGGCGAGCAACGGCTCGAGCATTGCGAGTTCCTGGAGTCCGCGCAGTCCCGGCGTGTTCGGCGAGCTCACGTTGACGGCGAGATAGTCGGAGATCGGGGCGAGGCGTTGTGCACTCCACACATAGTCGTCGACCGCGTGCTCGACTTCCGTCACGCGGCTCTTCCCGATATTCGCGCCGATCACCGGGCGACGGGCGCTGAGCAGCGCCCGCTCGATACGCGGCACGGCTGCCGCTGATCCTCCATTGTTGAAACCCATGCGATTGATGACCGCTCGATCACGGAGCAGGCGGAACATGCGCGGCTTCGGGTTGCCCGGCTGGGCATGCCGAGTGAGTGTGCCGATTTCGACGTGCCCGAACCCCAGCGCGCCGAGGCCGAGGATCCCCTGCGCATTCTTATCGAACCCGGCGGCGAGACCGAACGGGCTCGGGAACTGTATTCCCATCGCTGTCACAGCCAGCTGCGGTGAAGGCGCGCAGCGCTGCGCCAGGAAGGACCCGGCGAGTGGCGCCGCCTTGATAACGCTGAAGGCCAGATGATGCGCCCGCTCGGGATCCAGTCGGCGCAATACCGAATTGAACAGCGCCGGATAGAGGCGCTTCGGAAACAGGCGCATGAGGTTCACTCCTCAGGGTCGTCCGCGGCGTCCGTCGCAGCGGGGTGCGCCGCACGGAGCGCGGCGATTGCGGATTCGAAATCGGTGAGTGTCTCAAAAGCCTGATAGACGCTCGCAAAGCGCAGGTACGCGATCTCATCGAGATCACGCAGGTGCGGCAGAACTGCGAGCCCGATGTCGTTCGCCTCGAGCTGAGCGACGCCGGTGGAGCGCACCGATTCTTCGACTCGCTGCGCGAGCACGGCGAGGTCGGCTTCGGTGACCGGTCGTCCTTGGCAGGCCTTCCGTACTCCGCTCATCACCTTGCCACGGCTGAAGGGTTCGACGACGCCTGACCTCTTGATGACGGTGAGACTCGCGGTCTCGGTCGTGCTGAAGCGACGCCCGCACTCCGGGCATTGCCGCCGCCGACGGATCGCGAGCCCGTCATCAGAAGTACGAGAATCGATCACCCGGCTATCAGGATGCCGACAAAAAGGGCAGTGCATCAGTCCTCGACTCCGGTCTCGAAGCGCGCTTCGACCGCCTCACCGTGAGCAGGCAGCCCCTCTGCCTCTGCAAGTGCGAGCAGCGGAGCACGCACCGCATCGAGTGCTGCGCGGTCGTACGAGATGATCTGCTGGGGCCGCAAGAAGGTGTGCGCTCCGAGTCCCGCAGCGAATCGAGCCGTGCCCCCGGTCGGCAGCACGTGATTCGAGCCAGCGAGGTAGTCACCCAGGCTGACCGGAGTGGAGGCTCCGAGGAAGATCGCTCCCGCATCAGAGATGCTGCCCAGCACCGCTTCATCGTCGCGGGTGTGAATCTCAAGGTGCTCGGGCCCATAGGCGTTGCTGATCCTGGCCGCAGTTGCGATGTCGTCGACGAGGATCACCGCGGACTGCGGTCCGCTGAGCGCGGTCCCGGCGCGCTCCGAATGCCGAGTTTCGGCGACGCGGCGCTCGACTTCCTCCAGCACCTCAGCTGCGAAGTCCGCGGAGTCAGTAACGAGCACGGAGGCGGCTGCCTCGTCGTGTTCCGCCTGGCTGATGAGGTCGGCCGCGACGGTGCCAGCGCGCGCCGAATCGTCGGCAATAATGAGGATCTCGGTCGTACCCGCCTCGGAGTCGATGCCGACGCGACCACTCACCACCCGCTTCGCGGCTGCGACGAAGACGTTGCCGGGGCCGGTAACAACGTCGACCGGCTCCAGACCGATCGACGGCACGCCGTGCGCGAAGGCGGCGATAGCACCTGCCCCACCGATCGCATACACCTCGGTCACCCCGCACAGCGCGGCTGCCCAGAGCACTGCCGGGTGCGGAAGGCCATCGTTATCGCTCTGCGCAGGCGACGCGAGCGCGAGGCTCGGCACCCCCGCGGTCTGGGCAGCGACAGCGTTCATGATGACCGAGGACGGGTACGCGGCTTTACCGCCTGGCGCATAGAGGCCGACGCGCGCGACCGGCTGCCAGCGCTGCCGGATGGTGGCTCCGTCTCCGATGACAGTCACCTGCTCTGCCGGCACCTGAGCCGCGGAGCCGAGCCGCAGTCGTGCGATGAGCTCGCGCAGCGCCGATTCCACCTTAGGCGGACAGTCGGCGAGAGACGAGGAAATTGCCGCCTCGGGAACTCTCAGCGCGTGCCCGGTCACGCCGTCGAAGTCGCGCGCTTGCTCGCGCAGCGCCGCCTCGCCGTGCTCGGCGACCGCGGCGACCAACGGGCGCACTCGTTCAACTGCAGTTTCGGCGCTGACGGCGGCGCGAGGCACGAGGGTCAGCAATTCGGCGCGGGAGAGATCCCGTCCACGCAGGTCGATCGTTCGCATCACCCACCCAGTCTAGCGAGCGAAGCCTGGCTCCTCCCCAGACGGACGGAGCATTCCAAGCCAAGCGAGCTCACGGACCCCGGCGACGAGCGCATCCCGTGCAGCATCTGCGTCGACCTCGAGGATTGTCGCGAGCGCATCGGCGATCTGCTCGAGGGAGAGGTCACCGTCGCAGGCACCGACTGCCGCGGAGAGGAGAGGATCCGCACTCACTCGCCGCGCGATCCCCCGTTCAGTGAGAAGCGTCAGCTCCGACGGTGCTTCCATACCTGGCTCGTACATGCGTTCTTCTCCCACCGCGGCGTCCTTCTGCCAGTGCGTGGACAGCATCTCGGAATCGGTCATCGCCTCACAGCGCATCGCAGTCTCGAAGGCATGTTGGAGCGGGTCCGCAGGATGCGCGCCCCACGCGCCGGAAGCACGTTCAAGACGCACGACAGTAGCATCAGCCCCGGTCTGCCTACCAGCGTCTGCGCGACCAGCCATCTGCGCAGCTCGTGCAACGCGGATAGATCCGAGGCCGATCGCAGCCACGCGACGAGCTGAGAAATCCACAAGCCAGTCATCCATGAGCCGTTCGAACTCAGCATCGCCAGGCCTCGCTCCCCCGTCGCGCGCCCACGTTTCGGCGTACTGCTCGGGCAGCACACGGTCGCGCTCGATCACCCAAGCGGCCACCGGCTCGTCAATACCCTTCGCCGCGGCATCGATCCACGCCCGCACCCGCCCGAGACCGTCGACGCCCCACGGGCACTCCCAGTTGGCGAGGCAGAGCAGCTGTCCACCCGTTTCGAGGTACGCAGGTCCGGATCGCACGACTGCCTCGGCCAGCGCATCGCCGACAAGTCCGCCGTCCCGGTACTCATAACGACGGTGATTCTGCACCTTGTCACCACGCGGGGTGATGACGAATGGCGGATTCGAGAGGATCAGGTCGAACCGCTCTTCGTCGACGGGTTCGAAGAGATTTCCCTTGCGGAAGTCGATACCGTCCACGCCATTGAGGCGTGCGTTCGCTTCGGCAAAACACAACGCACGATCGGAGATGTCAGTCGCAACAACGGCTCCGGTGGAACCGACGCGGCGTGCGAGATGGAGCGCGACGATGCCGCATCCGGTACCGAGATCCAGCGCACGATCGAGAGGACCGGAAGGCACCAGCGCGATGAGCGAACGGGTAGCTCCCCCGATGCCCATCACGTGGTCGGGGCGCGCGGGGGCTCGTCGTAACTGATCATCGAGATCAGAGAGGATCCACCATTCCGCCGGATCGTCGAACGCGGAATCATCGACGACGACCGGGTTGAGGGAGAGAGCAGCTCGCAGACGGCTCGTCGAATCGGAGACCTGCGACCCGGCAGGGCTCTGGGACACGGCGAAGTTCTCGGACGCTCCGAACTGATCGTCCGCTGTCAGCAAACCGAGTTCGATCGCCCCCGCGGCACCAAGCGACGGCAGCGCGGCATCAATCTCCTCCACCGCAATGGCTTCCCCCAGCAACAGCACTCGCACAAGGGACTCGAGCGGGCTCGACTCCCGCTGAGCGAGTGCACGCCGGGCCGGGGCGAAGACCCCGCGTAGTCGGGCTTCCTCCGCCCCCGCACCTAGGAGCGCAGTCACAGCATCCACTCGATAGGAGGCGGCAGCGAGGTCTGCGCGCAAGCGGTCGATGAGCTTGGGATCCACCTGCCCAGCCTACTCAGGCGCGCTCAATAGGCGATCGTGAAGCGCTGCCGCGCGTGCTGCGGATCCTCGATTTCATCAAGGAATGCCATACCGAAATCAGCGCCCGAGAGTTCAGACCGGCCTTCGTCGTCGACGAGCATCACGTCCCCTCCGGTGCGGTAATGCCCGAGGTACTCCCCCGGCGCCTGCCGACCGAACCCGCCCGCCGGGCTCACCAAGAACCAGTCCAGACTTTCCGGCGTCTCGCGCAGTGAGTCGAGCACCCCCGCCATCACCCCGGCGACTGGACGAATGTCGGGCGGGAATCCCTCCGTATCCATCACGAGCGGTCCGTCGGCCGTATAGCGCAGTGAGCTTGCGCCGCCGACGACGCCGAGGCGCACGCCGGCAGTATCGCTCTCGGCAGCAAGCGAGAGGATGGCATCGCGCAGTTGTTCGGCGTCGTTTCCGTGCAGGGAGGTCGCCACCACGACGACTTCGGAGGATTCCAAGGCCCGCGCGCGCTCGGCCTCATCGAGCAGGTCGCCGATACGGTAACGAACTCCTGCCATCTGCTCCGCAGGCTCTGTGCGTGTGATGCTCGTCACATCGTGCCCGCGCACGGCGGCCGCCTCCACGATGTGCGATCCTGCATACCCGCTGCCTCCGAAGACCGTGATGATCATGCCCGCCCTTTCTCTCGTGCGTTCATCTCTACGGTACTCCTGCGCTCGGTGTCAGGCGCTATGGCGGTCTGCAGCTCCTGAACACGACGGCGCCAGCTGCAGATCAGCACGTAGATATGGAAACAGCTGCTAGATATGTGATTCTCGGCAGATTCGGCATATTGAAGTGCTGTTTGCATATCTACGTGCTGATCTGCCAGACCCGCTTCCGCTGCGCGGTCGGTCACAGGCAGCGGCTGCCAGAGGGGTATGCGGGGACGCATACGTGCGCGACGTCAGGCGAAGGCGCGATCGTGCGCGGTAACGGGCGCCGGCAGCACAGTGCCGCCGGTCAGGTACTGGTCGACCGCTGCCGCTGCGGCTCGCCCTTCGGCGATCGCCCAGACGATGAGCGACTGCCCACGCCCTGCGTCTCCCGCGACGAATACGCCTGGGGCGGATGTCGAGTAGTCGCGTCCGCGCTCGAAGGCACCACGACGACCACGTTCGAGAGTGAGTCGCGGATCCTCAATGGCCTCCGGCCCTGTGAAGCCCATGGCGATGAGCACGAGATCGGCATCGAGCAGCTGCTCGGTGCCGACGGTCGGCTCGCGGCCGGTCTCAGTGTAGGCGGTCTCGGCAACCGAGAGTCCGCACAGGCGCCCCTGTGCATCTGCGACGTACTCGACAGTGGATGCGAGGAACCGCCGTTCGCCGCCTTCCTCGTGCGAACTCGATACCTCGAAGAGGTTGGGGTGCACCGGCCACGGCTGGGATGCGTCGCGCACCTCGGATGGCCTGCGCCCGATCGCGAGATTCGTGACGGACGCAGCGCCCTGGCGATGCGCGGTGCCGATGCAATCCGCGCCGGTATCGCCGCCGCCGATGACGACGACACGCTTGCCCTTCGCATCGAGCTCCTTCGGGATCGGGCGGCCGGTCGCCAACGCGCGGTTCTGAGCGGTCAGGTACTCCATCGCGTAATGGATCCCCGGGAGTTCGCGACCCGGCAGGTCGAGCGGTCGTGGGCGCGTGGACCCCGTGGCCACGACCACGGCGTCATAGCGTCGTCGCAGTTCGCCCCAGCTCATGTCGACACCGATCTCCACTCCCGTGCGGAACCGCGTGCCCTCGGCCTTGAGCTGTGCGATGCGGCGCTCGACGAGCGCCTTCTCGAGCTTGAAGTCGGGAATGCCGAGTGCCAGCAGACCCCCCGGAACCTCGTCACGCTCATAGACGGCAACGGTGTGCCCGGCTCGGGTGAGCTGCTGCGCCGCCGCGAGACCGGCAGGGCCGGAACCGACGACCGCGACCGTGCGGCCGGTGAGGCGCGCAGGGGGTTGCGGTTCGACCCAGCCGTTGGCGAAGCCCTGGTCGATGATGCTGTTCTCGACCTGCTTGATGGTCACCGCAGGTTGGTTGATGCCGAGTACACACGCGGATTCGCAGGGCGCCGGGCATGCACGACCGGTGAACTCCGGGAAGTTGTTCGTCGCGTGCAATCGGTCGAGTGCTTCGCGCTCGCGACCCCGCCAGACGAGGTCGTTCCACTCGGGGATGAGATTGCCGAGCGGGCAGCCCTGGTGGCAGAACGCCACACCGCAGTCCATGCAGCGCGAGGCCTGCTTCGCGACGAGCGTCGGGTCAGCCGGATCGACGACCTCTCGCCAGTCCTGCAACCGCAGGGGCACGGGGCGCTTCGGTGCGAGCTCGCGCTCGCGAACTTTCAGAAAACCTCGGGGATCAGCCACGGGTCGCCTCCAGAATCTCGGACCAGGCCTGGTCGCCATCGGGGTCGATGCCGCGTCGGGTCGCGCTTTCGCGGATCTCGATGACGCGGGCGTAGTTTCTCGGCACGAGCCGGGTGAAGCGGCCGAAGACCTGCTCCGGATCAGCCTCGATCTGGTCGAGGAGACCCGCTGCCAGCGTGGACGAGGTCTGCTCGACGTGTCGCTTCAGCAGAGCGGCGACGCGCTCGCGCAGCGCCCGATCCTCGGGGGTTTCCACTCCGATCGACTGCAATTGCAATGCCCCGGAGTCGAGCTCTGCCGAGTTGATATCGGTCGGATCGAGGTCGAGCAGTACGGCTTCGCCTCCGGACATGCCCGCGCCGATATTGCGGCCGGTGGGGCCGAGGATAAGAGCGAATCCGCCAGTGAAGTATTCGAGCGCGTGATCACCCGTGCCTTCGACGACGGCGGTCGCTCCGGAGCCTCGGACGAGGAAGCGCTCGCCGACGACGCCCGCGATCCACAGGGATCCGCCCGTGGCACCGTAACCGATGACATTGCCCGCGATCACGTTGCCGTCAGACTCGAGCACGGCGTTCGGGTGGGATCGGATCACGATCTCTCCGCCTGAAAGCCCCTTGCCGACGTAGTCGTTGGCGTCGCCGATCAGGCGCAGTGTCATTCCCGACGGCAAGAATGCGCCGAGTGACTGTCCGGCCGACCCGGTGAGCGTGATGTCGATGGTCTCCGGGGCGAGCCCATCGGCGCCGAAGCGCTTGGTGACCTCGTGCCCGAGCATCGTTCCGACCGCACGGTCGATGTTGCGGATCGGCAGGTCGACCACCACCGGCTCGCGACGTTCCAGCGCGTCGGCGGCGAGCGGGATGAGGGCTCGGTCGAAGTGCTGGTCGAGCTCGTGGTCCTGGCTTCTTCCGGATCGGCGCGGTTCGTCGTCGGCGAATTCGGGGCCGCACAGGATCGGCGTGAGGTCGAGCCCCTCCGCCTTCCAGTGCGCGATGGCGAAGTCGACGTCGAGCGCGCGATGGTCACCGGTCGCTTCGTCGAGGCTGCGGTAGCCGAGCGAGGCGAGCAGTTCTCGCACCTCTTCGGCGATGAACAGGAAGAAGTTGACGACGTGCTCGGCCTGCCCGGTGAAGCGAGAGCGCAACTCTGGGTTCTGCGTCGCAACCCCGACCGGGCATGTGTCGAGATGGCACACGCGCATCATGATGCAGCCGGAAACCACGAGCGGCGCGGTCGCGAAGCCGAATTCCTCGGCTCCGAGCAGAGCGGCGATGACCACGTCTCGTCCGGTTTTCAGCTGGCCGTCGACCTGCACCACGACGCGATCTCGCAGGCCGTTGAGCATGAGCGTCTGCTGAGCCTCGGCGAGACCGAGTTCCCAGGGCGAACCGGCGTGCTTGAGCGAGTTCATCGGGCTCGCACCGGTGCCGCCGTCGTGCCCGGAGACCAGAATGACATCGGAGAGCGCCTTCGCCACGCCCGCCGCGACGGGACCGATACCCGACTGCGAGACGAGCTTCGTCGAGATGCGCGCCGATGGATTCGCTCGCTTCAGATCGAAGATCAGCTGCTTGAGGTCTTCAATCGAGTAGATGTCGTGGTGGGGTGGCGGAGAGATCAGCCCAACACCCGGCGTCGCGTGACGCGTCGAAGCGATCCAGGGGTACATCTTCTGCGGCGGAAGCTGCCCGCCCTCGCCGGGCTTTGCCCCCTGCGCAAGCTTGATCTGAATCTCGTCGGCATGCGTCAGATACATCGAGGTGACGCCGAAGCGACCCGATGCGACCTGCTTGATGGAGCTGCGGCGCTCAGGATCGAGCAGACGCTCCTCGCTCTCGCCCCCCTCGCCGGTATTCGATCGACCACCGAGTCGATTCATCGCGATGGCAAGGGTCTGATGAGCTTCAGGCGAGATCGAACCATAGCTCATCGCGCCCGTCGCGAAGCGTCGCACGATCGATTCGACGGGTTCGACCTCATCAAGCGGTACCGGGGGTCGCTGCGGCGCGAAGCGGAAGAGTCCGCGCAGCGTCATGAGTCGTTCCTGCTGCTCGTTGACGCGACGCGTGTATTCGGTGAAGATCTCGCGCCGGCCCGTGCGGGTCGCATGCTGCAGCTTGTAGATCGTCTCGGGGTCGAAGAGGTGCGGTTCTTCTCCGCGGCGCCAACGGTATTCGCCGCCGGTCTCAAGGCGACGGTGCGCCAGCGCCGCCGGGTCATCGGGGTAGGCGCGATGGTGGCGTGCCGCGACCTCCGCCGCGATCACGTCGAGCCCGACGCCTCCGAGACGGGATCCGGTGCCGGTGAAGTAGCGATCGACGATGTGCTGCGCGAGTCCGAGTGCTTCGAAAGTCTGGGCGCCGCAGTAGGAGGCGACCGTGGAGATCCCCATCTTGCTCATGACCTTGAGGAGTCCCTTGCCCAGGGCCTTGATGAGACGGGCGACCGCAGTCTTCTCGTCAATCGGCTCGATTCCCCCGTCATCCAGTTCACCGGAGCGGACTAACCACTCCACGCTTTCCATCGCGAGATACGGATTCACTGCGGCGGCTCCGTAGCCGATGAGTGCGGCGACATGATGCACCTCGCGTACATCACCGGCTTCGGCGATGAGAGCGACGCGCATACGCGTGCCTTCGCGGATCAGGTGGTGGTGCACTGCGGATACCGCGAGCAGCGAGGGCACGGGCGCTTGCAGTCGGTTGGAGTCGCGGTCGGAGAGGATCACGAACTCAGCGCCCTCGGCAATCGCCGCGCTCGTCTCGAGGCACATTTCTTCGAGCCGGTTCGCGAGCGCCTGCGCGCCCCCGCCCACCTCGTAGAGTCCTCTGATGGTGACGGCGCGCTCGCGCTCGACGTCCTCGCTGAAGTGCTGAATGCGGGCGAGCGCATCGTTGTCGATGACCGGGAAGTCGAGGATCACTTGACGCGCGTGGTCCTCGGACTGTGCCAGAAGATTCGGCTGAGGACCGATGCTGGCCTCGAGGCTCGTGACGAGCTCTTCGCGGAGCGCGTCGAGCGGCGGGTTCGTCACTTGCGCGAACTGCTGGACGAAGTAGTCGAAGATGAGACGCGGGCGCTCGGAAAGCACGGCGATCGGGGTGTCCGTGCCCATTGCCGCGATCGGCTCGGCGCCGTCTCGTGCCATCGGCGCGAGGAGCACGCGCAGCTCCTCATCCGTGTAGCCGAAGGTGCGCTGCCGGCGGTGAATCGACGCGGGCGGATGCACGAGGTGCTCGCGTTCGGGCAGGTCGGTGAGCCGGATGCGTCCGTTCTGGAGCCATTCGCCCCAGGGCGCGAGCGAGGCCAGCTCTTCCTTGACCTCATGGTCGAAGCGAACTCGTCCGTGAGAGAGATCGACTGCGAGCATGCGGCCGGGCTGCAACCTCCCCCGTCGCACGACCCGTTCGGGCGCGAAGTCGAGCACTCCGGTCTCACTCGCGATGACGAGCAGTCCGTCAGAGGTGATCTGGAAACGTCCCGGACGAAGCCCATTGCGGTCGAGCAAGGCCACGAGCTCATTGCCGTCGGTCGCGATCATCGCCGCGGGGCCGTCCCACGGCTCCATCACGAGCGAGTGATATTCGAGGAAGGCACGCAGGTCATCCGAGAGACCGAGCTCCGATTCCCAGGCCTCCGGCACCATCATCGCGAGCGCGTGAGGCAGGGAACGGCCGGCGGCGACCAGCAACTCGAGCACTTCATCGAAGCTCGCAGAGTCGCTGCCCCCCTCCGAGCAGATGGGGAGAAGCGGGCGGAGATCGCCGAGTCGTTCGGAGACCAGCTGCGATTCTCGTGCCCTCATCCAGTTGCGGTTGCCGCGCACCGTATTGATCTCGCCGTTGTGCGCGACCATGCGCAAGGGTTGCGCCAGGTGCCAGGAGGGGAACGTGTTGGTCGAATAGCGGGAGTGCACGATCGCGAAGCGCGAAGTCAGGCGCTCATCATGCAGCTCGGGGTAGAACTCTGCGAGCTGCAGCGTCGTGACCATTCCCTTGTAGGTCATGGTCCGGCTGGAGAACGATGGCAAATAGCATCCGGTCTCGCGTTCAATGCGCTTGCGCACGCGGAAGGCGCGACGCTCGATCTCCGCACCGTCAGCACCGGACCCGCCGAACATCGATCCACCGAGCGCGGGTCCGCCAAGCACTGATCCGCCGAGCCCGGACACGGCGCCCGTGGTCGAGGCGACCAGGATCGGTTGCTCGATCACCGGGCTCGCAGCACGAGCGCTCTCTCCGAGTACTTCCGGCCGCACGGGCACTTCGCGCCAGTGCAGTACTTCGAGCCCTTCTTCCGCGGCGATTGAGGTGATTCGGTAGCGCACGGCCTGTCGCTCGGTCGAAGCCTGCGGCAGGAACACGAGGCCGGTCGCGTAGAGGCCGGCTGCGGGAAGGCGATCAGCAATGCCGGGCCCCTCGAGCTCTTCGCGCAGGAAGGCGTCGGGGACGTCTACGAGGATGCCCGCGCCATCACCAGTTCCCGCGTCGGAGCCGACTGCGCCGCGATGCTCCAGATTCTCGAGCGCTTCGAGCGCGAGTGCCACGATCTCGTGGCTGGGTTCGCCGGTCAGTGAGACGACCGAGGCGAGGCCGCAGGCATCGCGCTCATCCTCGGGCCGATAGAGGCCAGTGGCGACGGGCTGCTGAGTGGGGTGGTTCGTGCGCATCGACGCCCTTTCTCGAAGTATCCGGGACTCGGGCATCGTCAACCCGGAGCTCGAGAATATCACCGTTTTATTCGGCAAAATGAATCGACCATCGAACCTTATGCGTGATATACCAAGATATGCGCATTATGACCGAATAATATTCGGCAGGGCTTGAATTATTCCGAATCGCGTGAATCAAGAATATCTTCCGGAAACAGCTCCGAAACACTCCCGTAACAGACGTGCTCAGGGCCTGAGAATGCACCTGAGGCGGCAACGCAAACGGGTGGCTGCCGAGCTATCCGCTCGGCAGCCACCCGCGACACAGGAGAAAGCGACTACTCCGCTGCGAAGCTCGAGACGTCTCCGGTGAGCCTCGTGTGATCGGCCGGGATCGGGTCGACGGCAGCTCGTGCGACCTCTGCCGCGAACTCCGACACATTGTAGAGGCGACCCGCCTGCTCGCGTCGCTCCTCGATCGCACCGGGGTTCAACCGGTTGAGCAGCGTGGCGGTCACGGTGCCCTCGATCATGTCGCCCGACACGACCACGAAGCCGATACCGCGCTCTTCGAGCTCCGGGATGCGCTCGCGCAGCGCATCCTCGCCGGCACGCTTGGAGCGCGCCACCGGCTCGTACTCCGGCATCGTCGGAGTGGTTCGAATGAAGTGCGCCTGGTGACTCGTCACGAAGACGACTCGCGACCCCTCGCTCATCAGCGGCAGCGCTGCGTCGAGCACCGAGACCTGCGCATCACGGTTCAAGCGGAGCGCATAGTCTTCGCCCATGCCGCTCTCCATACCCCCGGAAGCATTGAGCACGAGGATATCGAGGCCGCCGAACTCCTCGCGCACCGCGTCCATCATGGAAGCGACGGAGGCAGGATCCGTCAGGTCGGCACCCTGCACGATCGCGCGCGAACCGAGCTCTCGCAGTTGTGCGGCGAGTTTCTCGGCCCGAGGCGCCTTGTTGCGGAAGTTGACGACGACATCGGCTCCGGCCTCCGCGAAGTAGCGCACGGTGTCGGCACCGATGCCACGGGAGGATCCCGTCACGAGAGCGCGACGGCCCTGCAGGCTATTGGGTTCGAGAGGCTGAGTCACAGATGCTCCTTCATTCGGTAGTGCTGCGCTGCGCACTCTGCGCGGTCGGCGGGGTGCGGCGGTTTCAGCCTCCAGCGTAGTGGAATCGCGGTCTCGCATCGCGGAGGGGTATCGCCCCGCCGCCCAGAGGAGTAGTCTGCGGAGAGGAGGCAAGGGAACCGCCCGCGGCTTCAGGTGGTTCCCCCAACGGAGGAGGATCCATGGCCGAGCGAACACTCCGAGGTGCGCGAATCGGGTCGACCAGCCTGCAAGGCGAGGCAGGGGTGGAACTGGCTCCGCGGCGCAGCGTGGAGTACCTGACCGATAAGGGCACGCGGTTCACGGTGACCTTCGACGCCGATGCAGAGCCGCCGCCCGACTGGATCGACCAGCGTACGGGAGAACTGGGCTTTCTCGATGATGAAGCCGGGCAGACCGCACGAGCCGAGTTCGAAGAGAAGGAAGCATCTCAGCGCACGCACTGGGACATGCTCATCGAGCGCCGCTCCCGTGAGGAGTTGGAGGAACTCCTCGAGGAACGGTTGCAACTCTTGCGGGCGAGACGCAGCGGGAAGAAGTAGTCCCCCTCTCTTACTGCTCCTTGTTTCGTGACCGGAGGATCGTCAGCGCACCGACGGCGGAACCTCCGAGACCGAGTACGATCCACGCCCAAGCGAGCCGGGGCGTCACGGCGATGCCGGGGGTGATGCCGCGCACCAACGGCACGTCCGCCAGCAGCGCATCGGCAGTGTGCGGTTCGAGTGCGTCCAACGAGTTTCCGTCGGGTCCGACGATCTCGCTGGTACCGACCGTAGAAATGTTGACGACTGCATGTCCCGTCTCAATCGCGCGGAGCCGCGCGATCTGGAGCTGCTGCGCGCTCTGGTCGGTATAGCCGAAGTCGGCGTTGTTGGTCGGAGCGAGAATCAGCTGCGCACCGTCCCGAACCATCGCCTCAGCGTGCGCGTCGACAACGATATCGAAGCAGATCGCGAGGCCGGCGCGAACGTGCTCAGAAACACCGCTGGCGTCATCGAGGTCTCCAATAGGGATCTCCATCACCGCGGGGCGCGTACCGAACTCATACTCGAGCTGCACCAGCTCGACGAGCTCGGGCACCAGCGCATGGAAGAACTCCCGGTTCGGCATGTACTCGGCGAAGGGCACTGGGAATCGCTTGTCGTAACGCAACTCCTCGCCCGGACGAGCCCGCTTGCCATCAGCTGCCAGGGGTCCTTGGGGTCCCCACACGAGCGAACTGTTCGTGAACGTGCCGTCCGGATCCTGCAGCACTGATCCCACGACGATCGCCGCTCCGCTGCGCCTGGCGAGCTGGGCGATGCGCTGACCGTCTCGGACGCGGTCACGGACCTCGTACTCAGCGCTGTTCTCCGGCCACACGATGAGATCGACGCTATCGCCAGAGGCCTCGAGCCGGTCAAGCAGGCGCTCGGTCTCCGCAATGTGATCGTCGAACACATCGCCTGAGTCGCGATCATCAAAGATGCCGGCCTGCGAGTTTCCCTGAATCGCCGCAATCCGCACGTCTCCTGTGCGCTCCAGCTGTGCTGGAGGGACGCACGCCAGCAACAGTACCGAGGCGGTCACACCGGCGACTGTGATCAGCGGTCCTGCATACACGCGTGGCCAACGCGTCTTGGAGGGAGCACTGTCACCTGCAACGGCATTGGACACCGCCCGAGTAACCTTCGTGATCCGCCACTGTTCGAGCCCGGCGATTACGGCTCCCGCGATCCCCGCAGCCGCGAGTGCAAGCAGCCCGGTGAGCCCCACGAAACCCATCCACGAGGCGAGATCGCCGAGAGGCGATGAAGCCTGGGTGTGTGCCAGTCGTCCCCAAGCAAAGCCGCCATACGGCCAGGCGCCCTGCAACTGCTCGCGCGCCACCCAGAGTCCGGCCGCAGTCACTGCCTGAGCAGCCGCGAGCAGCGCTCGCACTGCCGGGCGCGCTGAATGGTCTCGCAGGATCGCGAATCCACGAGTGCCACTGCCGACGAGCCCGCCCATCAGTGTGAACCAGAGCACCATGGCGCCGCAGAGGCCCAGCCAGGGAATTGGACCGAGGTAGAGAGTGAGCCACGATATGTGCGGCATCCAGAACGACGCCCCGGCCACGAAGCCGACGAGCAGCCCGAATGCGGGGCGCTGCTGCCACATCGCGAGCAGCATCAGCGCGGCGCCGGGGATCGCGAGCGGCCACCACCCCAGACCGGGAGCGGCCGCATCGAGCGCGAAACCGCCGAGCGCCGCGATCGGAAGAGCCAACCACCACTTCAGCGACCCGACGCGCGAGCCTGCGTGCCGCTCACTCATGAGGAGCTGGAGGCTTCCACGATGCCACGCCGCACCGCGCGCTTGGCCTCCCGCGCCAATTTCGCGAGGCCGGCGAGGCGATCACAATCCTCCGCACCGAGATTCGCACCACTGCTTCCGGCATGCTCACCCGCACGAGCAATCTGATCGAGCAGATCGATCGTCTGCTTCGCCCAGCGCACGAAATCACCGGCACCGGCGCCGCTCTCCTCGAGCACGCGCTCGATCGAGTCGCCGCGCGCCCATGCGCGCATTGCGCGCGCGAATCCGGCATGCGGAGGCGCTGCTCGCGGAAGCCGATGCTGCTCGGCGAGGTCGTCGAGCTCGACCCAGATGTCGAGCACCCGATCGTAGGCCTCAGCGAAACGACCGCCCGGCAGGCGCTCCTCGAGTTCATCGTCGCGCCGCGGCTCGTAGCTCAGTGCGCAACACATCGCGGCCAGGCCCGGCGCGTCCAGTCCGCGCCAGGCGTCGCGGCGCAGGCACTCGGCGACCAGCAGGTCCCGTTCGCCGTAGATGCGGCGCAGCAGTTCTCCCCACGGTGCGACCTCGAGCTCTTCAGATCGCCTGTGCGCCGTGAGATACCCGAGGTCGAGAAGCGCATCGACCACTCGATCGAACGTGCGGGCAATCGTGCCCGTTCGGGCGGCGATCTGACGACGCCCTCGCTCGATACGACGACGGAGCTTGCGTGTGCGATCCTCCCAGCGTTTTCGATCCGAGCCGTGCGCTCGAGCAACTGCGGCCTCGTACCCCGCGAGCGACTCCTGCTCCGCACGCAGTTCGCGCGCCTGCGCGACGACCGCGCGATCGGCTTGGAACTGGGCGAAGGAGAGCTCGAGCATTTCGTGTGCACTCTCACGACTCATCCGACCGAGCAGATTCACCGCCATATTCGGTGTCGGCCGGAAGATCGACTTCACCGGAAACGACCGGGCTCCTGCGAGGTGTGCGAGTGCCTCGAGGTCCGTACCGTCTTGCCAGACGACGACCGCGTGCCCCTCGGTATCTATCCCACGACGACCGGCACGACCGGTCAACTGGGTGTACTCGCCGGAGGTGAGCGGCACGCGCTCTTCGCCGTTGAACTTCGTGAGCTTCTCGATCACCACCGCGCGCGCGGGCATGTTGATACCGAGGGCAAGCGTCTCGGTTGCGAAGACGAGCTTCACGAGCCGTCGCTGGAAGAGGCGCTCGATGATGCTCTTCAGCGCAGGAAGCAGCCCGGCGTGATGCGCGGCGACCCCGCGCTCGAGCGCCGCGCTCCACTCGCGCGTACCGAGTACACGGTGCTCCTCATCGCTCAGGCCGACGAGTCCCGAACGAACAGTCCGCCGAATCTCGTCTCGCTCCTCGCGCGTGGTCAGCCGGACCCCTTCGAACATGCACTGGCGCACTGCCTGATCACAGCCGTTGCGACTGAACACGAACACGATCGCCGGGGTGAGCCCGGTCTCGTCAAGCGCACGCGCGATATCAGCGTGCGAGATGCGGGGCGCTCGACGTCGCGGCGGGCGACCTCGAGAGCGCTCGCCGCGCCCGCCACGACCTGAGCCGCTGCGGCGGCCGCCCCATTCCAATTCCCGGAGCTCGGGATTGAGCCGGCGGCGGCGCGGGCCGCCACGACCGGTGGGGTCCGCCTCGGCATCGATGTAGAGCGGCAGCAGCGCCCGCGATGTGAGCACGTGCTGGTGCAACGGTACGGGGCGGTGCTCTGAGAGGATCACATCGGTATCACCGCGTACGGCATGGATCCAGTCACCGAATTCCTCGGCGTTCGAGACGGTGGCCGAGAGCGCGACGATGCGCACATGACGCGGCAGGTGCAGGATGATCTCTTCCCATACTGCGCCTCGGTGCCGGTCGCCGAGGTAATGGACCTCATCGAGCACCACGAAGGCGAGGTCATCGAGCACCGCCCGCGATCCGCCGCCTCCGCCGTCCGAGCCCTCGGCATAGATCATGTTGCGCAGCACTTCAGTCGTCATCACGATGATCGGAGCGTCGCCACGCACATTGACATCGCCGGTCAAGAGGCCGACCTCGTCCTCCCCGTACTCCGCGCAGAGCTCGTGGAACTTCTGATTCGAGAGCGCCTTGATGGGTGCCGTGTAGAAGATGCGCGCGTCGCGCTCACGTCGTGCCAGCCTGACGGCGAACTCCGCGACGGTCGTCTTTCCAGACCCGGTCGGCGCAGCGACGAGCACACTGCGCCCCTCCTCCAGCCGCTCGCAGGCAGCGCGCTGGAACGCGTCGAGCGGGTAACCGAGGCGCTCAGCGAAGTGGTCGAGAGCGGGGTGCAAAGCGCCGCTCACCCGTGCACATCCTCGAGGTCATAGTCGGCAAGGTCAGCGGCACGTCGCCGGTCAACAATTCGGTCATGCCAGATCGCGACTCCCGCCGCGATGAAGTACAGCACGGCGATCGGCGCAGCCAATAGGAACATGCTCATGAGATCGGCAGCCGGGGTGGTGATCGCGGCGAAGATGACGATGCAGAGGATCGCGATCCGCCAACTCTTCAGGATCGACATGCCGCGCAGCACTCCGATGAAGTTGAGGAGCACGAGAAGCACGGGCAGTACAAAGCCGACTCCGACCGCGAGTAGCAGCTTGATGGCGAAGTCGAGGTACGATCGCGCGTTCATACTGAAGACGTCTTCGTCGGGTTGGAAGGTTGCCATGAGCCTGACGATGTTCGGAAGGACGCTCCATCCGGCGTAGATACCACCCAGAAACAGGGGCACCGCAGTGCCGAGGAATCCGATGGCGTACCACTTCTCACGCCGACGCAACCCGGGCACGATGAACGCCCAGAGCTGGTACAACCAGATCGGACAAGCAATCATCACCGCGATGAACAGCGAGATCTGCATCTTGAGATCGAAGCCGCTCGACACATCGGTGTACATGATCTGGGCAGTACGACCCGTCTCTTCTTCGATGATCCGCAACGGCGCGCGCAACACATCCCAGACCCAATCCGACAGGAACCAACCGGCGACCAGAGCGAGAGCAATCGCGATTGCCGAGATGATGAGTCGCTTGCGCAGTTCGACGAGATGCTCCCCGAGGCTCATCCTCCCCTCGGAGTTCCGCGCTCGCCGACTTCTCACCGCCACGCGCCCAGTGTATCCCAGCGACTCCCGGGATCCGCCGGGATGCGTACGAGCATTGCGCTCACTCGTCGTAGTACGCGAGCGCTTCTTCGGCCCAGCACCGAACGGCCTCTCGAGCCTCGTCCGGCGCTTCGACGACGACCTCGCCCAGGGCATGTTCGACAAGACGGATCGCAGCATCGACATGGCCGAGCTCGACGCGCACGCGCACCCAGCCCTCCTCCGCAGGTACGGCGAGAAGCTCCGGCTCGAACCCGGAGATGCGGGACAGCGCCCACTCGCGCACTCGAGCCTCGACGGTCACGGCATCGCCGGCGGACCGAACCGACGCCGGCTTCTCGGGTGCAGGTGCCGCAAGGGGCGCGCGCTGCGGCTTCGCGGAATCTGCTGGCTCCGCTCGCTGCGCAAGCGTCGCCGGCTCCGCGAGCAATGCGGGCTCATCGAGCATCGCGAGGCGACGCATGCGATCGACGCGGAACGTCCGCTCCTCGCCCCGATCATGGCACACACCGCGCAAGTACCAAGCGTCGGCTCCCTGCTGGAGTCGCATCGGGCTCACCCTCCGCTCGGTCTCGGTTCCTCTTCCATCACGGTAGGTGAACTCCAAAGCGACGCCGACTCGCAGTGCCTCGACGATCATTGGCAGACGTTCGTCTTGCGGTTCCACGCTGATGCTGAGCGCTGCGGCATCAGACGGCACGGCGAACGCTTCACCCAGCTTGGCGGCGGTACGTGCCGCAAGTTCGGCATCGTCAGCCGGGAGCATCGAAGTGAGCGCCTGCAGCCCTGCGATGAGCGCAGCCGCCTCTACCGGCGCGAAGCGCGGTACTTCTTCCACGACCACTGGACGCACCAGGCTGGCGAGGTCTTCGTGCTCCAGCGCATCCCAGTCGATGTCGAAGAGGTCTTCCGGCTGATAGGTCAGCGTCTCCCCCGGCACGCCGGCGGTGCCGAGGAATCGGAACAGGCTGCGGAGCTCGGCCGGTTCGACGCCGAAGGTCTCGGCGAGCTCGACGATGGGCGTCGGCCCGCGCTCCCGCAGATAAGGCACGAGGTTGAAGAGCAGCAGGACTCGATCCACCGAGGTCAGGTCACGCGCCACGCCGACCACCTTCTCCCGCGGCATCCGCAGACATATGCTGTGCGGCCACCGTCGCGAGTCGCCGCCGCACGGCCTTCCGAAGCACCTCGGGGCCGAGCACCTCGACATCAGCACCGTACGTGGCAAGCTCATCGGCAAGGGCGTGCTCGTGATAATCGAGCGTACCGACCCGCAGCGTACGGAATCCGGCAACCTCTCCTTCTCCGCTGACCGACCGAGGTGAGAGCCTCGCCTCCGCGGTCGAACCGCGTCGCACGCAGAGATCCGCAAGCTGGGTTTCGCCACGGCGCAGCAATTCGCCGATCTGCTCATCCGCCCGGTCGAGCAGCGCCACTTCGAAGGTGTCGCGTTCCCGACGCACATCTCCAGCAATACGCGAGAGCAGAAAGACTCGGCCCGCGTCGCGCTCAAGATCCCACGCCACCAGATGCCAGCGCCCGTCTGCACGATGCAATCGCAACGGAGCGACTCTGCGCTGCAACGGACGCGCCTTGCCCGGGAGCTGATAGTCGAACACGACCGTGCGCCGCTCATCGATGGCCCGCTGGAGCACCGGAGCAGCCGGTTCCACCGAACCGATCTTGGGCACGACTCCGAGATGTCGGGCGTCGACGCCAGCTCCTAGCGCTTCCAGTCGCATGGCAGCGCGTCTGGAGTGTTCACCCATGCTGCCATCGCGCCAGGCCAGCGCCGCGAGCCGCAGCAGCACCAGTTCCTCTGCAGAGAATCTCAGCTCTGCGGGCACCTCCAAGCGCTCCCGAGAGATACGGTATCGCGTGAGCTGCGTGTTCCCGGGCTCTGTCGGAGAATCGAGCGTCTCGATCGGCATCCCGAGTGTGCGCAACTGATCTTTGTCGCGCTCGAACTGCCGTTCGAGCGCAACCGATGCCGACTCCCGCTCATAGCGATCCGCATAGCCGTAGACGCTGGAGAGCAGCTCTCGCTTCGTCGCGCCCTGCGGCGTGGCGATGAGGGCGAGCAGCAGGCTGAAAAGCCGCTGCTCACCGGGAATGCGCCCGGCCGTCATCGAGTCCGCCTACGCGATGCCCAGGATGTCGAGCACGAGCACATGCGGCGACTCGCCGCCGCGCATGATCACGAGCTGCGAACCTACGGGAACGCCGGTGATCTGGTCACGGAAGTCGTAGCCATCGGCAGGTGCTGTCTCCTCATCGAAGATCGGGATCGGGGTGCCCTGCTCGCGCGTATTCGCGAACACCTCTCCTTCGCCGTCGACACCCAGTGCATGGACGAGGACGGTGTCGTCAGCACCGACCTTCGCACCCTTGCCCTCGATGCGGACTGCGGTGCGCGTCCCATCGGAGAATCCCTGCGGAGGCAGGACGACTCCGGGGTTGCCGTGCTCATCGGTCACGACGGCGGGGAAGCCCTGAGGCAAGCCGCGCTCGGTGCCACGCGCTGAAGTCTCCCCCACGCCGACCGTGTCGACTACCGCGATCACGGAGGATCCCGATTCGACCTGCAGGTTCATCGTCTGGGCGTAAGCCTCGGTCTCTTCAGGGCTCAGCACCACGAGCGTGCGGTCGCCCGCAGCCGTGCATTCGAGGCCGGCGCCGAGCGGATCCTGGCCCAGCATGACGAAGCGAGACGCACGGTTCGCATCAAAGGGGCCGGACTGACCGACCGCCTCTCCGGTCGAAGAGTCGAAGTACGCCACATTCGCGAGAACGAACCCGTCATCTTCCGCGAGTTCATCACGATCGTCGCTCGACACCACAGCCGTGCGCTGCGAAACCTGCGCACGTACATCTTCCGGAACCGTGATCGACGGCTCCTCACCGAAGGTACCGCTCACCTCCACGCCGTCGCTCAGCGCACCCGGCTTGAGCGTGGGTGCGCAGTTGTCTGCTGCTGCCTGTGCCGAGCAGCCGGTCGCACCGGCGAGCAGCAGCGCGGGAACCGCGATGACGGGGAGGATACGACGACGCATGGAGACCTCTCGCAGAAGTTCGGTGAACCCGGCCATACTATCCGAGTGCCGCAGGGAATCCCGTCAGACAGCCTCGGGGCTTTCCCCATTCTCCGTCTGCGCAGCGAGTCGATGGGCTTCTCGCGCCTTCTTACGCAGGATCTTGTCGCTCTTGCCGCGTTCACCCACCGCTTCCGGCGTCCACACCGAGGCATCCGTGCCGCCCGCAGCATCCGGTAACCAGCTCGCCATGTCGTCCTCGCTGAAATCGCTCTTCGAGGCCCGGCGTTTGAGACTCGGCAGGACGGTGCCCAGAGCCAATCGGCGAGCGGTCACGAGGAAGCCGGTGTGCGCCACCATCCGATGATCCGGACGGACGGCGAGACCCTCGACGTGCCAGCCGCGCACCATCGTCTCGGAGGCCTGCGGGTGGGTGAAACTTCCCGAGCTTCGCAGCTCTTCCACGGTGCGAGACAGCTGGGTGACCGTCGCGACGTAGCAGATGAGCACTCCCCCTGGCTTCAGAGCATCGGCGGCGACGCTGACGCATTCCCAGGGCGCCAGCATGTCGAGCACGATACGGTCGACGCTCGCGCCCGGGCAGGCCGCAGGCAGCTGCTCCTGCAAATCACCAACGGTCACCGACCAGTTCGCAGGCGCTCCGCCCGCGAAGGCCGCGGCGTTAGCCTGCGCAATCTGCGCGAACTCGTCACGCCGTTCGAACGAGTGCAGGCGCCCCTCCGGTCCGATCGCCCGCAACAGATGCAACGAGAGGGCTCCGGATCCGACCCCGGCCTCGACCACTGTCGCCCCCGGGAAGATATCGGCGAGGGAGAGGATCTGCGCCGCGTCCTTGGGATACACGATCGCAGCGCCTCGCGGCATCGACATCACAAAGTCCGAAAGCAGTGGTCGCAGCGCCAAATACTCCTCCCCGGTGCTGTTGACCACTACCGAGGCATCCGGGAGGCCCACCAGATCGGCGTGCTGAATCGTGCCCCGGTGACTGTGGAACTCGCCGCCTCGGATCAGGGTGACGGTATTGATCCGCCCCTTCGGACCCGTCAGTTGCACACGGTCGCCGTAGCGAAACGGCCCGCTGGCAGCCGGAGTGTCGGAGACTTCGGCAGCGCGAACGCGCGCAAATCCCTCGGTGAGCACGTGCAGATCCACTCCGACGAGCGAGGGCCACACCTCGTGCGCCGCCGACCCGTCAAGCGCAATCATGTTCGGCACACCAACCGTCACTGCGCCCGCCGAGCGTGCTGACCGTGCGCCGGTCGGTGAGTCCTCGAACGCCAAGCAATCGCCGATATCGACGCCGAGAGCTGCAGCCCCGCGAAGGTACGGATCCGGATGCGGCTTCTCGTGCTCCACCTCGTCACCCGCGATGATGGCGCTGAACACGCCCTCGGGCAGCAGGGACACGACCTTCTCGGCGAAGGATCGCACTGACATCGTGACGAGCGCGCACGGAGTACCCGCGTCGCGCAGCTCGGTCAGCAATTCGACCGCGCCCGGCCGCCACAGAGGTTCGCTCTGCTCAAGCCCCTCCTCGACTCCGGCCACCCATTCGGCGACGATCTCATCCGCAGTCAGCGGAACACCGAGCTCCCGAAAGAGCTCGGCACCGGCCCACAGCCCCGTACCGATGAGCCGATCATGCAGTTCCTCCCCGAGCTCCAGCCCATACCGCTCGAGCATGCGGACCTCGGCCTGCAACCAGAGAGGTTCGGAATCGATGACGGTCCCGTCCATGTCCCAGAGGATCGCCCGCGGTGCCGGGTCGGAGGTCGATGCTGCGCTCATTCCCACGAGTCTACCGAGCCGCGGCGGTACCCTGTACTGATCCGGTTCTTGCTGAACCGGGACCGAACCCGTGAGGAGCCGCAGCACCCGTGACCCCCGCAGACTCAGGCGCCGAACCGCCGCGCATACTCATCGCCGCCTTCGAGGGCTGGAGCGATGCCGGAGCAGCCACGACGACGGTGCTGCAGCACCTCGGCGAACTGATGCATCTGGAACCGCTGCACGCGATCGGCGCCGAGGGCTACGTTGACTTCCAGGTGCACCGCCCCAAGCTGGGTCGTGACGAGCACGGTAATCGCGTGCTCGACTGGCCCGACACCCGCCTCTTCGGTGAGATCCAGCGCCCCGGAATCGCGGGGCTGGACTCCCCCGGCGAGGCACTCGCAGAGATGACCGAAGATACGGTGCGACGACTCGACGGCAGTCGCGCGCGCGGCATCTTCCTGCTCGCAGGCGTCGAGCCGTCACGGGATTGGCGATCCTTCGCCGATGAGATCGTCGAACTCGTCGACGTCTGGGGCATCGATTCGGTCGTGCTCCTCGGATCGATGTACTCCGACTCGCCGCACTCACGACCGATCGCCGTCTCACTGTCGAGCGAGAATCCGAAGGTCCGGGCCGCGACCGGAGCAACGCGCTCCGATTATGAAGGGCCGGTAGGCATCTCGACCGTCATCGATCTCGCATTCATCGAGGCCGGCATCGACTCGCTGTCTCTCTGGGCAGAGGTGCCGCACTATGTGCACAGCTCACCGTCTCCCAAGGCGACCCTCGCACTCCTCGACAAGCTCGAAGAGCTCCTCGATATCGTGATTCCACGCGGCGAGCTCCTCGACGAAGCGACCGAGTGGGAGGCGAACATCAACCGCATCGCCGACGCCGACGAAGACATGTCTCGCTACATCCGCACGCTTGAAGAGTCGCGGGACGCCACGATGGCGGCCGAGGCCTCCGGCGACGCGATCGCGATGGAATTCGAGCGACTGCTCGACGATGCCCGACTGCTTTCGGATACCGGGAGCACCGACGCCGACAGCGCCGACCCCGGGAGCACCGACGCCGAAGGGAAGTCTGCCGAGACCCCGAAAGCCGACGACAGCGTCACCGAAGACGTCGAAACCGAAGACGCCGATACCGAGAACACCGATAGCGGCTCTTCAGACGACGAGGCTTAGTCCTCGGTCTCCCGCTCGACGAGCCGCACGCCGAGCAGCGCCTCCGACGCATCCGCGACCAGGCCCGGATCATCGACGCCCTGGGCGAGCGCGGAGTCAAGGATCGCCAGCATCACCGGCGTATCGAGGTCGTTCGCGAAGGCGGCACGCAGCTGCTGGAGCACTACGACTGACGAGACGGGCTCCTCCGGTTGCAGTTCGAGGCCCGCACGCCACGCTGCGAGGCGACGCTGCGCCGTCGCCAGGTCTTCATCCTTCCACTCCCACTCCGTACGGTAGTGATGCGCCATGAGACCGAGTCGGATGGCCGACGGATCGGTCCCGCTGTCGAGCAGCTTCGAGATGAAAACAAGATTGCCTCGAGACTTCGACATCTTGTACCCCTGGTACGAGACGAGCGCCACGTGGCAGTAGGCGTGTGCGAGAGGAGTACCCGACAGTGACGTTGCATGAGCCGCGGTGAACTCGTGGTGCGGGAAGACGAGGTCTTGCCCGCCGCCCTGCACGGTGAACACACCGCCGAGCGCGCGAGTCGCGATCACCGAGCATTCGATGTGCCAGCCCGGACGCCCGGTGCCGACGGATGATTCCCAGCTGGGCTCCCCGTCTCGTGCGGCACGCCAGAGCAGCGGGTCCAGGGGGTCGCGCTTGCCAGGGCGGTCCGGATCTCCGCCGCGTTCAGCGCTGAGATGCCGCATCATGCTGCGCTCGTATTCGGCTGCGACATCTCCGAGACGCCACTGCGTGATCTTCTCGGCGGCATTCGTGTCGAAGTAGATGTCTTCGCCTTCGGCGTCGGGCGTCTCGATGTAGTAGGCCACCCCCTTCTCGAGCAGCCCCTTCACCGCCCCGGCGATCTCGTCGATCTGTTCGGTCACTGCCACGTAGTGCTGCGGCGGCAGCATGCCGAGCCGGAACATGTCTGAGCGGAACAGCCCGATCTGTTCATCCGCCAGGGCACGCCAGTCCACTCCGTTGGCGTTCGCACGCTCGAGCAGCGGGTCGTCGATATCGGTGATGTTCTGGGCGTAGACGACGTTGATGCCCGCATCGAGCCAGGCTCGCTGCATCAGGTCGAACGCCAGATAGGTGAAGGCATGCCCCAGGTGCGTGGCATCGTAGGGCGTGATGCCGCAGACGTACAGGGTCGCGGTGCCGTCGGAGACGCCGGGATGTTCGAACCGCTCGCTCGCGGTGTTGTAGAGCTTCGGGATGGTCCCCTCGCCGGGGAGGTCGGGGATCAGGGGTGGGGTCCAGGTTCTCACTGCGCTCCTCCTGCGGCTGCGATGGCCGTGCCGCCCTCTGCGGAGAGCACTCCGGTGGAGAGCAGCACGATGATGACGATACCGAGCAAGACCCGGTAGATGACGAATGGCATGAAGCTACGCCTCGAGATGTAGCTCATGAAGAATTTGATGACAACGATGGCGACGAAGAATGCGATGACCGTGGCGATCGCCGTCATCGCTATGGGTGCGCCGCCGCTCGGCTCACGCACCTCGCTGAAGAGCTTGTACAGGCCCGAACCGAACACCGCCGGGATCGCCAGCAGGAAGGAATAGCGCACCGCCGCCTCGCGCTTATAGCCGAGGAGCAGTCCGGCTGTATTGGTGCCGCCCGAGCGCGAGACGCCCGGGATGAGCGCGAGTGCTTGGGCGAAGCCGTAGACGAGGCCGTGCTTCCAGGTGAGCTGTTCGAGCGGCCGCGTCTTCGCCCCGACTCGGTCGGCGAGTCCGAGCAGCAGCCCGAACACGATGAGCGTTGTCGCGGTGAACCACAGCGAACGCAGCGACGTGTCGATCTGATCTTCGAATAGGAGTCCGAGAATCACGATCGGCAAGGATCCGAGAATGATCCACCACCCCATGAGCGCGTCAGGGTCGTTCCGCGGCACCGTCTTACCGGGTAAGGATCGGAACCAGCGCCCGATGATCCTCACGATATCGCGCCAGAAGAACACCACGACCGCGGCCTCGGTGCCGATCTGAGTGATCGCGGTGAAGGCTGCACCGGCGTCGCCGATGCCCATGAGCTCGGTCACTATGCGCAGATGAGCGCTCGAAGAGACGGGCAAAAACTCGGTGAGTCCCTGCACGATCCCGAGGATGATGGCCTCGATGATGCTCATTGGGTCCTTTCGCGGATGATGCGGGGCGCGCGTCGCCGCGAGCCGCCGTCCAGACTACCTGGACGGCGGCTGCGGTCGCTTCAGGCTCGGCTAATAGGTGCGCAGCAGATCGACGAGCACTTGGTGCCCGAAGTCGAGCGCGTCCAGGGGTACCCGCTCATCAATGCCGTGGAACATACCCGGGAAATCGAGGTCGGCCGGCAGCCGAAGGGGCACGAAACCATAACCGACGATGCCGAGACGCGAGAGCGGCTTGTTGTCGGTTCCCGCTGAAAGCAGGTACGGCAGCACTTCGGCCTCCGGATCGAAGCGTCGCAGACTTGAGATCATCGCTTCAACGGCTTCCCCGGAGAACGGTGCCTCCATCCCGACATCGGAGTGCACGAACTCGATCTCGATGTCGTCGCCGATGATGCGCTGCACCTCGGCGATGACATCGTCGCGCTCGGCCGGCAGCGTACGAATGTCGACGAGTGCCTCGGCGGTCTCGGGGATCACGTTGTGCTTGTACCCGGCTTTCAACACTGTCGGGTTGGTCGTGTTGCGCAGGCTGGCGTGCACGAACCCGGCTCCGGGCCCGGCTTGCAGCACGAGCTGCTCAGGGTCGATCTCACGCGGATCTTCACCCAGGATTCGGGCGATCTCGTCCACCAACTCGCGCGTCGTGTCGCAGAGCGAGATGGGCCACGCGTGGCGGCCGAGCGCCGCGATCGCCTCTGCGAGCCGCGTAATGACGTTGTTCGGCCAAATACGCGAACCGTGTCCAGCCGCGCCCCGAGCACGCAGCCGCACCCAATCGAGCGCCTTCTCGCCCGTCTGAATGAGATAGGCCCGAGTGCCGGCCAAATCGATCGAATACCCGCCGACTTCGCTGATCGCGGTCTTCGCGCCTGCGAAGAGTTCGGGGTGATGTGTGACGAGGTGGTGCGCACCGTAGACGCTGCCGTTCTCTTCATCCGCGAAGAACGCCAGGATCACGTCGCGCCGAGGCCGCTCGCCCGCGCGCAGCAGCTCAGCCACCGAGCTGAGGATCATGGCGTCCATGTCCTTCATATCGACGGCGCCGCGCCCCCACAGCATCCCGTCCTTCACGACGCCGGCGAAGGGGTCGACACTCCAGTGCTCCGCGTCAGCGGGTACGACATCGAGATGACCGTGCAGAACGAGTGCGGGGAGTTCGGCATTCGCCCCCTGTACCCGGGCGACGACGCTCGCCCTCCCCGGATCCGACTCGAAGATCTGCGGTTCAAGCCCGAGCTCCCGCAGATACGCCGCGACGTATTCTGCCGCGGGACGCTCCGGGTTCGCGTCGCCACCCCCGCGATTCGAAGTATCGATCCTGATCAGATCACGCGCGATCCGCGCGGTCTCCGACAGTTCGGGCGAGACCTCTGCACCACTCGCCGCTCCGCCTGCGACGGCTCCCGAGTCGGTGCTGGTGGCTCTTGCGTCGATGCTCATGCCTCCAGCGTAGCCG
Source organism: Leucobacter sp. GX24907 (assembly GCF_053567335.1). NCBI lineage: Bacteria > Bacillati > Actinomycetota > Actinomycetes > Micrococcales > Microbacteriaceae > Leucobacter > Leucobacter sp. GX24907. The sequence goes on along the minus strand of NZ_JBSGPD010000002.1, from coordinate 109,313 downwards.
CCACCTCCGACGCATGTCGCATCATGTCGGCGTCTCACGCCCGATACTGCGAGCAAGTCGGCCCCGAACTCTCGCCTAGAATGACGGAATGGCTGATGACGCGGAGCACGAGTCTCCTGACGACGCGCCCGCTCACCGATCGCGATGGCCTCGCGGCGGCCCGAACTGGGGCACGGTCATTCGCGACGTGCTGCTCGGAATCGTGCTGCTCCTCATGCTGTGGCTCGCGTTCCATGTGCGGCTGCCGTCTGCCGATCATCTCCGCGACGACCTCGGAGCGTGGGGCGGAGCCGCGTGGCTCGGATTCATTCTGCTCTACGCGCTGGTCGCGATCACTCCGATCCCGATCTCGATCATGGCCGTAGCCGGAGGGGTGCTCTTCGGCGTCGTCGAGGGGAGCATCCTCTCAGTGATCGGAGCCTTCCTCGGCAGCTGGGCCGCGTACTGGCTCGCCCGGGCGCTCGGGAAGAGTGTGGTGAAGCGCCTGCTGGGCCGTCACGCGGCAACCGTCGAGGCGCACCTGGAGAACGCCGGCGTCGAGGCCGTGTACCTGTTACGTCTCATGCCCGGTATCCCCTACTGGCCCGTCAATTACGGCAGCGGAGCCTTCGGCATCTCGCAGCGCGACTTCCTTGTGGGCAGCAGCCTCTCCACCGTGCCGGGTCAGGTGTCACTCGTCGCGATCGGTGCGTTCATCGCCGATCCCGCCGTACTCCCGGCTGTGATCGTCGGTGCGGCTTGGGCGGTCGTCCTCATCATGACGATCTTCGCCTACCGCCGCCTCAAGCGAGCATCGAGGCGCTGAACCCCACTCCTTCGGTGCTCAGACCGCCTCGTAGAGGCGCGCCTTTCCTCGGATACCCGCGAAGCGGAACGGGCCGGCCGTGACGCGAGGCGTCGCGATGTCCTGAGCACTCGGGTACTCCCTGGCGTGCAGCTCACGGTACTCGGCGACCCCGATCGGCTCGCGCGCGTCGAGCGCTCGAGCCATCCGTTCCGCGCCGCCCCTCCCCGCATAGCTCGGTCGCACGACGCCGGTGATGAATTCGCTCACTGCGCCTGATCCGTAGCTGAACAGTCCGAGGCGCTTTCCTGCGAGGTCTGGGTCGTGGTCGAGCAGTGCGACGAGGCTTCCATAGAGCGAGGACGTGTACGTATTGCCGATCCGGCGGTTGTAGAGCGAACCGGTGACGAGGCCCGTGTCACGTCCATCGCCATCACCGGAGTCGAGATGCGCTCCGGTGTGCGCGGCGAGCTGCACCTGCCCCTTCTTCGCCATCTTCGTGAAGGGCTGATGGTACAGCAGGCGATCGATCTCATCGATGCCGGGGCCGCCGTGAGCCTGAAGGTCGTCCCACGAGCTCGTGAGCGCATCGAGATAGGCGGAGACTGACAGCGCACCGTCGACGACCGCGGTCGAGGAGTCGTTCGGTCGCCAGAAGTCGTCGACATCGTCGGTGTGGATCCCCGACGCGGGTTCGATCTCCACGAGTGCCGGCTCGGCCGCGACAAGCAGGGCGACGGCGCCGGCCCCCTGGGTCGGCTCCCCCGGGCTGTCGAGCTCGTAACGCGCCACATCGCTCATGATCACGAGCACGCGTTCTCCGGGTGCCCGGCTCACGATGCCGACGGCGGCCTGCAGCGCCGCGGTACCGCCGTAGCAGGCCTGCTTGAACTCCGTGACCCGCACATTCGAGGGAAGGCCCAGGAGTCGATGCGCGGCGACACCGGCCGCCTTCGACTGGTCGACCCCCGACTCGGTTGCGAAGAGGAGGGTTCGGATGCCCTCCGCGCCATTGCGCTCGATGATCGGCCGGGCCGCCGCCGCGCCCATCGTGACGATGTCCTCGTCGGGCGCGGGGAAGCCCATCTCATCCTGTCCGAGCCCCAGACGGTACTTATTCGGGTCCGTGCCGTTCGACTCCGCGATGCGCGCCAGATCGACCACATAGTGGGCGGTCGCAAGTTCGATGTCGTGAATGCCGATCGCGGTCATGCGTCGCGCTCCTTGTTCCGTTCCATGAGCAGGTGGGTCGCCATCAGCTCCCCGGGATTGGTCTGCGCGGCGAGCAGTGAGAGCTCACCGCACAGCACGGTCGCCGCCATCAGGGCGGCAAGTCGGCGGGCGTTCGCGCCCGGTTCGCGTTCCTCGCGGCACCCGAGCTGCTCGAGCGCGGAATCGGCGGTCGCAAGATGCTTGCCGTTACCGACAGTCCCGACGATGAGGTGCGGCAGCGTGCACGAGAAGTACAGCCCCTCCTCGCGGTCCTCCGCATAGGTAATACCCTGCGAACCCTCCACAATGTTGGCCGCGTCCTGGCCCGTGGCCAGGTAGAAGGCGAGCAGCATGTTCGCATAGTGCGCGTTCGCCGAACGCAGCGCGCCCGCAATGGTACTGCCGACGAGATTCTTGCGCACCACGATCTCGGCCATGCGCTGCGCAGTCGTGCGCAGACGGCGATGCACGACTTCGTGCGGGAGGAGGATGTCGGCGACGACGTTCCGACCACGACCCAGGATGCCGTTCACCGCGGTCGCCTTCTTGTCCGAGCAGAAGTTACCCGAAATGGACCCGTAGCCCAGCCCTAGACCCCACGACAGGATGCGTTCCATGAGAGCATCTGCCGCATTCGTGACCATGTTGTGCCCCGAAGCATCACCTGTGCGGAAGGCGAACCGCGTGAAGAGCAGGTTGCCCGTGATCTCGGTATGGATCTCGATGAGCCTCGCATGGCGACTGCCGGCCTCGACAACGGCCTGCAACTCAGCCGTACGCTCCCGGATGATGCGTGCCCCTGCCTCGGCGGCGATCGCGCTCCCAGCGACGAACAGTGTGGATCGCGTCATACGCTCATCGACGACGACAGTACGGATCCCTCCCCGAATTTCACGGGAGATGCTCGCGCCACGGCCGACCGACGGCCACAAGGGCGTCTCGTACGTGGCGAGCGGTACCGAGATCTCGGTGTGCTGCGCACCACTCGAAACCGCCTCGCCGCTGATACGCAGCGGCCCGACCCAGCGCGTGGGAACGGCGGTACTGAAGGTCTCTGATTGATTCACTGCGAAGTCTTTCTGATGGGAATGCGTGCGAAGCCGGTGCTGCGAGGTCGGACGATCACGAGAGCCGCGCTCGGGAGCGCTGCGCCAGCTCAACGACATCGATGCCGCGCAAACGGCAGAATTCGCCGAGTCGGCCCCGCACCAGCACGTCGGTGGTAAGAAGATCTTCGGCCCTGGCTGCTCCGAGCAGTGCGAAGAGCGCGGTGGTCTGTCGCTGCCAGTCGCGCACGAGCCGAATCAGCCCCTCTGCCTCACCGTCGAGCAGCGCTTCGAGGAAGACACCGGCGACGCCGACGGCACGGGCTCCCAGAGCGAGGGCCTTCACGAGGTCGAAGGAGTGGCGGATCCCGCCCGAGGCAAGCAGGTCGATCCCGTTACGCGGAGCATCGATCAGACAGGCTGGCGCAGACTGCCCGAAGCCCGAGAGCATCGAGTAATCGCTGTCGGTGTTCCGCGCGTTCTCGATGCGCAAGAAGTCGGTCCCGCCGGTGCCGCTGACATCGGCGATCCGCACACCCGCGCCCCGCAGCCGTTCGATCGTGCGACGACTCAGCCCGAAGCCCACTTCCTTTGCGATGACCGGCACCGGCGAGGCCTCGACGATGCGCTCGATGCTGCGCAGCCAATTCGGGAAGTCGCGCGTGCCCTCCGGCATAGCGGTCTCCTGCACCGGGTTCACATGAATCTGCAGGGCATCGGCCTGCAGCAGCTCGACAGCTCGAACCGCATCGTCGGGAGCTCTGCCCGCGCCGAGATTCGCCATCACGAACCCACTCGGGTTCTCTTCACGGATCACCGCGAACCCTCGCGCGGCTTCAGCATCGTCAAGGGCGACGCTCATAGAACCGCAGGCCATCGGCATGCCGGTTTCCCGGGCTGCGATCGCGAGGTCGCGGTTGATACGCGTGGTGAGCTGAGTGCCGCCCGTCATCCCGTTGGCATAGAACGGGGTATCCCACGTCCAATCGCCGATGCGCACCGAAAGATCGACGTGTGCCGCATCGGCGCCGTCAAGCGCATGGTGCACGAACTCGAGATCGTCGAATTCGTTCCGCGCAGGCGCGTCACGTCGCTGCTGTTGCGCGAGACGCACATGGTCATCCTTGCGTTCCGCGCGCAAGGCCCGGGAGTCCGTCGGGTCAGATCTCATCGACTCCTCCTTCTGCCGGGTGCACCGAGAGGTTGAGGTGCCGGATGTCGTGGGCCTCCCAGCCGAGGAGGATCTCACGAGTCCGATCCGCCTCGCCGACGAGGGCGATACCGCAGTCGCCTCCGCCGGCGCCGGAGGGCTTCCCCGCGGCCTCGTATTGCTCCGCGACGTCGCAGAGCGCTTGGAGCTGCTCGGTCTCGATGCGCATGCGCGATGCCGCCTCGAGTCGCTGCAGGAGTCGACGAGCACGGCGGAGGCATGCAATCGCGCCGGCACCGCCGGATTCGAGCGACTCGACCAGCGCGTCGACGCAAATCCGGCTCTCGGCGACGAACGAGTCGTAGACGAGCGGGTCGGCCTCATCGGGGCGCCGGACGCTGCGTACCAACTGCTCAGTAGACGCGGGAGACCCGGTCCATCCGACGAGCAACCGCAGAGCATCTGGCGGAGGCAGGCGAGTGATGGTGCACTCGGCCCACTCCTCAGAGCGCAGCGTGCGTGCCACACCGTGCACCGCACGGTGCAGACGGAGCGCTTCGCGATCCGGGGAGGTGTAGCGGATCCACCCGCCGAACGTCGTCGCGGCGAGGTCTCCGCCCGACGCATTCGGGGCCACCTCGATGGTCGCGAGCAGAGCGAGTTTGAAACGCTCGGTGCGTGTGAGACCGAGGTCGTAGAACTCGTCAATCGCGCAGATCACAGCTGTCGTCACTGCGGCGGAGGATCCCAGCCCGAACTTCCTACCGCTCGTGTCATCGAGTTCGCTGGAGATGTCCAGATCGAAGTAGCGCGGCGCGGCGCCGAGCTCCGCCCTGAGCTGTTCCATGGTCGAAATGGCGGACAGCACATAATCGAGCGGACGGTGCTCCACTGCGATGGCGTTGCCGTCGGGCTCCCGCACCCAGACGAGCGGGGCCCGGCCGTACTCGCTCGAGCGGATTCGGCCGGCTTCATGGCTTTCAGCGAGCCGGACGGAGATATACCGGTTGACCGCGACGAGTACGGCCGGTTGACCGGGTTCAACCACCGCGTACTCGCCGGCGATGAACAGTTTGCCCGGGGCTCGGGTCTCGATCACAGCCCGACCTCCCCCGCGTCCGCCTCGGGAATCAGCTCGGCCCCGCCTCCGGGGCCGACGACACGGACCTCGCCGAACTCCGCGAGGGCGCGAGCGACGGTATCTGCATCATCCGGGCGGGTGATGACGGCGACGTTCGGTCCCGCGTCCGCCGTCGAATACGCTTCGATGCCCTGCTCACGCAGCGCGACTACCGCATCGAACACCGCGATGCTCTGCGGGGACAGATAGCGGATCGGAGGCTCGGTCGATTGGATCACCGCGTGCATCCGCAGCGCGTGCGATTCGGTGAGACGCCCGATAGTAGTGAAATCCGCCGCGCCGCAGGCCTCGAGCATCTGCTCCAGCGTCTCCTCCGTCGAACTCACCCAGGCGTCGTAGAACGGCGAAGTCGCGGCCGTGAGGCGCATCGCCTCCCGACTCGACACCGCCTTGCGACTGCGCGAGAGCGTGACGATGATCATCCGCATGTCCGGGGCGTCGACGGGCTCCGCGTACGAGGTCTCATCACCGTCTCCGGCGTGCCAGACAGCAACACCCGGAGCGATCGACCGGCACGCCGACCCCGAACCCCGTCGTGCCAGGCGGCTGAGCGCCGGCGCGTCGAGGTCGAGACCGTAGGCAGTCGCAGCTGCGGTGGCAAGCGCCGCAAAGCCGGAAGCCGAAGATGCGAGCCCCGCACCGGTCGGCACCGAGTTGCGCGTGCGCACGAAGGCTCGCTGATCTGAGCCTGCGAGCGCGCGGACGTGGTCGAGGAACTCCGAGACTCGGCGCAGCTGCTCACTATCGGCCGCGGCCCCGCCCAACTGCAACTGGTCCTCCGCTGCGTCAGGCGAGGGCTCGACCGCAGTGACGGTCGGGAAGGCGTCGAGGGTCAAAGACAGACTCCCCGCGGCCGGGAGCATGAGAGATTCGTCGCGTTTGCCCCAGTACTTGACGAGCGCGATGTTCGGGAATGCGCGAGCGGTTGCGATACTCATACGGCAGGCACCGCCGTGGTCCAAGTGCGCGCGGCACCGGCGGTACGCAGCGCCAACGAGATGCGCTCAGCGTCGTCTGCCGACGGGGCGAGCGCGAGCACGCACCCCCCGAGTCCGCCGCCGGTGAGCTTGGCGCCGTAGGCTCCTGCACCGGTTGCGGCCGCGACGAGCACATCGAGGTCCACCGTGCTGACACCCAGTCGACCGAGGAGACGGTGCGCCTCGACCATCCGTGCTCCCAGAGCTTCGGCCGATCCTGCAGCAAGATCGTCGAGAGACGCTTCCGTGAGCTCCGAGAGCTGCTCGATCAGGTCGTCGACGAGACCGGGGTCGAAGGATCGCAGATCTCGCACTCCCGCGACGGCCTCGGCCGTGCAACCTGAAGCTCCGGAGTCCGCGATGACGAACGTGAGCGGTGCACCGACGCTGACCGCCGATACCTCGCCGCTCTGGAAGCGGATCGGCCCGGTCGCAGCGACTGCCCGCGCATCGATGCCGCTGGGGTTGCCGTGGGCGACGCTCTCAGCACGCTGCACGATGCGATGCAGTGCCTCGGAACTGAGACTCACGCCGTGTTGATCGGCCACAGCGCGCGCCACCGCCGCTGCGACTGCGGCACTCGACCCCAGGCCGCGGCCATGCGGGATCGCGCTGCGGATGCGCAGCTGCACGTGCTCATCTGCATCCCCGGTCATCTCCAGTGCGGCGCGCGCGGCAGCGACCACTGGCCCCATCAGTGCCGGGGCTGCTGCCGCGGACCCTGCGAAGAGTTCACTTTCGATGCGCGTCTCGGCATCGGGAGTGGCGTGCATCTCAACCTGCACCTCGAGCCCGTGCAACGGCACGGCGATCGCAGGAGCACCGTAGACGACGGCGTGCTCTCCGAAGAGGATTGCTTTCGCGTGGGCGAGACCCGTACCGTGCCTCGTGTCGTGCTGGGTACAGGCAGCGGTCTCTCGCAATAGCGGCGAGGCGATCCTGCTCATTCGGTTCCGTTCCGGTATGGTCACCGCTCACTGCGGCGCACGACGCGCAGGAAGAGGGGCGGATCGCTCCGCCCCTCTTCAGACGCCCGTGTAATTCGTTCTAGGGAGCTTCAACGATGATACGCCCCAAGCATTCCCCGATCCTCAATCACGACGAGTCCGGAGGAGCGACGTCGATGAAATGGCGTCCGATTCCCGTGCATGTCGTGAACTTCACCCGTGCGGGATCCGCTCGAGTGTTCGCCGAGAGCGCCGGGCTCGGCAGGCGCAGCGAGGGTCGAGAAACTTGCGCGAGATCTGAATCTTGCGTCGGTTTCTCGACCCTCGCCTCATTTTCCGGACCTCATATCGGCCGCGGCGATCGCCAGGACCCGAGAACCTGAAACCAGGAAAGTTCGACTCACGGTTCCGTTTCGAGCGGTTTCAACGACAACAACCCTTGACGCCGGAGTTCAGTCCCAGTGTCAAGGGTTGTTATTCATTCGCGTGCGCGAGGGGGGACTTGAACCCCCACGCCCTAATACGGGCACTAGCACCTCAAGCTAGCGCGTCTGCCAATTCCGCCACCCGCGCGAATGGTCCGGGCCATCATCGGCCGAACAGAGAATAACTTAGCACGGATTCGATTGCAGAACGAATCCGGCCGGGTTCTGCGCGGCTGCCGGGCGCGTCGTACTCGCGCCAATACGAAGCCCTGTGTTTCCGGGCATGTGACGGGTCAATTCTGCCGGGCGACGACCGCCCACACTGCGGTGGTCGCGCGTACCAGATCATTCGGATCGAGTTCGATGTCGAAGCCTCGACGGCCCCCTGACACGAGTACGGTCGCGAACGACCTGGCCGACTCATCGATGACTGTCGGCAGACGCGTGCGCTGCCCGATCGGACTGATCCCGCCAACCGTGTATCCGGTCTTTCGTTCTGCAACGGCGGGATCGGCCATGAGCGCGCGTTTGCCTCCGCACGCTGCGGCGAGCGCCTTCAGGTCGAGCCGTCCCGTCACTGGAACGACGGCCACGACGAGTGAACCATCAACCTCGGCGAGCAATGTCTTGAATACCCGGTTCGGGTCCGCCTCAAGCTTCTCGACTGCTTCAGCGCCGAAATCTTTCACTGCCGGATCGTGCTCGTAACTGCGCACTTCGTACGACATGCCGAGGTGTACGAGTGCACTGGTCGCCGGCGTCGCTCCAACGCCGGTTGCTGATCTTGCCCGCCTTCCCACGCCCTCGATCCTATGCGAGGGGATCCCAGCACGCCCGGTGTTGAGGCTACGGACTCAGTCGACGGCGCAACAGCTCAATTCGCTTCTGCAGCTGCGTCACGGTCGCTTGCGGAACCGCGGGGCCGCCGCAGATTCTCCGCAGCTCGGTGTGGATGGCTCCGTGCGGCTCACCAGAGGCCCGCGACCACATCCCGACGAGCGAGTTCAGCAGCTTTCTCTGGTCCCCTAGGGTGCGGTGCAACGCTTCGGGGCGCTCGGCCCGCTCGGGGGCGTGTTCGAGAATCCCCTGCCTCTGTGCGCTACGCCGTGCCTGCCTGGCCTGCCGTTGCTGCAACAAGGCGCGCACTTCCTGCGGTTCGAGCAGTCCCGGGAAGCCGAGGAAGTCGAGTTCCTCTTCGGTCTCAACTTCGGCATAGCCTCCGAACTCTGCACCATCGAACACGGCCCGGTCGAAATGTGCATCCGACCCCAGAGCCTGGTAGACGAACTCGCCTTCTGCAAGGTCGGAAGAGGCTCGATCCTCACGTTCGGCCTCGGCCATCAGGACCGCCTCGGCGTCCCACATCTCTTCGGTGCTCTTCGGCCCCTCGAGTACATGCCCGCGTTCCTTCTCGAGCTCTGCCGCGAGCTGCATGAGCGCGGGCACGTTCGGAATGAACACCGAAGCGACCTCGCCTCGGCGGCGGGACCGCACGAAACGACCGATAGCCTGCGCGAAGAAGAGCGGCGTCGATGAACTGGTCGCGTAGACACCGACTGCGAGACGGGGCACGTCGACGCCCTCCGAGACCATTCGGACGGCCACCATCCATCGGCTCTCCCCTGCCGAGAATTCGTCGATCCTCTGGCTGGCACCGGAATCGTCCGAGAGAATCAGGGCAACCTGCTCTCCAGTGATCTCCTGGAGCTGGGACGCATAGGCCTTGGCAGATGCATGGTCGGTCGCGATGACAAGACCACCGGCATCCGGGATCTGCTGGCGCACCTCGGTGAGACGGCGATCGGCAGCATGCAGTACCTTGGCGATCCATTCGCCTGCCGGATCGAGCGCCGTGCGCCACGCCTGAGCGGTGATGTCTTTGGTGTTGCCTTCGCCGAGACGCGCCTCCATCTCCTCTCCGGCCGACGTCTGCCAGCGCATCTGGCCCGCGTAGACCATGAAGATGACCGGGCGCACGATGCCGTCGGCCAATGCGCGCCCGTAGCCGTAGTCGTAATCTGTGACAGAGATCTTCGAACCGTCGCCCTGCGGGGCGTACTGCACGAACGGGATCGGGGCATCGTCGGAACGGAACGGCGTACCCGTGAGCGAGAGACGTCGCTTCGCTGACCCGTAGGCCTCACGGATCGCGTCACCCCAGCTGAGGGCGTCACCGCCGTGATGCACCTCATCAAGGATCACCAGAGTGTCGGCGCTCTCGGTGAGCATCCGGTGCTGAATCGGCTTCATCGCAACCTGGGCGTAGGTGACGGCGACACCGTGATACTGGCGCCCGTATGCAAGCCCGTCGTTGTTGGAGTAGTGCGGATTGATCCGAATGCCGGCTCGTGCAGCAGCATCCGCCCACTGAGTTTTCAGATGCTCCGTCGGAGCAACGACGACGATCTGGGTGACCGTACGAGCTGCGCGCAGGATCGCGGCAAGCCTGAGCGCGAATGTCGTCTTCCCCGCTCCCGGGGTCGCCGATGCCAGGAAGTCGCGCGGCGCAACCTCCAGATACCTCTTGATGGCCTCCTCCTGCCAGGCGCGCAGGCTGCCGGCGGTGCCTCTCGCTGCGCGTTCGGGGTACGCGGGAGGCAGGTGTTCGGCGGCGCTAGTGCCCGGGAGATGCAGGCCGTGCTCCGAATCCATCACGACGTTCTAGACTAGCTGCTATGTCCTCTACTGAATCACCGGAGCTCCCATGGTCGCGCTTCGTTGCCCTCGGTGATTCATTCACCGAGGGTGTCGGTGACCCGGAGCCCGAGAGCCCCGGCGGTTTGCGCGGTTGGGCAGACCGCGTGGCCGAAGTGCTGAGCGGCTATGACGACGAGTTCGCATATGCGAATCTCGCGGTGCGGGGCAAGCTCATCAAGCAGATCGCGGAGGAGCAGATCGAGCCGGCCCTGGACCTGCGGCCCGATCTCATCAGCCTGTGCGCCGGAGGCAATGACGTCATCCGCCCTGGCACCGATCCCGACGAGGTCACCGCCAAGCTCGAGCGCGTCGTGGAGCGCCTGCGCGAGGGTGATGCCACTCTGCTGCTCTTCACCGGGGTCGACACCGCGTTCCAACCGGTGTTTCGTTCCATCCGGGGCAAGGTCGCGATTTTCAATGAGAACGTCCGTAAGATCGCTCAACGCCATGACTGCGTAGTCGTGGACCAGTGGGCGCTCGAAGAGCTGCAAGACAGCCGCTACTGGGCTGGTGATCGTCTCCACTTGAACGCGCTCGGTCACCACACGATCGCCCGGGCCGCGCTCGACGCACTCAACGTTCCGCACGACTTGGAGCCCCTGGATCCCCCGCCCCTTCCCGTGCGCAGTTGGCGCCAGGCGCGCAAGGACGATGTGGTGTGGGCACGTGAGTATCTCGTCCCGTGGGTGATCCGCCGTATTCGCCACCAGTCGTCGGGTGACGGGATCCTCCCCAAGCGCCCCGATGCCGTGAGCCCACGCCGCGGCCGGTACGGTCACGAGGAGTGAAGGCCCGCCGCTCGGTTCTCCCGGCACTTGTCGCTCTCGCACTCGGCGGCTTCGGTATCGGAGCCACCGAGTTCGCTGCGATGGGCCTGCTTCCCGAGATCGCCCAGAATCTGCTCCCCGAGCAGTACGCGTCGCAGCCTGAGACCGCACTCGGGCGCGTCGGCATCCTCATCTCCGCGTACGCGCTCGGCGTGGTCGTCGGTGCCCCCACGATCGCGGCGTGGGTTGCGAAGTACCCGAGGAAGGTGGTGCTGCTCTGGCTCGGCGTTTCGTTCACGGTACTCACCGCGGTCTCGGCGATGGCCCCCACACTGGAAACCGCAGTGGTCGCCCGCTTCCTCGCGGGGCTTCCCCACGGAGCATACTTCGGCATCGCGTCTCTGGCCGCCGCCGACCTCATGGGGCCGGGGAAACGCGGGCGCGGTGTGGCCTCGGTGCTTCTCGGGCTGACGATCGCAAACATCATCGGCGTGCCACTGGTCACTGCGCTGGGACAGGCGTTCAACTGGCGAGTGGCCTACTTCGTCGTCGCGGCCATCTTCGCTTGCGCGACCGTAGCGATCGCAGCGACGGTGCCGGCGCAGCCCGGACAACCGGGAGCGACCATCCGATCTGAGCTTTCGGCGCTCGCAAGCGGCCGAGTCTGGCTCGCCATCGGCATCGGCGCGATCGGATTCGGTGGCTTCTTCGCCGCTTACAGCTACGTGTCCCCGCTCGTCACCGAGGTTGCCGGTCTCTCGATCTCGACCGTGCCTTGGACGCTCGCCGCGATCGGCGTCGGCATGACGGTCGGCACTGTCATCGGGGGTCGCCTCGCCGATCGCTCACCGCTGCGCAGCCTCGCTCGAATCATGCCCCTCTTTGCGATCATGCTCGGCGTGATCGCGCTGACCGCCGAGTCTCCCATCGCGCTCATCGCCGGGCTGATGCTTCTGGGCGTCGTGAGCTCGACGATGGGACCGCTGGTGCAGGTGCGGCTCATGGATGTGGCCCGTGATGCCCAGACTCTCGCTGCAGCGCTCAACCATTCGGCGCTCAACATCGGTAACGGTGTGGGCGCGGCGCTCGCGGCTGCCGTCATCTCTGCCGGGCTTGGCTTCCGTGCTCCACTCTGGGCCGGAGCAATCCTTGCGGTGTTCGGCATCGTGATGGTGCTCGGCAGCCTCGTCGCCGACCGGCGGACGGGAACTCGCTGAGGGTCCTCTGCGAGCCGCGGCCCGACCCTGTGACCTGAGCACCTCGAGGGCGTAGGCTGAGACCATGGCTCACATCACGAAGGAAATCGCGGAAACCGTCTCGACCGTCGGCGTGGATACCGCCTACGGCGAAGCGATCGATCTCGACGGCACGACGGTGCTCCCCGTCGCTCTTGCGGCCTACGGCTTCGGCGCGGGCGAAGGCGGCGCCGAAGACGGCGCAGAGAAGGACCTGTCCGGATCCGGCGGCGGTGGCGGCGGATACGCCGTGCCGATCGGAGCCTACGTCTCCCGTTCCGGGGTGACTCGCTTCGAGCCGAACACCATCGCACTGCTCGCCGTCGCCATCCCCCTCGTGTGGGTGGCGGGTCGTGCAGTGGGCAGGATCCTGCGCGGCCTGCGCGGCAAGCGCTAAGCAGGGTCCTCTCCGCGAAGCGAGTCGGCGCCTTCCCACGTCCACGGCGTGCGCGGCAGCGACTGCGGCGAGAAGCGCTCGAGCAGCGTCGCCATTTCCGGTTGCTCGCCTCGCTCGGCTAACCCGAGCGAGGTCGCGAGCACACCTCTGAGCATCGCGGCGTCGGTTCCCTGATCCCGAAGCTCTCGCAACGTCACGGCCCCATCGCGCTTGGCGAGACGCGCACCGCTCGACCCCAGCACGAGCGGCACGTGCGCGTAGCTGGGCGTCGGCAGGCCCAGGAGCTGCTGCAGCATGATCTGACGCGGAGTCGATGAGACGAGATCGTCACCGCGAACCACCTGATCGACCCCTGACTCCGCATCATCGATCACCGCGGCGAGGTTGTATGCGACCGTCCCGTCGCCGCGTTGCAACACCAGATCATCGATCTCACCGCGCACCGGGCCTCGAATGAGGTCGTCGAAACCGTACTCAGCGGCTGATCCTTGCGGCGCACGCAACCGCAAGGCCGGGAGCCGAGGAGAGATCGATGCTCGGGCCGCCGCGCGCTCGGCATCTCCGCGATCTCTGCAGGTGCCGGGATATGCGCCCGGAGGTGCATGCGGCGCAGTCGGTGCTGCGAGGATGTCTTTCCGCGAACAGGTGCACTCGTAGACGAGACCCTGCTCGGCCAGGCACCTGATCGCCTCTGCGTAGCGCGCCTGCTGGTTCGTCTGGCGAACGGGGTCACCGTCCCAGTCAATGCCTATGTCCGCAAGATCGGCGAGTTGCGACTCCGCTGCCCCGCTGTCGCGCGCCCGATCCAGATCCTCGATTCGCATCAGGAAGCGGCGTCCCGTCGAACGCGCGAAGAGCCAAGCGACGAGTGCGGTACGCAGGTTGCCGAGGTGCAGATCCCCCGAGGGGCTCGGCGCATACCGCCCGGCCCCTTGAGCAGCACTCCCCGGTACGGTATCGACGGCCATGCGTCCCATCCTCCCACGCCGTTGTTCCCGTTCCTCCTCGCACCTTCTGGATCGGAGCAGAAACAAGCGTGGTCCATTCAGTTCGCGAGGAAATGGACCACCGAGCGGTGCGGTGGCAAGATCGACACATGAAATTCCTCTCGATACAGTCCGCAGTCGCTTATGGTCATGTCGGCAACTCGGCCGCCATGTTCCCCTTGCAGCGCATCGGTGTCGAGGTCATGCCAGTGTTCACGGTCTACTTTTCGAACCACACCGGATACGGCGACTGGACGGGCCGCGCCCTGAGCGCGGACGAGGTGATCGACATCGTGGACGGTGTCGAACGGCGCGGTGGCCTCGACGGCGTAGACGCGGTGCTGTCCGGCTACCTGGGCGGCAGCGGTATCGGCGATGCCGTGCTCGAGACCGTGGGGCGTGTGAAGCAGCGCAACCCCGAGGCGATCTACGCCTGCGACCCTGTCATGGGAAACATCGATACCGGTTGCGTGGTCTCCCCCGAGATTCACGACCTGTTCCGAGATCGCGTTATCCCGCATGCCGATGTCATCACGCCGAACCAGTTCGAGCTGGGTTATCTCACCGGTACTGACCCCGACACGGTCGCATCGACCCTGGAGGCCGTAGATCGCGTCATCTCACGAGGCCCGTCTACCGTGCTGGTGACCAGCCTCAAGCGACCAGATCGACCCGAGGGCACGATCGAAATGCTCGCTGCCACGAGTGAAGAGGCCTGGATAGTGCAGACGCCACTGCTCGACACCACGCCGAGCGGATCCGGCGACGTGACAGCTGCACTCTTCTCCGCACACCTCCGACGCACGGGTGACCTCGCCGACTCGCTCTCACGAACAACCGCGAGCGTCTATGAGCTGCTCGAGAACACCATGCTGGCAGACTCTCGTGAACTGCGCCTCGTGGAATCCCAGGAGGCCTACGTGGCGCCGCAGAGAACATTCGACGTGAGGCGCGTGCGATAACCGAGAAATCTGGACAGATCTGAGCCCGGTACTTCCAGCTCTGCGACGCTGAACTGTAGCGAATCGAACAAGACCCGGACGCAACTCGCCATTGAGCACGCCACGGGCATTCCTCACCATACCCGATCTCGAGGCTTGATGGGCCTTGTCGCCCGAATGCAGTGCCGCCTATCCTGAGCGCATGACTGATTCGGCAACATTGCAGCCCCCTTCGACACCACTCGCCGAGCTTGAAGACGATGACTTTCGACGAGTGCTCGTGGTCGTTGCTCATCCTGACGACATCGAATACGGGACCTCGGCGGCGGTCTCCATGTGGACCGACCGAGATATCGAGGTCGGGTATCTCTTGCTGACCGCCGGTGAGGCCGGCATGCAGCGCCCGCCCGAAGAGGCCGGACCACTTCGACGAGATGAGCAGTGGCGCGCCTGCGAAGCCGTGGGGGTCGAACGGCTCACGATCCTCGACTTCCCCGATGGCATCGTCGAATACGGCATCCCGCTCCGTCGGGCCATTGCTCGCGAGATCCGAGCGTTCCAACCGGACGTCGTCATCAGCGGAAGCGGCGCCGTTCACGTCGCCTGGGGCATCGATCACGCCGATCATCGGGCAGTCGGGCTCGCGACGGTCGACGCGGTTCGCGATGCGGGTAATCGCTGGGTCTTCCCCGAGCAGATTCACGAGGAGGATCTGGCGCCGTGGTCGGCATCCTGGCACCTGCTCACCGGAACGGCTCCGACGCATTACCTTCGGGTCTCATCCGAGGGAGTCGAACGCGCGGTCGCATCACTCGAGGCGCACGAGGCCTACCTCGCCGATCTGCCTTGGCATCCAGCGCCGCGAGACTTCGTACCCGGCCTGCTCGCTTCGCAAGGACAACCGGAGGGGATCGAGCACGCGGTCGCCTTCGCAGTGCAACGCCTGCAGAGCGAGTAAGGGCGCTGCCGGCATGGACATCGCACTCAAACGGGTCTATGAGCCGCCCGCTCCCGAAGATCACTGCAGGGTGCTCGTCGACCGACTCTGGCCTCGTGGCATCTCGAAGGAGCAGGCACACCTCGACCTCTGGGCGAAGAATTCCGCTCCGAGTGCAGAGTTACGGCGATCTTGGCACGCGGACCCGCAGGGGCGCACGGATGCGGGGTTCGAAGCCTTCTCCGCGCACTATCGAGACGAACTCGCCGAATCGCCGGCGCGAGAGGCGCTCGACGAGCTCCTCGCACTTGCGCAGGAGCATCAACGGGTCACGCTCGTCTACGGTGCGAAGGATCCCGAAATGAATCATGCTGTGGTGCTCCGCGAGGTCCTCCTGCGTCGAGGCGAGGAAGCTCGAACCGGTTGAAGCACAGTCCCGCTGAAGCTACGAGCTCATCGGATGTACACGTCGAGGTGGGTGCCAAACGTGCCGCGATCGTAGATCTTGCCCGGGTGTCCGAACGGGGTCTCGAACACGGTGCCCTTCGGCGCGTCGCCGGCGAGCACGATATATCCGTCGGCGTCGCTGACAAATCCGCCATCGTTCACATGCCGTCCGGGAATCTGCAGCCCCTCCCCGGGCAGCACCTGCTGACTGTAGTACGTGAAGCGGTACCCACCCCAGTTCACGACACCGCTGAACATGAATCGTTCGAGGGAATAGAGCGCCTTGGACGAGGACTTCTTCGCGGCGCCGCCGGAGGACTGATCGCCGCCCGCGCTCTCCTCCACACCTGATCTCTCCACGTCGAGCGCGGGCTCCCACCCATCAGCAGAGACGATGCCCTGCTCCTGCTGCGACATCATGGACGCTCGTCCGTCGACTGCGGATGCGCCGGAGAGTGACAGCGGCGCGGTGGCCGCTGCTCCGAGAAATACCACGACCGCCAACGCGGCTGCCGTGCCGCGTATCCGCGACCAACGGGTCGCGCCCGGGGCGGAGGTGTGGAGGACTGAAGACACAATGTAACGATTCTATCTCGGATCGGAAGAGAACAACACCTCAGCCGGTAAGCACGGTGTGCCACCTTCGATTCTGCAAAATCTAAGATTGCGCTTGACGCGACGTCAACTGAAATTGTGATCGATGTACGGAACACGATATGAGAGGTGCACACGATGTCGGATCAGGTCTGGTCGATTCAGGAAGTGACGAAGAGCTCCGGTATCACCAGCCGAGCGCTCAGACACTACCAGCGCGTCGGCCTGCTCGAACCGAGTCGCACCGGGGCCGCGGGCCAGCGGTTCTACGATGCGGAGGCGCTGCTGCGCCTCCAGAGAATCCTCGTACTGCGCGGCCTCGGTCTGGGGCTCCAAGAGATCCGACGTGTGCTTGAGCGACCCACCGACATCGGCGACGCCCTGCGGCACCATGTCGAGGAGCTCGAACAAGAACGCGCACGCCTCGCGACGATCGCCGGCTCCGTGCGAACCACAATTGCCATGATCGAAGCAGAAGGAGAACTCGTGGCAGAGAAGATGTTTGAAGGATTCGACCATACGCAGCACCGCGAGGAGGTTGAAGAGCGTTGGGGAGCAGACGCCTACGAGTCCGCCGATACCTGGTGGAACGCGCTCGGAGCCGATGCGCAGGAGCTGCACCGAAGTGCGCTCAATGCACTAGTGAATGATTTCGCGGGTGCCGCGAGGCGCGGGCTCGATGTGCACAGCGACGACGTGCAGCGGCTTGCAGCACGCCAATTCGAGTGGGTGCGCGCCGGTTGGGGCGGCACTCCCCCGAGCGCGGAGGCGTTCACCGGGCTCGGTGAGATGTACGTCGCCGACCCGAGGTTCGGTGCTGTGTACTCTGCAGACGGCGAGAGCTCCGCCGCGTATGTGCGCGACGCGATGGCCGTCTACGCGAAGCAGCAGCTCACATAGTGTTCTGAATCGAGAAAGCCCCGCCTGAGCGGGGCTTTCTCGATGAATGGTGGATCTGACGGGATTCGAACCCGTGACCCCCTGCATGCCATGCAGGTGCGCTACCAACTGCGCCACAGACCCATGGAAGCCGGGGAAATGCTCCCCCGACAACTCCTCTACTCTACACCATCGTCAGGGAGCCGTTGCAAATCCGTGGGCTCTTCGAGCAGGGGTGCGACGTCGACCACCGGGCAGTCGCCCCACAGTCGCTCAAGCCGGTAATACTCCCGCTCTTCATCGTGGAAGACATGCACGATCAGGTCGCCGAAATCGAGCAGTACCCACCGACCACCGGTGCGCCCTTCGCGCCGAACTGTTCGCACGCCTGCAGCGTTCAGGCGATCCTCAATCTCATCTGAAATGGCTTGCACATTGCGCTCGACCGCGCCGCTCACCACGAGGAACACATCGGCCAGACCGAATTGCTCACCGACCTCCAGCGCCACGGGTGCCGTAGCACCCTTGTCGTCGGCTGCGCGCACCGCGATACCGAGTTGGCGCAGCACATCAGGAGTTTCGTTCACATTTGCCTTTCAAATTGTCGTACCCGGCGAACCGAGCTCACGGCCGAGCCTGACGGTCGTGAGTGATCGGAAAACGATCAACCGAAAAAGCCATTTGTCGCACCCCAGACAACGAGCGCCCCGACCCCGAGCACCAGCGTTCCACCGGTTACGGAAAGAACCAGTGGCAACTTGCTCCGGTCCTTCTTCACCTCGGTGATCGTGGGAACACCGGTCTGCGAGACAGCGCTCACCGCGCGGCGTGCAGACACGGGTCCGCCGTCGCTCTCGGAAGGTACCGGCGCCTGCGGGCTGCCGGGCTCCTCGTCTACCGGATCCATCTCGATGGAGTCGTGCAGCGACGAATGTCCACCTGTCTCGCCAATCGACTTCGGCAAGTCGATGGAGCCCGTCACGAAGAGCTCACCGGTGCCACCGAGCGGCCCGGAAAGGCCGCCATCCTGCGGCATCGAGGGCAGGATCAGAGCCGCCGTGTTCGACCCGTCGGTACCCCCCTCTTCCACCACCGCGCGAGAAATCAGGTCATCGAAGCCACCGGTTGACTGGGCCGGCTCGGTCCGAGGCGCATTCGGCACGACACGAGTCGACGGGTCATCGAATACCGACCGCCATTCCTCGGGAGGAACGATATCCGGGAAAGAGTAACCCTGCTTGGGTTGCTCCGGCTCAGCTTCGCTAGAACTCGATCCTGCTTCCGCTTCCGAACTGTCTGCAGCAGCATTCTCTTCGACAATCTCAGAGAGAACCCCTGCCTCTTCGTCGGCCCGAGCACTCTCTGCAAGTTCCACCTGTTCCGCGACTCCAGCATCCTCTTGACCATCGGTCACGGCGCTGGACTGCTGAGAGTCATCCGGTTCGGAAACATCGCCGACAGCTGCCACCGAAAGGTCTGCGTCTGCAGTGATTTCATCGCTCGCCTCATCGGGAGCTTCAGGCTCCGGCGCAGTATTCTTCGACTTCGACCTGCCTCGACGCCACGGCAAGCGGGATTTCGGCTTCTCTTCGGCGACCTCAGCCGGTGTTTCGGCGAGAGGCTCTGTGGCAGGCAGTTCCGCTGAGGATGGTTCTTCGACGAGTTCGCTGACCGTGGGCACCGCTCCATCCGGCGCCCCTTCCGCCTCGCGAAGATCTTCGAGAGAAAACGGTTCGGTTGGAGCTACGATCTCGTCGAAGCCGGCACCCTCTGCTCCCGCACTCCGATCATCTGAATGCTCGTCAGCCGCACCCCCCGCGGAGTCATCCGCGTCGATGGCCTTCTCTTCCTGCTGACCGGTGTCATCACTCCTGGCAGGTTCAGCATCCGTAGTTGTTGCTTGCGGCGTAGCGCGAGCCCGGTCGAATGCGGAAACAGGTGGCGGTGGCACTTCGGCAGCGGCCGGAGACTCGCTCGGGGACTTCTCCTCGGGCGCGTCGGCAGCCTCCGGCACATCAGCATCATCCGGAGTGTCGCCATCCTCCGGAGCAGCAGCCTCATCCGAAGCTACAACCGCATCCGAGGCAACAGCTTCCTCTGGTTCGGCCGGAGCCTCAGGCTCCTCGACCGGAGCCTCAGGCTCCTCGACCGGAGCTTCAGGCTCCTCAGCCGCGGGTACAGCATCGGGAGCGTCCGAAGCTTCCGCCGCAGCGGCAGCCGCCAGCCGCTCCAACGCTTCCTCGCGCAAGCGCCTCATCTCACGGCGCGTGCGCGGGTTCCCGTCTGCATCGACAGGCGAAATATCGATCTCGGGCTCGGACGCATCAGAGTCTCCAGCATCCTGAGAAGGATCGGGAGCAGCAGATTCGGTGCCATGCAATGAGTCAGCTGGGCCACGGTGCCCTCCGACTTGCGCCGCAGGGACTGCCTGGGCCTCTGCATCGTCCTTGGGAGAATCCGCCGGCTCCTGCGCATCTGCTGCGCTCGGCTGGGCTTCATTGCCCTGCTCGGCCGCGGCCATCTCGAGTAAGCGCCGCTCGCGTCGAGTCAGCGGTCGTGATTCCTGCTGTTCGCTCATCTACGCGTCGCCTCCCTCCTTGTATAACTCGTGCTTCGCAATGTACTGCACTACGCCATCTGGCACGAGATACCACACCGGGAATCCGCGTGAGACGCGACTCCGACAGTCTGTCGACGAAATCGCCAGAGCCGGCACCTCTAACAAGCTTACGTGTTCGCCTGATAATCCAGAAAGCGAGAGTTCATGCCCGGGACGGGACACTGCGATGAAGTGCGCCAGCTCCCAGAACTGCTCGACATCCTTCCAGTTCAGGATCTGCTCCACCGCGTCGGCCCCCGTGATGAAGAAGAGATCCGCGTCAGGAAGCTCTTTGCGGAGATCCCGCAACGTGTCCACGGTGTACGTCGGCCCATCACGGTCGATATCTACTCGGCTCACCCGAAAGCTCGGGTTCGAAGCAGTGGCGATGACGGTCATCAGATAGCGATGCTCGCTCTCCGAGACGTTCGGCTTCTGCCACGGTTGCCCCGTCGGCACGAAGAGAACCTCGTCGAGATCGAAGTGCGATGCGACCTCACTCGCCGCAACGAGGTGTCCGTGGTGGATGGGGTCGAACGTACCGCCCATCACGCCGATGCGGCGCCGGCTACTCACAGTGGTTTAATGCCCCTGGGAGCCGCCGTGCTCGCGCGCGTACGCCTCTGCCTTTTCCGAGTGGCGGTTCGCCACGTCTCGGAAGCTGAAGACGATACCCGCGAGAATGGTGAACGTGGCGAGCACCGCCGCCCCGAATACCCAGCCGGGAAACGGCAGCTCGTTGACGATGTGGTGCCCCTCTTCGGCGGCAGCGGTGATCGTTGCGAGAAGTGACATTCGACGTTCCTCAGTCTGGTGGTGTGCGGTGTACTGGACTCAGTCTAGCGTCTCGAAGGCGTGAACTAGCGAATCTGGCCGGAGCCACGCACGAGCCACTTCGTGCTCGTCAGTTCCGGCAGCCCCATCGGTCCGCGTGCGTGGAGCTTCTGCGTTGAGATCCCCACCTCAGCACCGAAGCCGAACTCGCCACCGTCAGTGAATCGAGTCGAAGCGTTGACCATCACCGCGGCCGAGTCGACCTCGGCCAGGAACCGCTCAGCATTGGCGTAGTCGCTCGTCACAATGCACTCGGTGTGGTGCGTCGAATACCGTTCGATGTGCAGCAACGCTTCGTCCAGGGAGTCGACCACGCGAACCCCCATTTCGAGGGCGAGATGCTCCGTCTCCCACGTGGCATCCCCTGCCCTCTCGAGATCTGGGACGAGTTCACGGGCCCCTTCGTCTCCGCTCAGCACGACACCCGAGTTCTGCAGCTCGCGAACGAGCCTCGACAACAGTCTCGGCGCGGCCTCCCGATGCACGAGGAGCGTCTCGGCCGCGTTGCACACGCTCGGACGATGGGTCTTCGAGTTGAG
Source organism: Leucobacter sp. GX24907 (assembly GCF_053567335.1). Classification (NCBI taxonomy): domain Bacteria; kingdom Bacillati; phylum Actinomycetota; class Actinomycetes; order Micrococcales; family Microbacteriaceae; genus Leucobacter; species Leucobacter sp. GX24907. The sequence continues at coordinate 87,779 of NZ_JBSGPD010000002.1, read as the reverse complement.
CGCGATCGCAACCGCCTGCTCCTCGTCAGCACTCGCGTCGATGAAGACGTGAACGATTCCGGATCCTGTCTCGATCACCGGCACCGTCGACTCTTGCACGACTGTGCTGATGAGGCCGGCGCTTCCGCGCGGTATGAGCACATCGACGTACCCGCGAGCGCGCATCAGTCGCGCTGCGCCCTCCCGCCCGAACGGATCGATCGTCTGCACCGCTTCCCCGTCGAGGCCCGCGCGTGAAATCGCCTTCTGAATCAAGCCGACGAGCACACGGTTCGACTGCTCCGCCGCGCTGCCACCACGGAGCACGACGCCGTTGCCGCTCTTCAGCGCGAGTGCGGCGATGTCGACGGTCACGTTGGGGCGCGCCTCATAGATGGCACCAATCACACCGAAGGGCACGCGCACCTGATTGATGGCGATCCCATTGGCGAGCGTGCTGCCACGTACGACCTGCCCCACCGGGTCCGGCAGAGCAATCACATCGCGCACCGCACGGGCCAAACCGCGTAGACGGTCTTCGTCGAGCAGCAATCGGTCGAGAAGTCCTTGGGCAAGCCCTGACGCGCGGCCCGTTTCAAGATCGAGGGCGTTTGCCGCGACGACTTCGTCGATGCCTTGCTCGATTGCATCCGCAATTGCCGCCAGCGCATCATTCTTCTGTTGCGTCGTCGCGTGCGCGAGGGAACGTGCGCCCTGGCGCACCTGATCGAGCAGTGTGACGAAAGGATCCGTACCGTGCATATCGAAAGCATATCGGCCGGCTCGCAGAGGTCTCGCAGCTGCCGCAGCGCGAGCATGACTCCCTTACGGGGCGGCAGCGAACCTCGTACCGTGATCCGCACCATCGAGTACCGCTGAGAGCAGCCGGGCTTCAGTCAGCAGCGCCGTTGCCCCAGCCTCCGCGGCGAGCCTGGCAGCCTGCACCTTGGTGCGTGCGCCGCCGGTGCCCCAGCCAGACAGGGCCTCACCGATCTCCACATGCTCCAGCTCATCGCCGTATTCCACCACCGGAATGCGTTCGGCCCCGACAGTCGTGGGAGGGGCGGTGTAGAGGGCGTCTACGTCCGAGAGCAGCACCAACTGATCGGCTCCGACCAGGCGAGACACGAGCGCCGCGAGACGGTCGTTGTCTCCGAATCGGATCTCGTGAGTGGCGACCGTGTCATTCTCATTGATGATCGGGAGTATGCGGAGATTCAGCAGTCGCTCGATCGCGCGCTTCGCGTTGCCGCGGTGTGTCGGGTTGTCCAGATCATGCGCTGTGAGGAGCACTTGGCCCGCAACGATGTCGTGACTGCTGAGGGCGCGCTGGTACCGGTTCACCAGGATGTTCTGCCCGACCGCCGCCGCGGCCTGCTGTGTGGCGAGGTCGTCTGGGCGTGCTTCCAGCCGCAGAAAGGGCACACCTGTCGCGATCGCGCCGCTCGACACGAGAATCACTTCGGCGCCCGCGGCGGTCATACGCGCGAGCGCACTGACGAGGTGCGGAATCTGGCCCGAGTTATCACCGCTGATCGACGAGGAGCCGACTTTCACCACGACGCGTCGTGCGGAGAGGAGTCGTGCGCCGTGCGATTCGCTCACTGCTCACTCCACAGCCCGGCTTCGCGCTCACGCTCAAGCTCCGCACGAGCTTCGGCCTTCGCGTCCATGCGCTCGTGATACCCGGCGCGGCGCTGCTTGTTGGTGCGTCGATCACTCGCGTCGATGCGATCGTCGGTCCCGCGAGCACCCACCTGCACCTCAGCGGCACTCGTCACCGTGGGCTCCCAGTCGAAGACGACACCCGAGCCGGGGCCGATCACGACCGTCGATCCGGCAACTGCGCCAGCCTTGACCAGCGCGTCCTCGATTCCGATCTTCTGCAAGCGGTCTGCCAGGTACCCGACGGCCTCGTCATTCGCGAAGTCGGTCTGCTCCACCCAACGCTCAGGCTTGACACCGAGTACCCGGAAAAGCGTGCCATAGGTGCCGCCCTCGGTAGCGATGCGGAAGCCGCGGTCGTCGACGCGCTTGGCCTGCAACACAATGCGAGGCTGCACCGGTTCCGCTTCAAGTGCGCGTGAACGGGCCTGTTCCACCAGTTCGGCAAGGGCGAAGCTCAACTCGCGCAGACCCTCTCGCGCGACAGTGGAGATCTCGAAGACTCGGTACCCCTGCGCCTCCAGCTCAGGGCGAACGAAGTCGGCGAGTTCACGCGCCTCAGGAACATCGATCTTGTTGAGCGCGACGAGCTGCGGGCGCTCGAGCAGCGGAAGCTGGCCTTCGGGAACGGGATACGCGGCGAGTTCACGCCGAATCACCTCAAGATCAGATACCGGATCACGCCCGGGCTCGAGGGTCGCGCAGTCGAGTACGTGCAACAGGGCGCTGCACCGTTCGACGTGGCGCAGGAAGTCCAGGCCGAGCCCCTTACCTTCGCTGGCGCCCTCGATCAGTCCGGGAACGTCGGCAACGGTGAAGCGGTGCTCCCCCGCCTGAACCACCCCGAGGTTGGGGTGCAACGTGGTGAAGGGATAGTCAGCGATCTTCGGCTTCGCGGCACTCATCGCGGCGATGAGGCTCGACTTGCCTGCGGATGGATAACCGACGAGCGCCACATCGGCGATGGTCTTGAGTTCGAGTGTGACGCTCCCGGCCCAACCCGTCGTGCCGAGGAGCGCGAAGCCCGGGGCCTTCCGCTTCGTACTGGCGAGTGCGGCGTTGCCGAGTCCTCCGAGACCGCCTTCGGCGACCACGTATCGTGTGCCAGCTTCGACCAGGTCGACGAGAGTCTCCCCGTCCGAACCTTTGACGACGGTGCCCACAGGCACGGAGAGCGTGAGCTCCGCACCGTTGGTACCAGCGCGATGATCACCCATCCCGAATCCGCCGTTCTCCGCGGATCGGTGAGGTCGGCGGTGGAAGTCGAGCAGCGTCGTGACCTGCGGATCGGCGTACAGCACGATGTTGCCGCCGTGCCCGCCGTTGCCGCCGTCGGGACCAGCGAGCGGCTTGAACTTCTCTCGCTTCACTGACACGCAGCCGTCGCCGCCGCGGCCGGCCTGCAGGTGCACCTGCACTCGATCAACGAACGTGACCATGCGCGTTCCCAACTCCCTATGCTGTTCGAGCTACGTATCTCACCCCAGATACGGCAAAAGGCGAGCCGAAGCCCGCCTTGCCGTTATCGCTTCCGCTTAGGCGGCTGCGACGATGTTGACGACCTTGCGGCCGCCCTTCGCACCGAACTCGACCTCGCCAGCGGCAAGAGCGAAGAGGGTGTCATCGCCACCACGGCCGACATTGGCACCCGGGTGGAAGCGCGTACCGCGCTGGCGCACGAGGATCTCGCCAGCGTTCACCTGCTGGCCGCCGAAGCGCTTCACGCCGAGGTACTGCGGGTTGGAGTCGCGGCCGTTCTTGCTGGAGCCGACGCCCTTCTTTGATGCCATGAGTCTCTACTCCTTTGGTAAATCTCTACAGAAAATCGGTTACTTGATGCCGGTGATCTTGAGGCGGGTCAGATCCTGGCGGTGACCCTGACGGGACTTGTAACCGGTCTTGTTCTTGTAGCGCTGGATCACGATCTTCGGGCCACGGAGGTCGTTGAGCACCTCAGCGGTGACCTTCACCTTCGCGAGCTTGGAGGCGTCGGTGGTGATCGTGTCACCGTCGACGAGCAGCACGGCGGGCAGCTCGAGCTCACCCTGGGCGTCACCCGCAATACGGTTCACCGTGATGATCGAACCGACCTCAACCTTCTCCTGCCGACCACCGGCGCGCACTACTGCGTAAACCACTTGTCACCCTTTTCTCGAGGATCTTCTTGCCCGCGAACGTCGACTCTCGCCGCGTTCCAAGTCTGCGTACCTGCCATATGAATGGCACAACGCTCTATGATATCGCGAACACTGAGGTCCGGTCAAATGTGTCCGGGCGCGTGTCACTGCGTCGGCCGGGATTTTGCTCTGGCAGTCGCGTCCAGCGCGGAGTCGAGCGCGAGCTGCGCTTCTTCCGCATCACGCACGGGCGTCGCCTCGCGACCGCCCCGTAGCGGTGCCGTCGAGACACGCCGGCTACGCGCCCGACCCGTTCCTGCGGGCGGCGCCTCCGGAAGCGCGCTCAGCACGGAGTCGAGCAAGTTCCCCTCGGCCTTCGCCGAGCCCTCCTCAGGGTCCGAAGCCGACTTTCCCGCGATGGTCGACGCCGCAACTTGCGCGAGCATGTTCTTCGCGCCATCGGTGATGGCATGGGTCTGGGGCGCGCTCGTCTGCTGCGCGCCGCCGTTCTGGCGGGAACCGCCCGACTGCTGCGGCTGGTGCCCCTTTCCACGCTTGCCACCAGTGCCGCGCGAATTGCCCGAGCCCCCGTGCTTCGCAACCGGCTCATGGTGCACGATCAAGCCGCGGCCAGCGCAGACTTCGCACGGCTCACTAAAGGATTCGAGAAGCCCGAGACCAAGCTTCTTCCGAGTCATCTGCACGAGCCCAAGCGAGGTCACCTCAGCGACCTGATGCTTCGTGCGGTCGCGGCTCAAGCATTCGACCATGCGCCGCAGCACAAGGTCACGGTTCGACTCGAGCACCATGTCGATGAAGTCGACGACGATAATGCCGCCGATGTCGCGCAAGCGCAGCTGCCGCACGATCTCCTCAGCTGCCTCGAGGTTGTTCTTGGTGACCGTCTCCTCGAGATTGCCACCCGAACCCACGAACTTGCCGGTGTTCACGTCGACCACTGTCATCGCCTCGGTCCGGTCGATGACGAGCGAACCGCCCGACGGCAGCCAGACCTTCCGGTCGAGCGCCTTCGCGATCTGCTCGGAGATTCGGTACTCGTCGAAGACGTCCCTCTCCCCTTCGTAGCGTTCAACGCGCTGCAGCAGATCCGGAGCTACTTGCGTCAGGTAGTCCTCGATCGTACGGTAGGTCGTATCGCCGGCGATGATCATCTTGTGGAAGTCCTCGTTGAAGACGTCACGCACGATCTTGATGAGCATGTCGGGTTCGGAGTGCAGCAGAAGCGGCGCGCCGCCCTTCTCGACCCGACTCTGAATCGACTCCCACTGCCGCGTGAGTCGCTGCACATCATGGGTGAGCTGATCCTCGCTCGCCCCCTCCGCCGCGGTCCGCACGATCACACCTGCGCCGCTCGGCAGAACTTCCTTCAGGATCTTCTTGAGACGCGCCCGCTCGGTGTCCGGCAGTTTCCGCGAGATGCCGTTCATCGCACCGCCCGGCACATAGACCAGGAAGCGGCCCGGTAACGAGATCTGACTGGTCAGACGCGCACCCTTGTGGCCGACTGGATCCTTCGTGACCTGCACAAGCACCTGATCGCCAGGCTTGAGCGCGTTCTCAATCTTGCGGGCGGTGTTTCCACCCTCGAATTCGGACCAGTCGACCTCGCCGGAGTAGAGCACCGCATTGCGACCCCGCCCGATATCGACGAAGGCGGCCTCCATGCTCGGCAGCACATTCTGCACGCGCCCCAGGTAGACGTTTCCGATCAGCGAAGTTTCGCTCGAACGGGCGACATAGTGCTCGACGAGCACCTTGTCTTCCATCACACCGATCTGAATGCGGTCGGCAGTCGTCCGCACGATCATCTCGCGGTCGACTGCCTCGCGGCGTGCCAGAAACTCGGACTCGGTGATGACGACCCTGCGACGACCCGCATCGCGTCCATCGCGTCGACGCTGCTTCTTCGCTTCGAGTCGCGTGGAGCCCTTCACCTTCTGCGGTTCCGTGATGACGGGCGCCTGACGTGGCTGCGCGCGCTGGGGAGGCTCATCGCGGCCCTCGCCCGTACTGCGTCGGCGGCGGCGGCGAGACGACCCGTCACGATCCTGCAGGTCGTCGTGCTCTGCTCGCTCATCGTCACCGAAGCGGCCGTCGAGCATCTCATCGAGCTGTCGCAGCTCGCTGCGACGCGGACGCGGAGGGACCGGTGGCACATCGGGAGCCAGGAAGACGAGACGCGTCGTAGCCCGGAATCGCTCCTCCGGGCTCAGATCTTCGAGGCGAGGGAGCAGCGCGGTTCCGCTGGCTTCCGCTTCCGCAGCGCCGGTGGCTTCCCCCGTGCCGGTTGCCTCCGCGATGCCGCCAGCTTCCGCGGTGCCGCCGACTTCCGCAGCTTCGGCGACGACGCCCTCCTCCGCCGGAGAACTCGTGACTACATCCGCCTGCCCTTCTGAGGCCGCGTCCGAGGCCACTTCCTGCTCGGCTCCTCCCCCGGTGTCAGGGGCCGAGCGCTCACTGCTCCGCTGTTCTGTCTGTGATTCTTCTGCTTCGTATGTGTTCTCTTCATTCACCATCGCTGGTGTGCTCCTCATAAACCGGGAGATCTATGCCTCTTACCGGGAATCCATTCGCTTCGGCCTTGGCCGTCGATCTCAACTTTCCGCGAGGCGTGCCTCGCGCTCGGTCGTGCAGACCGGGTCCCACCTTTCGGCGTTCAAAAGACTGTACGTGCGCCACGCATCATGCGCGTCGTGCATCGGGCTCCATTATGACATGGCGCTCACCCGACTCGCAGAAGCGCCGCACTAGGATTCGTGGTATGACGGCCACAGGAACCGGTACACGCCCTCCGATCGGATTCGCGGTATCCACGATCGTCCTCGGCGTGATCGGCTGGTTCGCATCATTCGAACTGCTGACCGAGTACATCAGCACTCTGGTGAACCCGGCGCACGTGCCGAACTGCAATATCAATCCACTCGTCACTTGCGGGCCGAACATGGAGTCCTGGCAGGGATCCATATTCGGGTTCAGCAACACGATCATCGGGGTCAGCGCATTCGTCGCCCCCGTTGCCGTGGGTGTTGCACTGTTGGCCGGAGCACGCTTTGCGCCGTGGTTCTGGCGCCTCTACCAGCTCGGTCTGCTGGGCGGATTCGCGCTCATCTGCTGGTTGTCGTATCAGAGCGTGTTCAACCTCGGCACGATGTGCCCCTGGTGCATGGTCGTGTGGACTGTCATGATCCCGCTCTTCTGGTCGACGCTGTTCCGTCCGACTGCCGTCGGAGACGTGCCGGCTGGGCACATGCTCACCCGCTTCTCGCAGACGATGCACTCGTGGACGTGGGTGCTCGTACTGGTGACCTACATCATCATTGCCGCGATGGCTCAGTTCCAGCTGTCCTGGATCCCTCGTGCATTCCTCTGATCCGATCCCACAGCCGGTCGGTCTGCGCGACGGTCTCCGACTCAGTAGCTGAGGTATCGATGACGATGTCGGCGATGGACCTGCGATCCTCGTCACTCGCCTGACTGCCGATTCTTCTCTCAGCCTCAGTCCGGTCCATGCCCCGAAGCTCGACGAGACGTTCTGCTCTCGTCCGCGCGTCGGCCTCGGCGACGACAATCAGGTCCCAAGCGCCTCCCTCAGGTGGCAGCGCGCCGGTCTCTACGAGCAGCGGAATCTCGTATGCGATCACAGCATCCGGATCAGCAGCCCGAGCTTCGGCAATACGCTTCCCGGCCAGGTCGCGCACCTCCGGATGCACGATCGCGTTGAGCGCGGAGAGCCGATCCTGGTCTCCGAAGACGTGCGCACCGAGCTTCGCGCGATCCAGCGATCCGTCGGCCGCCACCATGCTCTCGCCGAACTCCGCGACGATACGTGCCAGGCCTGAACTTCCCTGCGCCACCGCCTCACGGGCGAGCTGATCAGCATCGATTCTGACGGCGCCGAGCGCTTCCAGTCGCCGACCGATGGTGGACTTTCCGGCGGCGATGCCACCCGTCAATGCGATGAGAGTCACCCGGGCAGTGTATCGCTTCGACGCGACAGACGGAGCAGGTGATCCAGGTCGGGCGCAGACGGCGAAGGACCCGGTCTCCTCGCGGAGACCGGGTCCTTCGTGACCTATTTTCCCCGGGTCGGGGAATTCGGCTTAGTTGCCCTCGAGCTGAGCCTTCAGCGCGGCAAGCGCCTCATCGTCAGCGAGCGCACCGGCCGAAGCCGAGTCGTTCGAGAAGTTCGAAGCGGGCGCCTCGGCTGCGGGAGCGGCAGCAGCCTCGACGAGCGACGCGGCAACCTGCTTCTTGTGAGCCTCCCAGCGAGACTGGGCAGCAGCGTACTCCTGCTCCCACTTCTCGCGCTGCGACTCGAAGCCTTCCTTCCACTCCTGAGTCTCCGGGTCGAAGCCCTCGGGGTACTTGTACTCACCGTTCTCGTCGTACTCCGTGGTCATGCCGTACAGAGCCGGGTCGAACTCGGTGCCCTCGGGGTCGACGCCCTCGTTGGCCTGCTTGAGGCTGAGGGAGATACGACGGCGGTCGAGGTCGATGTCGATGATCTTGACGAAGACCTCCTGGCCGGCCTGGACGACCTGCTCGGCGAGCTCGACGTGCTGATCCGACAGCTCCGAGATGTGCACGAGGCCCTCGATGCCGTCTGCGACGCGCACGAACGCGCCGAAGGGAACGAGCTTGGTGACGACGCCCGGGGCGATCTGACCGATCGCGTGGGTGCGGGCGAAGACCTGCCACGGGTCCTCCTGGGTCGCCTTGAGCGACAGCGAGACGCGCTCACGGTCGTGCTCGACCGAAAGCACCTCGACGGTGACCTCCTGGCCAACCTCGACGACGTCGGAGGCGTGCTCGATGTGCTTCCACGAGAGCTCGGAGACGTGCACGAGGCCGTCCACGCCACCCAGGTCGACGAACGCACCGAAGTTGACGATCGACGAGATAACACCCTTGCGCACCTGGCCGGGCTTGAGCTCGGCGAGGAACGACGAACGGGTCGCCGACTGGGTCTCCTCGAGGAGCGCACGGCGCGAGAGAACCACGTTGTTGCGGTTCTTGTCGAGCTCGAGGATCTTCGCCTCGATCTCCTGGCCGAGGTACGGGGTCAGGTCACGCACACGGCGCAGCTCGATGAGCGAAGCCGGGAGGAAGCCGCGGAGCCCGATATCGACGATGAGACCGCCCTTGACGACCTCGATGACGGTGCCGGTGACGACGCCCTCGTTCTCCTTGATCTTCTCGACATCGCCCCAGGCGCGCTCGTACTGGGCGCGCTTCTTCGACAGGATGAGGCGGCCTTCCTTGTCCTCCTTCTGGAGAACGAGCGCCTCGACGGCGTCGCCGACCTCGACGACCTCGTCGGGGTTGATGTCATGCTTGATGGAAAGCTCGCGCGAGGGGATGACGCCCTCGGTCTTGTACCCCACGTCGAGCAGCACCTCGTCGCGGTCGATCTTCACGACAGTGCCCTCGATGAGGTCGCCGTCGTTGAAGAACTTCAGGGTCTTCTCGACCGCGGCAAGGAAGTCGTCGGCCGAGCCGATGTCGTTGATCGCGACCTGCTTGCTTGCCTTGTCGGTCGTTGCGTTCGTCATGTAATTGGTCTCCAGAATGGACAGGGTGTTCAGGCGGCAATCGCGGGTCGGCGCGTGCGCGAGACCTTCGAATGCGATGGCCGCATTTGGACAGGTGTAAACCGCCACAGATGTGACATCTCAGTCTATCCCGATGACACGCCCGGATTCAAGCGCACTTGAGGGGTCACTAGGCTACTCGCGTGCCTCCTCGCTCTCCGCTGCCCCAGCGCCACGGTCTCGACGCTGCCTGGATGCGTACGCCGAACCGCGTGCGCGGTGCCGCCGACCCCGCCGAGACGATGCTCGATTGGCTGATGACCAGGATCCCGGCCGCAGCCGACCCCGCGCGGATGGCCGCGTCTGGTCGCTTCGTCTACGAGGACGGCTCTGTACTCAGGCCTGACGATCCGTACCGCCCGCATACGTTCGTCTGGTTCCATCGAGATCTGCGCGACGAACCCGAAGTACCCGGCAGCATCCGACTGGTGCATCGTGACGAACGCATCGTCGTCGCCGACAAGCCTCCGTTCCTCTCGTCGATTCCGCGCGGCCGGCACGTCATGCAGAGTGTCGTCGTGCGTTTGCGCAAGGAATTGCAGCTCCCCGAGTTGACCCCCGCACACCGTTTGGACCGGGTCACTTCCGGCCTGTTGGTGCTCACGACCGAACGCAGGTGGCGGGGCGCTTATCAGTCGCTGTTCCAGGACCAAGCCGTCGAGAAGACCTATCGGGCGCTCGCCCGCATAGATCCGTCGCTCGAGCTGCCTCGAACGGTCACCGATCACATCGCGAAGCAACGGGGCGTATTCCAGGCGGCCGTCGTGCCCGATGCGTCACCGAATGCTCGCACGCTCGTCGAGCTCGAGCAGGATCGCGGAGACGGCACCGGGGTGTACCGTTTGACTCCGGCGACCGGTCGCACGCACCAACTGCGGGTCCACATGCACGGGCTCGGCATCCCGATCCTTGGTGATCCGCTCTACCCAGAGGTACTCGATGTCGACGTCGACGACTTCTCGACGCCACTGCAACTGCTCGCAAGTGAGCTCTCATTTCGAGATCCGATCGATGGCTCACGCCGAGCATTCAGGAGCGGCCGTTCAGTTCCGATCGCTTGAGCGACTGATGGCAGCGCAGGCCGATCAGTGGGCTGCAGCGTTCCAGTTCGGGCCGCGTCCGACCTGGACCTCGAGCGGTACCGACAGGTCCGCGGCTCCAGCCATCTCCTCCCGCACGATCGACTCGAGCCGATCCCACTCCCCCTCGGCGACCTCGAACATGAGCTCGTCATGGATCTGCAACAGCATGCGCGAAGAGAGTTCGGCCTCCTGGATGCGGCGCTCGACCTGCACCATGGCTCGCTTGATGATGTCGGCCGCGGAGCCCTGTATGGGCGCGTTCAGTGCGGCGCGCTCAGCGTTCTCGCGGAGGATTCGGTTGGGGCTCGCCAAGTCGGGGAACGGACGGCGTCGCCCGAAGATCGTCTCGGTGAAGGTGTCACGTTTCGCCTGATCCACAACGGAGCGGAGGTAGTCCCGCACCCCACCGAAGCGCTCGAAGTAATCTTCCATGAGCTGCCGCGCCTCGGGTGCGGAGATTCCCAGCTGCTTGGAGAGCCCGAACGCCGAGAGCCCGTATGCGAGGCCGTACGACATGGCCTTCACCTTGCTGCGCTGTTCGTTCGTGACCTCTTCGGGTGCCACCCCGAAGATGCGCGCGCCGACAAAGCGGTGGAGATCCTCGCCCTCATTGAAGGCCTGGATGAGTCCCTCATCGCCCGAGAGATGCGCCATGATGCGCATCTCGATCTGGGAGTAGTCGGCAGTCATGAGGCACTCGAACTCGGGCGCGTGCGTGAAGACCTCGCGAATGCGTCGTCCTTCTTCCGAGCGCACCGGGATATTCTGCAGATTCGGATCAGCCGAAGCCAGCCGCCCGGTGCTCGCGCCGGTCTGCACGAGTGTGGTGTGGATCCGCTGGTCATCGCCGACTGCCTTGATCAGCGTCTCGACGATCTGCCTCAGCTTGTTCGCATCGCGGTGCGCGAGCAGCGCATCGAGGAACGGGTGCGGGTTCTTGACCTGCAAGTCGGCCAGCGCCGCGGCATCGGTCGTGTACCCGCTCTTCGTCTTGCGGGTCTTCGGCATGTCGAGCTGCTCGAAGAGCACCTCTTGCAGCTGCTTCGGCGACGACAGGTTGACCTCTCGCCCAATGGCGTCGAACGCCTGCCGCTCGTATCCAGCCACGCGTTCCTTGAGCTCGGCCTCCTGCGCCTGCAGCACGGGCAGGTCGATCTCGACGCCGCGCTCCTCGAGTGCCGCGAGCACGGGAGTCAGCGGCAGCTCGATCTCGGTGTAGATCTCTCCGGTGCGCGATTGGAAGCGCTCGACAAGCGAGGCATGCGCCCGCACCAGGTACCAGGCGAGTTCTGGCAGCGTCGCGATGCTGCCCTCCTCCGGCACCAGCTGATTCGGATCCCCCTCCGGCACCTGCTCGCCGAGGAAGCGGAATGCGAGCTCCGCGATCGTCTTCTCAGCCGTCTGCGGGCGCAGCAGCCACGCACCGAGCAGGGCGTCTCCGGCGATACCTCCGATTGCCACGTCGAACTCATGCACGAGCTCGATCTGCGATTTCGCGTCCCAGAACACCTTGGGCGCGTCGGATGCAAGCCACCGCTCGAAGATCGCATAGTCTCTCCCGCCTGGCTGCCAGTGCAGGTGCACGGCGGAATCTGCAGTCGCAAGACCGACATCGAGGCCGGCACCCGCGCGTTCGATGAGGATCGCCGGCGCTTCGGCGCGATCGAGCCATGCGCCGAGTTCCTCGTCGATCAGGTTCTTCGACTCGGGCTTCACCGGCGCGAGATCGACGGCAGCCTGCGTGCCGGCCACCGGCACCTCGGCGCCGGCGAGCTTCGCGACGCGCTGCAGGAGCGTGCGGAACTCGAGCTGCGCGAACACGGCCTGCACCTCCGACATGTCGATGTCGCCGCGCGTCAGGTCCTCGATCTCGACCTCGAGCTCGACATCGCGCACGAGACGGTTGAGCCGACGGTTCCGTACGGCGAGGTGAGCATGCTCACGCAGGCTTTCACCGACCTTGCCGGTGACCTCGTCCTGCCTGCGCAAGACCTCGTCAAGCGATCCGAACTGGTTGATCCACTTCACGGCCGTCTTCTCGCCCACTCGCGGGATGCCGGGCAGGTTGTCGCTTGTTTCACCGACGAGCGCGGCGATCTCGGGGTATTGCTCCGGGCGCACGCCGTAGCGCTCCATCACCTTGTCTGCGTCGTACCGCGTGAGTTCGCTCACGCCCTGCTTCGACGGGTACAGCAGGGTGATCCGATCGTCTACGAGCTGAATCGTGTCGCGATCTCCAGAAACGACGAGTACGCGGTACCCCTGGTCGGCACCCCGGGTCGCAAGCGTCGCAAGAATGTCGTCGGCCTCGTAGTTCTCTTTCTCGAGGGTCCGGATCCCCATCGCATGCAGTGCTTCTTGCAGCAGCGGGATCTGCCCCTTGAACTCGGGCGGAGTCTCGCCCCGTGTGCCCTTGTACTCGGGGTACTCCTCCGTGCGGAACGAGTGCCGGGAGATGTCGAAGGCGACTGCGAGTGCATCGGGGCGCTCGTTTCCCAACAGGTTGATGAGCATTGCGATGAAGCCGTGGATCGCATTGGTGTGCTGCCCGGTCTGAGTCTGGAAGCTGTCGACCGGCAGCGCGTAGAAGGCTCGGAAGGCCAGTGAATGGCCGTCGATGATCATGAGGGTAGGCTGAGGATTCGACACGGCACCAGCCTACAATCCGCCGCGGCTTCAGCGCTCGGAATTACTCCTCGATGCGGGCGTTTCCCATGCGCTCGACCGACTCGAAAGGGACACCTATGACGCAGCAGAACCTGATCCCCGAGCCCGAGGGCGCTGGCCCCGATTTTCTCGCGTGGCTCGGAGTCGGCGCGCTTGCCGAGAAGATGAACATCGAAGTGACCGAGTTCACTCGCGACCGGGTGGTCGCGACGATGCCGGTCGAAGGCAACACGCAGCCGACCGGGATCCTGCACGGCGGCGCCCATGTCGTACTCGGCGAGACGCTCGGCTCGGTGCATGCCAACTACGTCGCACCTGAGGGCTATGTCGGCGTCGGCGTCGATGTGAATGCGACCCATACGGCACCTGCTGCCGCAGGGGTCGTCACCGCAGTCTGCACACCCATCAAGCTCGGTCGTTCGATGACCGTGCACGAGATCGTCATCACCGGCGAAGACGGTCGCCGCTGCTCGACCGTGCGCATCACGAATCACTACACGCGCATCAGGCGGTAACTCGCAAGCGCATACGCGTGAGGCCTTGATCCGGCTCTACTGAGCTGCCGGATCAAGGCCTCACTTGCGTGTGTCAGTCCTTCTTCGGACCAAGCTGGTCGATGATGGTCTTCGCCACATCCTGCATCGTCAGGCGGCGGTCCATGGAAGCCTTCTGAATCCAACGGAACGCCTCGGGCTCGCTCAGGCCCATCTTGTCGTTCAGAATCCCCTTCGCCCGGTCGACGAGCTTGCGCGTCTCGAACCGTTCGGCCAGGTCACTGACCTCGTTCTCAAGAGCGGTGATCTGCTGGAAGCGCGACAGCGCGATCTCGATTGCCGGAAGCAGATCGGCAGGGGTGAACGGCTTCACCACATAGGCGAGCGCACCAGCCTCAGAGGCCCGCTCCACCAGTTCGCGCTGGCTGAATGCGGTCAGCAGCACGACGGGTGCGATGTGCTCCTTGTTGATCTGCTCAGCGGCGGAGATGCCATCGAGCTGCGGCATCTTGACGTCCATCACTACAAGGTCAGGACGGAGCTCCTTCACGAGTCGCACCGCGGTCTCGCCGTCACCGGCCTCGCCGACAACGTCGAAACCGTTATCGCGCAGAGTCTCGACGATGTCGAGACGGATCAGGGACTCATCCTCCGCGACGACGACGCGGCGGGTCTTCGGTGTACTGGTCTGGTCATTCACGTCGTCCACCCTAGCGCAGAGTCGCGGGGTTTCGATGTGAGCGCCGACGAGCGGTCTCAAGGTGCGTACGAGGGGTTATGAGCTCGCCGACGAGTGACGACTCCGGTGCCGGATGCGGGACTCGAACCCGCACACCTTTCGGCAGCGCATTTTGAGTGCGCCGTGTCTGCCAATTCCACCAATCCGGCTCGATCTCCCAGCTTAGTGCAGATGGGAGCCGCGGGTTTGACACAGTCGAACCCGCATTCTTCTCACACGGGAACGCTCCCCCGTCCGATGACATGCTCACGGGGCCGCGCCTCCGGCAGCAAGCCGGTCGATTCGCCCATGCGGTGGATCCGCATCGTGTTCGTCGTTCCGACGACACCGGGAGGCGAACCCGCGATGATCACCACCTTGTCGCCGATATCCGCACGGTCGCGCGAGAGCAGCACCTCGTCGACCTGCACGAACATCTCGTCAGTGCTTGCGACGCGGGGAACCTCATAACTGCGAGCTCCCCAGGTCAGCTCCATTCGACGCCGCGTGCTCAGGTTCGGGGTGAACCCGATGATCGCGATCGGGCGACGCAGGCGCGCCATGCGACGAACCGTATCTCCGGACTCCGTGAAGACGCAGATGTACCGCGCACCGATGAAGTCCGCGACCTCCGACGCCGCAAGCGTGAGTGCCCCGCCCTGAGTGCGAGGACTCGCACCGAGTGGCTCGATTCGGTCGAGTGCGTGCTCCTCCGTGGCCTGGATGATCCGATCCATCGTCTCCACGGCTTCCCGCGGGTAAGCTCCGACGCTTGTCTCTCCGGAGAGCATGACCGCGTCCGCACCGTCGAGCACCGCATTGGCACAGTCCGACGCCTCGGCACGCGTCGGCCGCGGATTCTCGATCATCGACTCGAATACCTGAGTCGCGACGATCACGGGCTTCGCATTGCGGCGAGCCAAGGCAATCGCTTCCGTCTGAACCAGCGGCACGCGCTCGAGCGGCAGCTCGACACCCAGGTCGCCTCGTGCGACCATAATGCCGTCGAACGCCATGACGATCTCCTCGAGGCAGTCGACCGCCTGCGGCTTCTCGATCTTCGCGATGACCGGGAGGCGGATCCCCACCTCATTCATGATCTCGTGCACGCGGGTGATATCAGCAGCGTCCCTGACGAAAGAGAGCGCGATGTAGTCGACCCCGAGTTTCAAGGCCCAGCGCAGATCTGTTTCGTCTTTCTCGGAGAGCGCAGGCACGTTGACTGCGACGCCCGGAAGGTTGATGCCCTTACTATTCGAGACGGTTCCTGGAACCTCGACCACCGTGTGCACCGTATCTTCGGTAACGCGCACCGCACGCAGAGCCACTTTGCCATCGTCAACGAGCAACGGGTCTCCCGGACGCACATCTCCTGGCAAGCCCTTATGCGTGGTGCCGCAGATCGTGCGGTCGCCGACGATATCACGGGTCGTGATCGCGAACTCGTCGCCTTCCTCGAGCTCGTACGGGCCGTCGGCAAAGACGCCCAGGCGAATCTTCGGGCCCTGGAGGTCAGCGAGCACCGCGATAGGGCGCCCCACCTCGGCCTCGGCGCGGCGGATGTTCCGATACACCCCTTCATGCACATGGTGCACACCGTGCGACATGTTGAGACGCGCAACGTTCACTCCGGCACGAATGAGATCAAGCGTGTGGTCGTAGCTGGAGACCGCGGGGCCCCAGGTGGCAACGATCTTGGCGTGACGCATGGACTTACTCTCCTGAACGCGCGTTGGCGCTCTCGGCTTCGGGTTCGGCTTCGGGTTCCGCGATGGGCGTCTCGGATGCATCCGCCTCAGCAACCTCAGTTACACGGTAGAAGCGGTCCGAGGCACGGTGTTCGTCGAGCACTTCGTCGATCGGGTTGGCGCGGCCGGGCAGGTGAATAGAGGTCTCAATACCTGGGTGGCGACGCCCCTGGACAATGATGATGACGATCCCGAGGACCACTGCCAGCAATGCTGCCAGCACATTGGTGCGAAGGCCCAGGAAGAGCAGGCTCGGGTCGACCCGGAGCGACTCGATGACGGCTCGACCGAGTCCGTACCAGATCAGGTAGAGGCCGAAGAAGCGACCCCATCTCGGCTGCCAGCGACGCTCGATTGCGAGCAGCACCACGATGCCGAGCAGATTCCAGACGATCTCATAGAGGAACGTGGGATGGAACAGCGTGCCCTCCGGCAGGCCGACCGGAAAGGCCGGGTTGCTCGATTCGATCTCGAGCCCCCACGGCAGCGTCGTCGGGCCGCCGAAGAGTTCGTGGTTGAACCAGTTGCCGAGGCGGCCGAACGCCTGCGCAAGCAGCAGGCCGGGCACCAGCGCGTCCGCGAACGCGCTGAACTTGACGCCGGTGAGCCGCGATGCGAGCAGCACACCCAAGGCTCCACCGAGCAGCGCCCCGAAGATTGCGATACCGCCCTGCCAGAAGGCGAGTGCGTTGTAGAAGGCCACCCAGAAGGGTTCGCCCGTACCGAAGTAGTCGCCCCAGTGCGTTACGACGTGGTAGAGGCGAGCACCGACGATACCGAGCACCAGGGCCCAGACGGTGAAGTCGAGCGCCACCGCACGGTCACCGCCGCGCTTCGCGATTCTGCGACCTGTCCAGATCCATGCGCAGACCACACCGACGAGGATACATAGCGCGTAGAAGTGGATCGTCAGCGGGCCGAACTCCCAATTGAGAATCCGTACTGGCTCACCCAGCACCCAGTACGATTCGTCTGGACTGGGAATACTCGCTGGCAGGATCATCCGCTCCTCTTTCAGGGTGCCGCGTCCGCGGTGTGCGGGCCGACAGCGTTCGTTCGGGCATTCACTCGGGAACCCTCATCATCCTAGCGCCCGGTTCGCTGAGCAGCCGATGCGCTTCACATGCAGCGCGCTCTAACGTCCCGTGCCCGCCGCGATCCGGGACACGACCCGTGACAGCCCTTCGACGCCTTCGTCACGCAGAGCGCGCACGAAGGCCGTGCCGACAATCGCACCGTCGGCGTATTCAAGCGCGGCTGCAACCTGGTCTGCAGTCGAGATCCCGATGCCGACACACGCCAGTTCTGCTCCCTGCTCGCGCAAGCGCGCCGTGAGCGCACGCGCTGCCGCGTCGAGCTCGGTCCGCTCGCCGGTGATGCCCATCGTGGAGACGGTGTACACGAAGCCGCTCGTGCGTTCCGCGACGAGCCGCAGGCGCTCGTCGCTCGAGCTGGGGGCGGCGAGGAACACCCGGTCGAGCCCGGTCCTCTCGCTGGCCGTAATCCAGTCCTCGGCAGCATCCGGGGTGATGTCGGGCGTGATCAGGCCGGCTCCACCGGCTTTCACGAGGTCGTCGGCGAAGCGCTCGACTCCGTACTGCAGCACGGGGTTCCAGTAGGTCATCACGAGCACGGGCACATCAACCGCTTCGCGTACGCGGCGCACCGCTTCGAAGAGGTCGCTCAAGCGGAAACCGTTCGCGAGTGCCTGCTGGGTCGCCTCCTGGATCACGAGGCCGTCCATGACCGGATCGGAGTAGGGCACTCCGAATTCGAGCACATCCGCACCGCTGCGCGCCATGGCGATCGCGGCCTCTACGCTCGTGTCGAGGTCTGGAAAGCCGACCGGGAGGTAACCGATCAGCGCACCGCGGCGCTCCTGCTGCGCCGCTCGAATTGCCTGCACGACCTGCGATTCGCCGCTCAACCTTCGACCTCCGAGTTCTCGTCGAGCAGACCGAAATAGCGCCCGGCGGTCGTCATGTCTTTATCCCCTCGCCCTGACAGGCTGACTGCGATGACGCCCTCGGGGCCGAGCTCCTGTCCGATACGGATGGCGCCCGCGAGTGCGTGCGCCGATTCGATGGCCGGGATGATTCCCTCGGTGCGGCTGAGGAGTCGCAGTGCTTGCATCGCCTCGTCGTCTGTGGCGGGGATGTACTCCGCGCGTCCGATATCGGCGAGCCACGCATGTTCGGGCCCTACCCCGGGATAATCCAAGCCCGCCGAGATGGAGTGCGATTCGATCGTCTGCCCGTCTTCGTCTTGCAGTACGAAGGTCTTGGATCCGTGCAAGATCCCGGGGCGGCCTCGTCCAATCGATGCGGCGTGACGCGGTGTCTCGACACCGTCACCCGCAGCTTCGACCCCGTAGAGCCGCACGTCCGCATCATCGAGAAAGGCGTCGAACATTCCGATCGCATTGGAACCACCGCCGACGCACGCCACGACCGCATCCGGAAGGCGACCCGTACGGTCGAGCAGCTGGGCGCGCGCTTCTTCCGAGATGATCTTCTGGAAGTCGCGCACCATCGCAGGAAAGGGATGCGGCCCAGCGGCAGTACCGAAGATGTAGTTCGTTCGCTCAACGCTCGCAACCCAATCGCGGTAGGCCTCGTTGATCGCGTCTTTCAACGTCCGCGATCCGGCAGTCACCGGAATCACCTCGGCCCCGAGCAACTGCATACGCGCAACATTCAATGCCTGTCGCTCGGTATCGACCTCCCCCATGTAAATGGTGCACTCGAGCCCGAACAGCGCTGCGGCGGTCGCAGTCGCAACGCCGTGCTGACCGGCGCCGGTCTCCGCGATCACTCGCGATTTGCCGAGTCGTTTCGTCAGCAGCGCCTGCCCGAGGACATTGTTGATCTTGTGGGAACCGGTGTGGTTCAGATCTTCGCGTTTGAGGAAGATCCGAGCGCCACCGGCATGCTCCGCGAAGCGCGGCACCTCGGTGATCGGCGAGGGTCGGCCGGCGTAGTCCCGCAACAGATCGAGCAGCTCTGCTTGGAACTCCGGATCCGCCTTGGCCTCGTTGTACGCCGTGGTGAGCTCTTCGATCGCGGCGATCAGCGATTCGGGCATGTAGCGGCCGCCGAAGTCGCCGAAGAAGGGACCGTGCTGTTCGCGCAGCGATCCGGTCTCAGGGGTCTGTTCAGTCATGAAAATCCGTCCGTATGTATGGTCGGCGTCAGACGCTCAGGAAGGATGCGAGTGTCTGAGTCGGGTCACCCTTCACCAGCGCCTCACCGACGAGCACCGCATCCGCGCCAGCTTCACGGTAACGCTCAACATCTGAGACGTCGAGCACGGCCGACTCCGCGACCCTGATGACGCCGGCAGGGATCTGGTCGGCGACCCGGCCGAAGAGGTCGCGATCCAGCTCGAATGTCGTCAGGTCGCGCGCGTTGACCCCGATGAGTTCGGCGCCGAGGTCGACGGAACGCGCGACCTCGTCAGCGCTGTGCGCTTCGACGAGAGGAGTCATACCGAGCTCTCGAATCAGTGAGTAGAGACGTTCAAGAGTCGCCTGCGGCAGGGCTGCGACGATGAGAAGAACCAGATCGGCACCGGCAGCACGCGCTTCCAGCACCTGGTACTCGTCGCCGATGAAATCCTTACGCAGAATCGGGATGCTGACGGCCTTGCGCACGGCCTCGAGGTCGGAGAGCGAGCCCTTGAACTTGCGCTCCTCGGTCAGCACGCTGACGACGCTCGCACCACCTGACTCATACTGGGCAGCGAGGGTCTGCGGCTCGGGGATGTCTGCCAAGTCGCCTCGCGAGGGGCTCGCGCGCTTCACCTCGGCGATGACCTTGATCCGATCTGCGGGCGCAAGTGCCTCCAGCGCGTCGAGAGCCGCGGGACGCTCCAGCGCTTCCGCTTCGAGCGCCGCGTAACTCTTCAACGCACGCCGAGCCGCAGCATCCTCCAGGGAGCCAGCGAGAAGCTGTTCCAGCACGTCAGTCGTGGGTCTTCGGCGAGAACTTCGGGCCGTTCACCCCGTAGCCGGCCTTCGAAAGGATCCATCCGAGCACGGCTCCGAAGACAACCACACCCGCGCACACCCACACGAAAGTGGCCATGTGCAGGAAGAAGAACACCGTGCCGGCCGCAATGCCGAGCAGCATGACGACCACTGCTGTCCACGCCGCGGGCGAATCGCCGTGACCGGGGTCTCCGTGGTGAGTACTCATGAATCTCCTCTGACTGGAATCGGTATGCCTTCGAGCTTACCGGCTCTGGCGCGTATCAGGCGAACCATGGTCACGCGAGTCAGAATGACTCACACCGACGAAGTCGGGTCATCGCCCGCCCGGGCGTTCGGGGCAGAGCGAAGCTCTGCACGCCCACGGCGCTGCGAGCGCCCTCACGAGCAGTTCAGAATGACTCACACCGACGAAGTCGGGTCATCGCCTTCGGACAGTGCGTCCCACTCCGCGATGCGGTCTCCGTCTTCCGCGCGCACGCGCTCTCGACGCGAGGTCACCCCGTACTTTCGTCCACCCTGGCCCCAGGCGCGGCCCAGCACCAGCACCGCGACCGCCAGCAGCACTACTGCCGCGCCGGCCACCGCGGCAACGATCGGCCAGGGCGAGGTATGGATGGCACTCACAACGGCCTCATGCTCCGCGTCTCCGAGGCCGGTCGCTTCCGAGAGCGGGCCGGATCCGGCTTCGATCACGGCGCTTCGCGATCCGCCGATGAATCGCCAGGAGGCATAGGCGACCCAGCCGCCGAGCAACGCGGCGAGCAAACTGAGCACCACGCGAGCGACACGGCCGGAAATCGCCAGCACTACCGAGATCGCGATCAGTGCGATGGCGATGGGCATCGCGCCGAGACCGGCGTTCTGTCCCTGCAGCTCAATCTCTGCAACGGCTGCGGCTCCCTCTGCCAGCTCGAACCCGATCCAGACCTGCGTCGATGCCAGGAGCAGCGCGAGCGATGCGAGCAACAGCCCGAGGACCAGCGGCCGTTTGGAAGCGCTCACTCTGAACCACCAGCGGCGGGGAACTCGCGCAAAGTGTTCGCGATTGCGATGGCGCGCAACGGTGCCGCGGCCTTGTTGCGACACTCGAGGTCCTCGGATTCGGGAACTGAATCTGAAACGATGCCTGCTCCGGCCTGCACCATGGCGGTACCGTCCTTGATGGTCGCTGTGCGGATCGCGATCGCGAGGTCCGCCGCCCCTCCGAGGCCGAAGTACCCGACTACGCCGCCGTAGACACCGCGTTGTACGGGCTCGAGCTCGTCGATGATCTGCAACGCACTCGGCTTCGGGGCGCCGGAAAGCGTGCCTGCCGGGAAGGTCGCACGAAAGACGTCGATGGGGTTCTGGTCGGAGCACAGCTGGCCCTCGACCGACGAGACAATGTGCATGATGTGACTGAAACGCTCGACGCGCATGAACTCCGTGACAGCTACTGAGTCGGGTTCACAGGCACGCAGCAGGTCGTTACGCGCGAGGTCGACGAGCATGAGGTGCTCCGCCCGCTCTTTGTCGTCGGCGAGCAGATCGCGCTCGTACTGCTGATCTTCTTCGATCGATGCTCCTCGCGGGCGTGACCCTGCGATCGGATGCATGAAGACGTGACCACTCTCTTGGACAGTGACCAGCGCCTCCGGGCTCGAACCGACCACAGAGAAAGGCACGCCGGCGGCGTCTTCGAGCTGCAGCAGATACAGATACGGGCTCGGATTCAGGTGCCTGAGCACGCGATACACGTCGAGCGGATCTGCCGTGCACTCCTGGTCGAAGCGCTGCGAGGGCACGACCTGGAAGATATCGCCGTCAACAATGCGGTGCTTGGCAATATCGACCGAGGCCATGAACTCGGCGCTGCTGGTCAATCGCATGGGGTCGGGTGACGCACTACGGTCGATCTCGCCGAGCGGCGAAGGAACCGGAGCGGCGAGCGCGGCTTGCAGCGCATCGAGCCGGCGCTGGGCATCGGCCCATTGCGTCTCAGCATCATGCTCCGAGGCCGCCTCATCAGTCGCACCGTCACTCCGCAGCGCGTCAGGCAGCACCGCGTCGTTGAGCACGTTCGCGAGGAGCACCACAGTTCCCTCTCGGTGGTCGATCACGACCAGCTCGGAGACGAAGCTCAGGCCCTGCGTCGGCAACCCGGGACCTTCAGCGGGAGGATGCTCCAACCGCTCGAACTGACGCACGGTCTCCCAGCCGAGGTAGCCGACAAAGCCACTCGCCAACGGAGGGAGTCCTTCCACCTGAGGGGCGCGCCAGCGCTCGTAGACCGCCCGCAACGCCTCGACAGGCTGCAACGAAGCGACTCCGCCTCGCAACAGGCGTTCCTCGGCGATCGATGTACCCATCGGGCTCGGCTGCCAATGAGCGCGTCCGCCCCGCTCCCCCAGCACACCGAAACTGCCGGCTCCGACAAAGCTAAACCTGGTCCAGACTCCGCCCTGCTCTGCAGACTCGAGCAGGAACGTGCCGGGCCTCGACCCTGCGACCTTCCGGTAAATGCTCGCGGGCGAGTCGGCGTCCGCGAAGATCTCGCGGCATACGGGGATCACAGCATGGGAGGCTCGAGCGGCGTCGAACGCGGCGCGGGTGGTCGTCAGGCTCACCGTGCCAGCCTACCGTCCATTCGTGTTCTGGTATCTGCCGATCAGCTCTCGCTGTCGGGGTCACCGACGAGCGCCGCGATCTCCCGGTCTGTGAAGCACGTGCGAGTACCCGTGTGGCACGCCACACCGATCTGAATGACTCGGACGAGCAGAGTATCGCCGTCGCAGTCGGCGGCCACACTGCGTACGTACTGGCGGTGCCCCGAGGTATCGCCCTTGCGCCAGTACTCGCCCCGTGAACGCGACCAGAACGTCACTCGGCCCGTCGTGAGCGTACGCCGCACGGCTTCCCGGTCCATCCAGGCGAGCATGAGCACCTCGCCGTTCTCGTCATCCTGGATGACTGCCGGGAGCAGACCGTCGTCGTTGAATGCGAGACCAGCAGGCACCGGATCGGGGGTCATGCGACTGCTCCCTGCACGCGGACCGGGTAGCCGGCTTCGGCAACGGCCTGCTTCACTTCGCCGATCGTGAACGTACCGTCATGGAACACCGATGCCGCGAGCACCGCATCGGCGCCGGCTTCAATGGCCGGCGCGAAGTGCTCCAGCTTTCCCGCACCCCCCGAAGCGATGACCGGAACAGTTGCAATCTCCCGCACCAGCCGCGTCAGTTCAAGGTCGAACCCTGCGAGTGTGCCGTCAGCATCCATCGAATTCACCAGCAACTCACCCGCACCGCGATCCACGACCTCCCGACACCATTCGAGGGCATCGAGATCACTCTCGCGCTGCCCTCCGTGCGTCGTCACGACGAACCCCGAAGGCTGCCGGTCGCTTCGCTTGATGTCGAGCGAGAGCACCAGCACCTGTTCACCGAAGCGATCGGCAATCTCACCGATCAACTCCGGCCGGGCGATCGCCGCGCTGTTCACCCCGACCTTGTCGGCACCGACCTCCAGCAGTCGCGCCACATCGGTTACGGAACGCACACCGCCGCCGACAGTCAACGGAATGAACACCTGCTCGGCAGTACGCCGCACCATGTCATGAGTCGTCTCACGCGCATCGACAGTCGCGGTCACATCGAGGAAGGTGAGCTCATCGGCTCCCTGCTCCGCATAACGCGCAGCGAGCTCCACCGGATCGCCGGCATCACGCAGATTCAGAAAATTGACGCCCTTGACGACGCGACCCGCAGCCACATCGAGGCAGGGAATGACACGAACGCTCACTCCGCTGCCGATCGCATTAGCGGTCACCGTTCCTCCTCAGTGTGCCAAATTTCAGTGTGCCGAACCGCGCGCTTCACACCGCCGGTCTACAGTCGAGCCGCGTGAATCGCAGTCACGAGGATCGCGCGGGCACCGAGATCATAGAGCTGATCCATCACCTCGTTCGCAGAATCCGCAGCGATCATCACACGGACCGCCACCCACGACTCATCGCGCAACGAAGACACAGTCGGCGACTCGATGCCACTCGCGATCGCAGTCGCCCGATCCAGCTGATCGATCGGCAGGTCGTACTCGACCATCACAAACTTGCGAGCCACGAGCACCCCGCGCAACCGACGCAGCAGACGCTCGATACCGTCATGCTTGCTCGGTCCACCGATCAGCACTGCGGTCGACTCGAGAATCACCGGACCGAAGATCTCAAGGCCCGCAGCACGAAGCGTCGCCCCCGTCGACACCACATCGGCAACCGCATCGGCCACGCCCAGCCGAACCGCCGACTCCACAGCCCCGTCGAGCTTCACCAGGTTCGCCTCGATACCGCGCTCACGCAAGAAATCATCAACCAGCCGAGGGTAGCTCGTCGCCACACGCTTACCGGCAAGCCCCGCGATATCGCTGATCGCATCGGCAGGAGCCGCGAAACGGAACGTGGAATCGCCGAAGTCAAGCGGCGCGATCTCCCGCGCATCCGACCCCGAATCGAGCATCAAATCACGACCCGTGATCCCGACATCGAGCGCACCCGAACCCACATACGTCGCAATATCGGTAGGACGCAGGTAAAAGAACTCCACGTCGTTACGCGAATCGGTATGCACGAGCTGCTTCGTATCGCGACGGCCGCTGTAACCGGCCTCGAGCAGCATCTGCTGAGCAGTTTCCGACAGCGAACCCTTATTGGGCACGGCGATGCGAAGCATGGGCGTCAGTCCTTCCGGGACTCGATTAGAGGTGCTTGTACACGTCTTGCAGGCTCAAACCCTTCGCGAGCATGAGCACCTGCAAATGGTAAAGAAGCTGACTGATCTCCTCAGCGCAGGCCTCATCGGTTTCGTGCTCCGCCGCCATCCAAACCTCGGCGGCCTCCTCGACGATCTTCTTGCCGATCGAATGGACACCCGCGTCCAGGCGCTTCACAGTGTCGCTACCCTCAGGGCGCGACACGGCCTTCTCACCCAGTTCAGCGAAGAGTTCGTCGAAAGTTTTCACGGTACCCCATCGTAGCCGGTCGATCCGCCGCCCCGCTCCGCGGCAAGCCGCAGCTCCGCCTCGCACGCTCACCGGAGCACGCTCAGTGCCGATGACTCGCCGCGGCAAGCCGCAGCTCGGTGATCCGCTCTTCCGGGACACCGCCAAAGACCGCCGACCCGGCTACGAACGTGTCCGCGCCTGCCTCCGCCGCGATTCCGATCGTATCGACCGTGACTCCCCCATCGACCTGCAGCCACACGTCGAGCCCCAGTCGCGCCTTGACTTCGGCGAACCGGCGCAGCTTCGGCATCATGTCAGGCATGAACTTCTGCCCGCCGAACCCGGGCTCGACCGTCATGACGAGCACCTGATCGAATTCGGGCAGCAGTTCAAGATACGGTTCAGGGTCAGTTCCGGGCTTCAGCGCGAGCCCGGCGCGAGCCCCAATCTCACGAAGCCGCCTCGCCAGGCCGACAGGATCCTCGGCCGCTTCCGCATGGAATGTCACGGAGTATGCGCCGAGCTCCGCGTACCCGGGAGCCCAGCGATCCGCATCTGAAATCATGAGGTGCATGTCGAGCGGAATCGGCGACACCGCCTGGATTCGCTCCACAACCGGCGGGCCCATCGTGAGGTTCGGCACGAAATGGTTGTCCATCACATCGACATGCACGAGATCCGCCGTCGCAATGCGATCGAGTTCAGCCTGCAGGTTCACGAAATCGGCGGACAGAATGCTGGGATTGATACGCTGCGCGGTCACGACGACCAGTGTAGGCGCACCCAAGCCCCACACCACACCATAAACAACATGCGTCGACTACTCTTCTCGCGCGCTCGCGTAATCTGTGAGCTATGAGCACCGAAGACGATGTACCGGAAGAGAACAACGAGGCAGCACCCCCGGTGCCGTCAAACGGAGACACTGCAGCAGACGAAGGCACTGCATCAGACAAAGACCCGGCGGCCGCGCCGCCCGAGACCACCGCGCAGCCAGCACCCGCGAACGGCGGGCCTGACCTGAGCGCGGAGCCTGGTCTGAGCGCCGAGCAGCCGGAACTCAGTGCGGAGCCTGGTCTGAGCGCCGAGCAACCCGATCTCCAGGCCGAGCAGCCGGGCCTGAGCAGCGAGGCTCCGAATGGGTTGCAGCCTTCGCCCGGTATCGCTCCGCCTCAGGGCCTGCAGGCACCCGAGTCGCGCGAACCCGCCTCCTTCGCGCCTCCGGGCAATGAGCCGCAGACCACGGACGCTGCGGCCTGGCACACCCAGCAGGGGCCGGACAACTTCAGCCAGGCGCAGCCCTGGCAGCCTCAGCCACCGATGCAGGAGCAGGCCCAGGCCCAGCAGGCCCCGCAGTACGGTCAGCCAGCGCAGAACGCACAGGTTCCGCCGGCCGCCCCGCAGTCGCCGCAATCCCCCTCACCTGAGGAGCCCGGCCACGCGGTGTACGCACCGCCACAGGTACCGGGCTACATTCAACAGCCGCAGGCGGGCGCCGGCCAGCCCGGCGCCGCAGCGCCGCAGCACCGCGGAATGAAACCCGGTGTGCTCGTGGCCATCATCCTCGGCGGTGTCGCCGTCGTGATTGCACTCGTGGTCATTGCCGTGCTGTTCTTCGGCCGTATCGCCGGTGGAGGTGGCGGATCGGCTTCCGCGAGCAACCCGTCCGAGGCCGTCGAGGGCTTCCTCACCGCCTTGTCGGAGGGCGACGCCGACGCAGCGCTCGAGTATGTCGACACTCCGAGCAGCCGGGCACTTCTCACGGACGAGGTGCTCGCCGCATCACTCGAGCTCGCACCGATCGACAATATCGAGGTGGGCGAACCGTACGAGGGCCGCTACGACCAAACGACCGTGGATGCATCGTTCACGATCGGCGGCGAATCCGTGGACCGCAGCTTCGTCGCTTGGGACTTCAGCGAGGGCTGGGTACTCACCGACGCGCTTCCCGGTATTCCGACTTCGGCGTTCTCGGGTCACGATTTGACCATCAACGGTGCGACCCCCGATGAGGATTACCAGCCGGTGTTCCCGGGTACCTACGCCTTCGAACTCGCGAGCGACGACTTCCAGTTGGCCGGAGGCGAGAATGTCTTCACGCTGACCGGCGAGGGCGATGAGGACGCGTTGCGTGAACTGATGCCCGAGCTCTCCGAACAGGGCGTCGACACCTTCCGCGCACTGGTTGCCGAGTCACTCGACGAGTGCCTCGCACTCAAGACGCTCACGACGCCGTGCGGCTTCAGCGTCGAGGGCGAGTCCTCGGAGGGCTACGAGCCCATCGACGGAACGGTGAAGCGCGTGCTGAGTTCCGAGGGCAAGCGCCAGATCGAGAAGCTGGAACCACGGGTCGGGTATGAGGATCCTCTCGTCGTCACGAGCTGGGACTCCGTTGACGTCGATATCACTCTCGAGGGCGAGAAGGACGGCCAGCGAGCCGAACTCGAACTCCTCTGGGGAGGCCTCATGCTGAACCCGACGGTCGATTTCGGTGCGGCGGATGGTCCCGCCATCACCTGGGAGGAATAGCCTCCGTCCGTACCGGATTCGCAACCGGCCGCTCAGCACAGGATTCCTGTGCTGAGCGGCCGTTCTGCTCAACTGGTCTCGGGAGACCGTTCGATCAAGGATATGAACATCGCGTCAGTGCCGTTGCGATGCGGCCAGAGCTGTGCGCTCAGCTGCGGCCCCGCAAGGTCGAGCGGCTCCCGTGCGACCTCGTTCAGCACGGACTTGGCGTCGAGCTCACGCAGGTCGGACCGGCTGCGCAGCAGACGATTGAGCACCGCGCGGGTCTCTGCAAGATGAGGTGAGCAGGTGACATACGCGAGTATCCCGCCTGGCGACAGGTGATCCACCGCACGCGAGAGCAGCTCGCTCTGCAGCTCCGTGAGCTCGGGAAGGTCGCTCGGGAGCTTTCGCCAGCGGGCCTCAGGCCGGCGGCGAAGCGCGCCGAGCCCCGAACACGGAGCATCGACAAGAATCCGGTCGTAGGTGCGCCGGGAGTCCGCACCGTCGCCATACGCATCCGGTTCGCGACCGTCATGCGATACGACGGTGACCGCGTCGGCGACTCCGATGATGGATCGACGCACCAACTCGGCGCGGTGCGCCGAGACTTCATTCGCTCGCACGGTGACGCCGACCCGACCGGCGCGGAGCGCCTCAGCACCGAGCAGCGCCGCCTTGCCACCCGGCCCAGCACACAGGTCGAGCCACCGCTCCCCCTCACGCACGGGTCGGGCCCGGGTGAGCGCGAGCGCTGCGAGCTGCGATCCCTGGTCTTGAACGCGCAACTGACCTTCAGCGATGCCAGACCGCGCGACGATCCGGGAAGGGTCACCTCCGGCAGACTCATAGCCCACCGGAGACGGGCCGGAGGCGCTCACCACACCCTGATCGAGCAGCTCGGCAAGACCCTGCGTCTCCTGCAGCAAGACGAGACTCACTCGAGGCGGCAAGTTATCCGCCGCGAGCAGATCCTCGAGCTCGTTCTCGCGGCCTTCGGCCCGCAGCGCATCTCGCAGCGCGCGAACCACCCACTCGGGGTGCGAGAAGCGGTCGGCAAGAGACGTATCAGGAGACAACGACGACGCGTCAATCCGCTCGTCCCACTGCTCGGTGCTCGCGCGCCCGATTGTGCGCAGCACGCCGTTCACAAATCCGGCCGCGCGAGCCTCGGCAACGCGCCGCTGCAGCTCAACGCTCTCGTTGACCGCCGCGTGCGCCGCGGTGCGCATACTGAGGAGCTGGTGCGCACCGAGTCGAAGCACGTCAAGGGTGCGCGGATCGATGCGGTCCGTCTCTCGGTCGGCTGCCAGCTCGATGATCCGGTCGTATCGCCCACGTCCGCGGAGTACGCCCGCGGCGAGCTCAGTCGCGAGCGCCGCATCGCGGGGTCCCAGTCCTGCAGCACGGATGCGCGATGGGAGCGCGAGGTTGGCATAGGCATCGCGATCCGCGACGTCTCGCAACACATCGAATGCGACAATACGCGCCCCGGATATCTCGACCCGCTGCTCGCGGCGCCCCGATGACCGGCGCGTGTTCTGGCGACTGTTTCGCGCGCTCATCGCAGCACCGCTTCCCCTCCGCGGCCGTGCAACCACGCCGCGCCATCCATTGCAGCCTTGCCCGCCGGTTGCACACGCACTAGCTCGAGTTCTCCGTCGATCAGCTGCAGCACGGCACGTTTCGCTTGCAGGAGAACACTGCCGACGACGGTATCCAAACCAGGCCTATCGTTGCTGCACTCAGAGATCCGGAGTTCAAGAATCTTGATCGGCTGGTCATCAAGCATCGCGAAAGCACCCGGTTCGGGTGTGACCCCGGCCCACTGCGCAAGCACGCGCTGCACCGGCGCCTGCAGCTCGAGTCGACCATCTTCGCGGGTGAGTTTGTGCGCGTAGCTCGCCTCACCGAGTTGCGGCGAGCCCGCATCCGGATCTGCTGCGAGGCGGTCAACGGCTGCCAGAAGCGCTTCAGTGCCCGAGTCGGCGAGCGCCGTGAGTGCGGATCCGGCAGACGTACCCGGAGCGAAGTCGCGCTCGTCACGAGTGAGTACGTCTCCGGCGTCGAGCGCTTCGACGAGCCGGAAGACCGTCACGCCGAGCCGCTGCTCGCCGGCCTCGAGCGCGCGTTGCACTGGCGCGGCACCGCGCCAACGAGGCAGTTCAGAGAAATGCAGATTGATCCATCCCAGGGCCGGCAGGGAGAGCAAGGGCTCGCGCACCAGTCCGCCGTAAGCCACTATGACGCCGAGCTCCGCCCCGAGTTCCGACGCCCACCCGACTGCTGATGCATCAAGCCGGTTCGCTTTGAACACGGGGATGCCGAGCTCTTCGGCAGCGATAGCGACTGGCGATGGGGTGAGCACGCGCTTTCTGCCCAGGGGCGCGTCCTCACGTGTGATGACACCCGCAACCTGGTGTCCTGCCTCGACGAGCGACTGGAGGCTGGGGACTGCGAACTCCGGGGTGCCGGCGAATACGATGCGCATCCGCCTATTCTCTCATCAGTCGAGATGTCGGCTCCGACGTTCAGAAGTCGAACACACCGCGGTCATCGAAGCGCAGCCTCAGAGCCTCCGGCCGTGCGCGTCCCGGGGCTCGCCCGCCCACGCGGGACGAGGATCCGGCCGCGTCCGCCACGAGCGCACCGCGCAGTCGCCTGGCGACCTCAGGTCCCTGTGCATATTCAAAGCGAACGATAGCGCGGACGAGTCCAGCCGGAATTCGGTCGCGACCACCTGTCGGGATGGGTACTGCACCCAGATCATCGACACCTGGCAGATCGCGAAGCGTCGCAAGGGCTCGGTCGACTTCCTCTCGACCGCCTCTCACGCTCGCCACCCGAACAGCCGGCGGATAGCGAAGCTCTCGCCTCCCCGCCAACTCCTCGGTGAGCCACGCCTCGATCCTGCCTGTCACGAACGCTCGCACCGCGGTTCCGCCCCCTGACGCTACGACGCAGGTTCCGTCGGGAGCGGCAAGTGCTGCGGCATTCTCCCACCACCGCAGGCAATCCTCACCGGCGCGCAGCGTTTCGCGGGCGAGCATGCGCTCAGCGTCGAGCAGAACAACCGCACGATAGCCACCTGCTGCGAGCGGCTCGGCTCCTCGGGTCGCGACGACGAGCGCCGAACGGGCGTCAACGCTCTCGCGAGGGTGGTCACCGTCGCTGAGGAGCACGCGTGCGCCCGCAAACTGCTCTTCGAACTGCTCTACCGTTCGTTCGGATCCCATGCCTCGACGCTCCAGCTCACGGCCTCCGCACTCGGGGCAGCGCCACGCACTCGCCTGCTCGCCGCACCAGCGACAGGCTCCCCGACCCGCACTCCGAAATCCGATTGGCCCCGCGCACACGAGGCAGCGGGCGAGCTCTGAGCAGGTGCCGCACACGGCGATCGGAGCGTACCCCGGAGTCGCAACCTGCACGAGCACCGGCCCGTGTCGCAGGCCCTCACGAATCGTGCGCGTAGCAAATTCAGGAAGCCGGCCGGCGAATACGTCCGGGGTCATCGACGCGTCTGCGTGCACGACGCGGGTACGGCGCGGAGGATGAGCCTGCGGCTGCACATAGCCGATCTCGACCAGCCGGTGCACCTCGACGCTTCGCGAGTGAGCCGCGAAGAGCAGACCGGCGCCGCTCTGCTCCGCACGAACGAGTGCAGCATCGCGCGCGTGCACGTAGGGGGTCAGAGGCTCCGCGAGTACCGGATCGCCGTCATCCCACATGAGGATCGCTCCCAGCTCGTACGCCGGGGCGTACACCGCTGAGCGGTTGCCGAGCAGGATTCGAGGTTCCGTGTCGAGAGCTCGCAGGAACCCCGTGTAGCGTTCCGCGTTCGATTGTCGTGAGTCGACACGCACCACTCCGTCGTGACCGCACGCGCTCAAAGCGTCACGCACCTGATCGAGGTCTCGGTAGTCGGGCACCACGATGATCGCGCTCCGGCCGGTCGCGAAGACCGCGAGGGCGGTACGGGCGAGCTGCACCGCCCAAGATCCGACCCACTCTCCCGTCTCAAGCCGTTCCGGCCCGTGAGACGCCGTGATCGCGAGACGCGATCCCCCGATCAGCAGGTCGGCAGTCTCCTGAGCTTCATCGCCGGCATCGGAATTGCCGACGCCGGCATCCGCAGCACCCACGCTTGCTGCGGCAAGATGTCGCTTCTCGACGCGCACTTGGCGGAGTGGGATCGCGAGTCGGAGAATGTCCCCGGCGCTACCCCCTGCCCGGTCTGCGACCGCACGGGCGAGCCGCCACAACTCAGGAGGAAGCATCGGCACGGGAGAGACGATCTCAGCGATCGGCGAGAGCTCACCACCGAACTCGCTGGAGTCGGCGAAGCCGACGATGTAACCGAAACTCTTGCGGTCGCGCGAACGAAATGGCACGCGCACACGGTGACCGACGCGCAGATCCTCTGCCAGTTCCGATGGAATGGCATAGTCGAACAGATGATCGAGCTGCGGCAGCACGGAGTCGAGCAGCACCTGGGCGACAGCACGACCCGCGGGTGCCTCTGCCGCGCTCAGGCCCGCATCGGTGCTCACGTGGAC
Source organism: Leucobacter sp. GX24907 (assembly GCF_053567335.1). Classification (NCBI taxonomy): domain Bacteria; kingdom Bacillati; phylum Actinomycetota; class Actinomycetes; order Micrococcales; family Microbacteriaceae; genus Leucobacter; species Leucobacter sp. GX24907. Next base: position 55,665 of record NZ_JBSGPD010000002.1, on the reverse strand, counting down.
AGGGTGCTCACGCGATCAAGCAGCGCCGGCGGCCGCGCGCAACGCATCGACGCGGGGGGTCGCCTCCCAGGTGAAGCCCGGCAGCTCGCGCCCGAAATGACCGTAAGCGCTCGTCTGCGCATAGATGGGGCGCAGCAACTGCAAGTCACGGATGATTGCGAGCGGTCGCAGATCGAAGACCTCGCGAACGGCTGATTCGATGCGTTCACGAGGTACCGTCTCGGTGCCGAAGGTCTCGACGTAGAGCCCGACCGGGTGGGCCCTCCCGATGGCGTAGGCGACCTGCAGTTCCGCACGTTTCGCGAGTCCGGCGCGAACAACGTGCTTCGCAACCCAACGCATCGCATACGCAGCCGAGCGGTCGACCTTCGACGGATCCTTGCCGCTGAACGCCCCGCCGCCGTGGCGGGATACCCCGCCATAGGTGTCGATGATGATCTTTCGGCCGGTGAGCCCCGCATCGCCCATCGGTCCGCCGACGACGAACGGGCCGGCAGGGTTGATGAAGAACTCGGCGTTGTCGCTGCTGAGATCGACACGGCCGAGCACGGGCCGGATCACCTCGCGTTCGATGACGTCGCGCAGTGCGGGCTGGCTCAGGTCGCGGTGGTGCTGCGTCGACACCACGACGGCCTCGATCGAGGCGGCGCGTTCGCCGTCGTAACCGATCGTCACCTGAGTCTTGCCGTCGGGGCGAAGTTCTGGAACGAGACCGCTCTTGCGTACCTCGGTGAGGCGCTCCGCGAGTCGATGAGCGATCCAGCTGGGAAGCGGCTGCAGCACGGGCGTCTCGTCGGAGGCGTAGCCGAACATGATGCCCTGATCGCCGGCTCCCTGACGGCTCAGCTCGTCTTCGATGCCTCCACTGCGCTCTTCAAGAGACGAGTCGACACCGCTTGCGATGTCAGGTGATTGCTGACCGATCGACACCGAGACACCGCACGATGCGCCGTCGAAGCCCATCTCTGAACTCGTGTATCCGATGTTCTTGATGGTCTCCCTGACGAGCTGCGGAATCTCGACGTATCCCGAGGTCGAGACTTCACCCGCGACATGCACGAGCCCGGTAGTGACCAGAGTCTCGACCGCGACGCGGGCTCCCGGATCTTGCGCCAGCATCGCGTCGAGAATCGAATCGGAGATGCGATCGCAGATCTTGTCGGGGTGTCCCTCGGTCACGGACTCGGAGGTGAACTGGCGCAGCGACACGGTGCTCCTGACGACGTTGATACGAATGAGTGGTGTGGGAACGCCAAAGGCGCCGGTCCCTCGTGAAAAGGGTATCCGACGCCACTGACATGCGGCCTGCGTATGACGCAGCGAGACCGCTCGAGCGGAAGGGCTACTCCCCTCGCGCCGTCATCGAGAGCTTGCCCTCGACGATCTCGTGCAGCGCGATCGACAGCGGCTTGTCATCAATCGACGAATCGACCAGCGGGCCGACGTTGTCGAAGAGGTTGCCGTCATGCAGATCCGTGTAGTAATCGTTGATCTGGCGTGCACGCTGAGACGCGAAGGTGACCAGCGCGTACTTCGAATCGACCTTCTCAAGCAGATCGTCGATGGGCGGGTCGATGATGCCATTCACATTGGCCATGAAAACACTCCTCAGGTAAGACCTGTCCAGTCTACATGCACTCGCCTCCACAGGCGCGCCCGAGTCCGACCGCGTTCAGCCGAGCAGCGAGCGCACGAGCACGTGCCCCCGTTCGCTCGTCAAGCGGACCCAGGTGAGCGAACGAGAAACCCGAAGCGGCCGCTCCGCAATCAATCCGAGCGATTCGGCGGCAAACGCCACGGCTGCGGGGATCCCGGGCGCGATCTCCGCACCCCACACGGCAGATCGCACCTGTCTGACGACCGCTTCACCTGGACTGTCGGGAAGCGCTGCAGCGACACGGTCGATTCCCTCCGTCGCGACGCTGCGGAGGGAATCGGCGTCGATGGCTCCCGCGGGTTCCCATCCACCGACCGGCGGCAAGACTCCTGCCCAAGCCGCCATGGCGGTCATGTCCGGAACATCCAGATCGAGGCCCACGACCCCGAGACGCGCGATCCGATCGAGCAGTGCCCGAGCCTGCACCGTTTCATCGAGCGGCTCGGCGCTCGCGCTGCGCAACTCGAACGCGCGCATGACGAGTACGACTGGAACCTGGTCGGTGATCCCGCTCGGCATCTGCGTGCACCCGAACACCGCGAGTGCGCTGCCTCGAGACACCATGCGCACCTCGGCCTGGCCTACCCGCAGCAGACGGTCCAAGAAGATACGGAGATCATCTCGAGTGGCAGTATCGGCGAGCGAGATCTGAGCGTTCATCACCCCCACCCTAGACTGGACACAGAGGCGGCGCGCTGGCGCCGACCGGCGTCGAAGGAGGACCTCATGATCACCGCAACGCCCGATCTCGTCACCATGCTCTCGGTCATCGACTCCGGCGCACGCACCCGCCACGACATCTTGACCGGCCCCGCACTCCCGACGCCCCATGGCCGGTCATTCGGCGGACAGGTACTCGGTCAAGCGATCGCCGCCGCCGGAACCACAGTGCCCGAGGATCGCCTCATCCACTCGATGCACGGCTACTTCTTACGGCCGGGCGACAGCGAGCAGCGCATGACGTTCGAGGTAGCGCGTCTGCACGATGGCCGATCCTTCTCGACGCGACGCACGCAGGCCTTTCAAGGCGGAGAAGAGCTCATGGCGATGATCGCTTCATTCCAACAGCCATCGGAGGGCCTTGAGCATCAGGAGTCCTTCGACGTCAGCGGAGTCGCGCCTCCCGACGCACTCCCGACTGTCTGGGAAAAGTACGGTCACCTTGCGAGCGACGGGCACGCCTCTTGGGTGCTGAACCGTCCGTTCGACTTCCGCTACGTGGAATCGGACATCATTCTGGAGGTTGCCGAGCGAACGAGCCGCCAACTGGTCTGGTTGCGTGCACGTGACCCCCTGCCCGATGGTCACATGATGCACGCTGCCGCGCTCGCCTTCGCGAGCGACTATCTGCTGCTCGAGCCGGTCGCGCGTCAGCACGGCGTCCCCTGGGCCACACCCGGCATGCGCGGAGCCAGCCTGGATCACGCCATGTGGTTTCACCGCCCCTTCCGCGTCGACGAGTGGCTGCTCTATGCATTGGAGTCACCGAGCTCCCAAGGCGGGCGAGGCCTCGCACACGGGCGCTTCTACGACACGTCGGGCACGCTGGTCGCGAGTGTCGCGCAAGAGAGCATGCTCCGTCTCCCGACGAGCTGATCAGCGACGCTCAGGCACGCAGCGCCAACGGCTCGTCTGTCCAGGGCTCGACGGAGGCACGCGCCTCAGTCGACAGACGACTCGGCCGCAGCGTGACCCCATCCACGATCACGACGGTGGTGATCGCCCGAGCCACTACTCTGCGCGCTGAGGCCGCCGCATCGACGATCTCGTAGTGCACCTCCAGGCTTGATCCGCCCAGTTTTCCGATCCAGAGTTCGATCAGGATCGGGGCCTCGCCGTACTCGAGTACATCGACGAAATCGATCCGCTGACTTGCGACCAGCATCTTCGGGTCTTCCGGACGATCGCCTCGGAAGTGCCCTTCCATCCCGGTCTTCTCTCGGGCCGTCCCTCGCCAGAACACGCGTACGCGCGCTTCCTCGAGATAGCGCGCGTACGCGACGTTGTTCACGTGACCGTACGCGTCCTGATCACCCCAGCGCAGCTCGAGGTCTACATGGACCCGTGCCAAACGCTCAGCTCCTCGTCAGCTTGCGGTAGGTCACCCGCGACGGCTTCGCCGCCTCGGAACCGAGCCGCTCGACCTTGTTCTGCTCGTAGGCCTCGAAGTTGCCCTCGAACCAGTACCAGTTCGCCGGGTTCTCCTCAGTGCCCTCGTAGGCGAGGATGTGGGTGGCGATGCGGTCGAGGAACCACCGGTCGTGCGTGATCACGACAGCGCAGCCGGGGAACTCGAGCAGTGCGTTCTCGAGGCTCGTCAGGGTCTCGACGTCGAGGTCGTTCGTCGGCTCATCGAGCAGCAGCACGTTACCGCCCTGCTTGAGCGTGAGCGCCAGGTTCAACCGGTTCCGCTCGCCGCCTGACAGCACGCCTGCGGGCTTCTGCTGGTCCGGCCCCTTGAAGCCGAACGTTGAGACGTATGCGCGCGATGGGATCTCGGTGTTGCCGACCTGAATGTAGTCGAGCCCGTCGGAGACCACTTCCCACACCGTCTTCTTCGGGTCGATTCCTCCGCGAGTCTGGTCCACATAACTGAGCTTGACGGTGTCGCCGATCTTCAGCTCGCCCCCGTCAAGCGGCTCGATGCCGACGATCGTCTTGAACAGGGTCGTCTTGCCGACGCCGTTCGGTCCGATGATGCCGACGATGCCGTTGCGAGGCAGCGAGAACGAGAGACCGTCGATGAGCGTACGTTCATCGAAGCCCTTGTTGAGGTCCTTCCCCTCGAGCACCAGGCTGCCGAGGCGCGGCCCCGGCGGAATCTGGATCTCTTCGAAATCAAGTTTGCGCGTGCGCTCGGCCTCGGCTGCCATCTCCTCATAGCGGGCGAGACGGGCCTTCGACTTCGCCTGGCGACCCTTGGTGTTGGATCGCACCCATTCGAGTTCTTCCTTCAGGCGCTTCTGCAGTTTGGCGTCCTTCTTGCCCTGCACTTCGAGACGCGCAGCCTTCTGCTCGAGATAGGTCGAGTAGTTGCCCTCGTAGGGGTAGAGGCGACCCCGATCGACCTCGCAGATCCACGTCGCGACATGATCCAGGAAGTATCGATCGTGCGTGACCGCCATGACCGCGCCAGGATACTTCGAGAGGTGCTGCTCGAGCCACAGCACGCTCTCGGCGTCGAGGTGGTTCGTGGGCTCGTCGAGCAGCAGGAGATCGGGCTTCTCCAGCAGCAGCTTGCACAGTGCGACACGGCGCTTCTCGCCGCCCGAGAGGTGACTGATGATCGCATCGGCCGGAGGACAACGCAGCGCATCCATCGCCTGCTCGAGCTGGCTGTCGAGATCCCACCCATCGACCGCATCGATGGCTTCCTGCAGCTCTCCCATCTCGGGCAGCAACTTGTCGTAGTCTGCGTCAGGATCAGCCATCTCGGCAGAAATCTCGTTGAAGCGGTCGAGCTTGCCCTTGATATCGGCGACGCCCTGTTGGACGTTCTCGAGGACCGTCTTCTCTTCATCGAGCTCCGGCTCCTGCATGAGGATGCCGACGGAGTAACCGGGGGTGAGCACTGCCTCGCCGTTCGACGGCGTATCGAGGCCTGCGATGATCTTCAGGATCGTCGACTTTCCGGCCCCGTTGGGGCCGACCACACCGATCTTGGCGCCGGGCAGGATCGCCGTCGTGACGTCGTCGAGGATCACTTTGTCGCCGTGCGCCTTGCGCGCGCGAACCATTTGGAAAATGTACTCAGCCATAAGAGCCCAATCTACCAGTCGATCGTGCGCGTCTCGCCGATGATGCAGACGTTCTGCTCCGGACCGACCGCCTCGGCGAGGTCGACCGCGAGTTCTCGATCCTCCGTCGTGAGCTGTCCGAGCATGCAACCGGTATCGATGCGAACGGAAACGTAGATGCTATCCGCCACCAGGCCGGTGCGCGACGTATCGAAGCTCACCTGCATATCTGCGGTATCGAAGCCCGCCTCACGAAGCGCAGTCGTGATCGGGACGCCTTCGACCGGATCATCCCCCTCACCGTATTCGCGCAGCACCTCGGTGAAGTAGGGCATGTTGTCTTCCGCCGAACCCCCCGGCACCAACTCGGGCTTCGCTTCAGGCCGTTCAGGCGCCTGGCGCTGCGGCGTCGTCGGGGTGGGCCCTTCGAGCAGCGCGCACCCGGCGAGAGCGGGGAGCAGAAACATGCCGGCTGCGACGAGTGCGATGAGCGATGAGCGGCGGTTGCGGATCACCCTGTCAGTGTAGCGAGGCGCACCTGTACGCCTCACAGGCCGCACCTGGCCACGATTCGGGCGGCATTTCTCCACATTTCACCGTAGAGCGTCCTCGAGCAAGGCCGAATCATGGAGGCTCTCCTTCGAGGGGCCACCGCACCGGCACGGCTCGGTGGCCCCTCCTCACGCCAGCTGGTGTGAGCCATCAGCCACGCAAGGAGATCTCACTGCTATGTCAAGCCATGTCAGCGTCGTCGGCACTGTCGCCACACGCCCCAACCGCTTCGCCACACCGGGTCGCGCCTCCGTCTGCTCGTTCCGGGTCGCGGCAAACGAGCGTCGCTACAACCGAGAGGCCGAACGTTGGGAGGACGGTGATACTAATTGGTACACCGTCGTCACGTTCAGAGGCCTCGCCGATCATGCGGAGCAATCATTCGCAGTGGGCGACCGCATCGTCGTCACGGGCAGACTTCGCGTTCGGCAGTGGTCAACTGCGGAGAAGTCGGGCACCTCGGTCGAAATCGATGCGGAGGCCGTCGGTCACGATGTGCGCTGGGGCGTCTCCTCGTTCCGTAAACACCGCAGTGCCGACGCAGATGGGTCCGCGTTCGGCGCGGAAGCCGAGCACCCGGAAGGGGGCTCTCCTGTGCCGGAGTTCGGTTCTCCCGATCGGGGGCTTGCGGAAGCCGCGCTCGACCGCTGGCCGCGATCCGCCGAGACGGTCGGCACGGAGGGCTCCGGCGCAGAGGCCTTCGGCCTCGAGGACGCCGGAGCAGAATCTGCCGCAGGAGATGACACCGGCAGAGCAGGCTCCCGGCCTGCAGTCGCCGGATCCGAGGATCCGGATGGTGGTCACACTGAGGAACAGGTCTCGGCAGACGGATTCACCCCGAGCGTCGCGGCGTGAGCGGTGTGCACGGATACGTCTACCTCATACGCACTGCGGCTCAGCGAATGTATTCACCGAAGGACGCACGGATCTTCTGCACCTTCGGCACCGCGACAGCGAGACAGTACGCCTGGGTCGGGTTGTGTGCGAAGAAGTCTTGGTGATCGTCGGGCCCCGGGTACACGGTTCCGAGCGGTTCGATCGATGTCACGATCTCCCCCGGCCAGAACTCCGCAGCCCGCGCACGCGCAGCCTCGAATAGCTCGCGCTGCTGCTCATCGGCATAGAACATCGCAGATCGGTACTGGGTACCGACGTCTGCACCCTGTCGGTTGAATTGGGTGGGGTCATGCATCGTGAAGAACGCGTCGAGCACTACCTGCTCGGGCAGCACTGACTCATCAAACGTCACAGAGACCACCTCGGCGTGGCCAGTGCTTCCCGTGCAGACGAGTTCGTAACTCGGATCGGCGACCTCACCGCCGGTGAACCCGGAGAGCACGCGCTCCACTCCTGCGAACGCTCGGTAGGCCGCGTCCAGGCACCAGTAGCAGCCGCCTCCCAGCACGAATGTCGTACTCATGATTCACTCTCCGCTCTACTGGAATTCGGGACGCTGTTCCGCCGCATCCTCGGCGTCGTCGTTGCCATCGCGCCGGTCCTATCGCCACCAGTCATCCCTCGGGCCGACTGGCGGGCGCCGCTTGTGCTCTGTCGCAGCGTACCGGCGCTCCAGCTCGACACGTGCATGCTCCGACACCTCTTCACCGCGCAGATAGGCGTCGATCTCGGCGTAGCTCACACCGAGGCTCGCCTCGTCGGTCTGACCGGGGTCTTCGTCCAGCAGATCGGCAGTCGGCGCTTTGCGCCAGAGCCGCTCGGCAGCGCCCAGGCACTGCAGCAATGTCGCCCCCTGGCCCTTGGTGAGTCCCGCGAGCGGAAGCACGTCGGCGGCTCCGTCACCGAACTTCGTGAAGAACCCGGTGATCGCCTCTGCCGCATGATCCGTCCCGATCACTAGCAGCGCTCGATCGCCTGCGATCGTGTACTGCGCGATCATCCGCATGCGCGCCTTCGCATTGCCCTTCGTGAAGTCGCTCACCTGCGCACCGGTCGCAGCCCCGACCGAGTCGACGAGCGCATCGACGCCGGGAGCGATATCGACGGTGACCGATCGATCAGGTCGAATGAATCTCAGCGCGAGCTGTGCGTCATCTTCGTCCTGCTGCACCCCGTACGGCAGTCGCACAGCGACGAACTCCGCGTCCGCACCATCAGAACGCAACCGTTCGGAGGCGAGTTGTGCGAGACGACCCGCCAGTGTCGAATCCTGTCCGCCCGAGATGCCCAGGACAAACCCACGGCATCCGGGAATCGAGCGCGCATATTCCACAAGGAATGAGACCCGACGCTCAATCTCCGTTGCCGGATCGATACTCCCCTGGGATCCCAGCGCATCAATGATCCGCCGCTGCATCTCACTCATGCGACGAGCCTACTCCTCCGGTGTTTCATACGGGTTACGGCTGTGGCGCGGCCCCAGGGCTCCAGGGTTGCCGCTTCACACACGGACCAACTCATCGATATCGAGCAGGCACCGTGGCCCGAGCAGACCCTTCAACTCTCCGAACAGATCGGAGGTGACACGCACCTGCTGCGGCAGTTCGAAGATGCGGACCCCGGAGCCGGTGATGAGGTTGAGGCGGACCTCTCCGTCTCCGCGGTGACGCAGCAGTGTCGCCTTGAGCTCCTCCATGAGGTGCTCCGTGGCACGCGTATCCGAAATGGAGATCGCAAGATTCGCCGTCTCCTCTTGCACTACGGCGTCGATCGGTTTCACCCCGTACGAATGCATGCTCATGCCGTCGTCTCGCGCATTGAGTTTTCCTCGCAGCGCGACGATCGAATCCGGCTGCAGCATGGTCCCGAACTCCTGGTACGACTTCCCCATGAACAAGGCCTGCAACTCACCGGTGAAGTCCTCGATCGTCACCATGCCGTACAGGTTGCCCGACTTCGCCGTACGGTGCTGCACGCTGGTCAGCAGACCCGCAACCGTCACGATCTCACCGTCATAGGTGGAGTCCGGGCTGGTGATCTGCTCGACGGTGGCCGACGCCTCCTTCGCCAGAGCGCTCTCGAGCCCGCGCAACGGGTGATCCGAGACGTAGAGCCCCAGCATCTCGCGCTCGAAGGCGAGCTTGTCCTTCTTCGTCCACTCCGGCCGATCCGGAACCTGAGAAGTAGCCTCCGCTGCGCCGGACTCGTCGGCGGCCTCCGCGAACAGACTGTCGAAATCGAAACCGACGTTTCCGTTCTCGGCGTCCCGCTTCTCCTTGACAGCGCTCTCCACTGCCTGCTCGTGAATCTCCACGAGCGCCCGGCGAGTTCCTTCCATCGTGTCAAACGCACCCGCCTTGACGAGCGACTCGATCGTGCGCTTATTGAGCACGTGCATCGGCACGCGCTTGAGGAAGTCGTGGAAGGACGTGAAGTCTCCCCCGCTCTCACGCGCCTCGCGGATCCCTTCGACGACATTCGCACCCACGTTGCGCACCGCGCCGAGTCCGAAACGGATGTCTTCTCCCGCCGCCGCGAAGTTCACGAAGGAGGCGTTCACATCGGGCGGCAGCACTTTGATGCCCATGTGCCGGCACTCGTTGAGATACATCGCCAGCTTGTCCTTGGAGTCGCCCACACTCGTGAGCAGCGCCGCCATGTACTCAGCCGGATAGTGCGACTTCAGGTACGCGGTCCAGTAGCTGACCAGGCCGTAGGCCGCCGAGTGCGCCTTGTTGAAGGCATAGTCCGAGAACGGCAGCAGAATGTCCCACAGCGCTTTGATCGCACCCTCGGAGTACCCACGCTCCTGCATGCCTCCGGAGAAGCCCGCGTACTGCTTGTCGAGCTCCTCCTTCTTCTTCTTACCCATCGCGCGGCGCAGAATGTCCGCTTGACCGAGCGTGAAGCCGGCAACCTTCTGCGCGACTGCCATCACCTGCTCCTGATAGATGATCAGGCCGTAAGTCGTGTCCAGAATCTCGCGGAGCGGCTCTTCGAGCTCCGGGTGGATCGGAGTGATCTCCTGCTCGCCGTTCTTGCGGAGCGCATAGTTGATGTGCGAATTCGCACCCATGGGGCCGGGTCGGTACAGGGCGATGAGCGCGGAGATATCTTCGAAGTTGTCGGGCTTCATGAGCCGCATCAACGAGCGCAGCGGGCCACCATCGAGCTGGAACACACCGAGAGAGTCGCCGCGAGCCAGAAGCTCGTAGGAAGCCGGATCATCGAGCTCGAGGTGTTCGAGGTCGAGTTCTTCCTCACGGTTCAGTCGAATGTTCTCGATGGCATCGGAGATGATCGTGAGGTTGCGCAACCCCAGGAAGTCCATCTTGATGAGCCCGAGGCTCTCGCAGGTCGGATAGTCGAACTGGGTGACGATCTGCCCGTCCTGCTCGCGCTTCTGCAACGGGATGATGTCGATGAGCGGATCGCTCGACATGATCACGCCTGCCGCGTGCACGCCCCACTGCCGTTTGAGTCCCTCGATACCGAGGGCCGTCTCGTAGACCTTCTGCGCATCGGGATCTTCTGCGAGCACCGTCCGGAATTCGGCGGCTTCCTTGTACCGGGGGTGCTTCGGATCAGTGATGCCGGAGAGCGGAATGTCCTTCGCCATCACGGCGGGCGGCATCGCCTTGGTGAGCTTCTCACCCATGCTGAACGGCTGCCCGAGCACGCGACCCGCATCCTTGAGCGCCTGCTTCGATTTGATCGTGCCGTAGGTGACGATCTGGGCGACACGCTCGTCACCGTACTTCTCCGTCACATACCTGATGACCTCACCGCGACGGCGATCATCGAAGTCGACGTCGAAGTCAGGCATGGACACGCGGTCTGGGTTGAGGAAGCGCTCGAAGATCAGGCCGTGCTGCAGCGGATCGAGGTCGGTGATCCTCATCGCGTAGGCCACCATCGACCCGGCACCAGACCCTCGGCCCGGGCCCACTCGAATACCGTTGTCCTTCGACCAGTTGATGAAGTCGGCGACGACGAGGAAGTAGCCGGGGAAACCCATTTGAGTGATGACGCCGATCTCGTACTCGGCCTGCTTGCGCACATCATCGGGGATGCCAGACGGGTACCGGTAATGGAGCCCCTTTTCGACTTCCTTCACGAACCAGCTGTCTTCGCTTTCTCCGTCAGGAACGGGGTAGCGCGGCATGTAGTTCGCGGAGGTGTTGAATTCGACGCGGCACCGTTCGGCGATCGCAAGCGTGTTGTCGCACGCCTCGGGGAAGTCTCGGAAGATGTGGCGCATTTCGGCCGCGGACTTCAGGTAGTACCCGGAGCCGCTGAACTGGAAACGGTTGGGATCATCGAGTCGCGAACCCGACTGCACGCACAGGAGCGCTGAGTGCGCCTCGGCATCGGACTCGTGCACGTAGTGGAGATCATTCGTCGCGACAAGCGGAATCTTGAGCTCTCGCGCGATCTTGATGAGATCGCTCTTCACCTGCCGCTCGATGTCCAGGCCGTGATCCATCAACTCGCAATAGAAGTTCTCTTTGCCGAAGATGTCTTGGAACTCGGCGGCGGCCTTCACCGCCTCGTCGTACTGGCCCAGTCGAAGCCTCGTCTGGATCTCGCCGGAGGGACAGCCAGTCGTTGCGATGAGCCCCTTGCCGTAGGTCTGCAGCAGCTCGCGGTCCATACGCGGCTTGAAGTAGTAGCCCTCCATCGAGGAGTAGCTCGAAAGCCGGAACAGATTATGCATGCCCTCGGTCGACTCGGAGAGCAGTGTCATGTGCGTGTAGGCACCGGCACCCGACACATCATCTCCGACCCCGTCGCCCCAGCGAACCCGGGTGCGGTCAGATCTGTGGGTGCCCGGGGTCAGATAGGCCTCGATACCGATGATCGGGTTGAGGCCATGGTCACGAGCCTGCTTCCAGAAATCAAACGCGCCGAAGGTGTTGCCGTGGTCGGTCACCGCGACCGCGGGCATGCCCTGGGCTTCGACCGCCTCCATAAGCTGCCCGACTCGCGCGGCTCCGTCGAGCATCGAGTACTCGCTGTGCACGTGCAGGTGTACGAAATTGTCCTTGTCAGACACCGATTGGACCCCTCTCGCCGACCGTTCCAGGGTACCGTGCGTGGTGACCATCCACCGGCGCGTCGGCGTGCCGTCTGTGCAACACACGGCACGCCGTGTCACTGCATGACAGGATCCCCGTTACCGGGCTCCCGCCGTCGCACAGGGGACGCAGCGATCTGCGAACGGACGCACCTCGAGACGCTCGAGCGGGATCTCCTGCCCACAGACCGCACAGATTCCGTAGCGTCCCTCAGCGAGGCGCCCGAGCGCGTCATCGGCCTGGGCGAGGTCGTCTCTCGCGTTTTCCACGAGGCCCGCGAGCCTCGACCACTCGGCCGAGAGCGGCACCCCCTCGGGGTCATGCTCATCGTCATCCGATTCGCTCAGCCGATCACGAGTCAGCGACTCGAGCGCGGCCTCAGATCGTTCCAGTCGCCGCATCGCTCGATCGCGCAGGTCCCCGAGCTGCGCGCGAATGTCTTCATCCCGCGTCATGCCTCAACCATAGCCAGATCGAGATCAAGGTGCCGACGTACCGGCGTCTCCTCCCCTACTCTCCGAGCACGTCGAGGGCGTGTCGCAGATCAGCGGGGTACCGGCTCTCGAATTCGACCGACTCCCCGGTCGCAGGGTGCTTGAAGCCGAGGCGCATTGCATGCAGCCACTGCCGATCGAGTCCCAGACGTTCGCTGAGGGTCGGGTCGGCCCCGTACATCCCGTCGCCGACGCACGGATGCTTCTGGGCCGCCATGTGCACTCGGATCTGGTGCGTGCGCCCCGTCTCGAGCTCGATCTCGAGGAGAGTTGCGTACGGGAACGCTTCGAGCGTCTCGTAGTGCGTGACGGAAGGTTTTCCGTTCGCGGTGACCGCGAACTTCCACTCGTGCCCCGGGTGACGCCCGATCGGACCTTCGATGGTGCCGGAGAAGGGATCCGGATGCCCCTGCACGACCGCGTGATAGATCTTGTCGACCTCGCGCTCCTTGAACGCGCGCTTGAGCTCTCGATAGGCGTGCTCGCTCTTCGCGACGACCATGAGCCCGCTCGTGCCGGCGTCGAGCCGATGCACGATGCCCTGCCGTTCAGCGGGACCCGAGGTTGCGATCCGGTACCCCGCGCCGGCGAGCGCACCCAGCACCGTCGGCCCGTCCCACCCGAGCGAGGGGTGCGCAGTCACACCGGCCGGCTTGTCTACGACCACGAAGTCATCGTCGTCGTAGATGATGCCAAGCTCCGGGAGGTCGACAGGAACGACTTCGGGCCCGCGCTTCTCTTCCCACGTGACCTCGAGCCAGCTGTTCGCGGTGAGGCGATCGGATTTGGCAAGCGCCTTCCCGTCGAGCACGGCGCCACCGTTATTCACGACCTCGGCCGCAAAGCTGCGTGAGAAACCGAGCAGCTTTGCGAGCGCAGCGTCCACTCGTTCCCCGACCAGACCATCGGGGACGGGCAAACTACGCTGCTCCATCGCTCGTGCGCTCCTCTCGCTCATCGAGGCGTTCCTGACGCCCGTCCGCTTCTTCTCGTTTCCGGCGCGCTCGCGGAGTGCCATCCGAAGGCAGACCGATCAGGCTAATGATGACGAAGAGGCACATCCCGATGACGATGCCCATGTCGGCAATGTTGTAGATCGCCGGCCTGAATCCGAGCCACATCCATGGGGTCAGAATGAAATCGATCACGTGGCCGACGGGGAAGCCGGGATCTCGCGTCAGGCGATCGGTAAGGTTCCCGAGTACACCACCGAGGAGCAGCCCGAAGAACACGGCCCACGCGAGCGACGCGAGCTTTCGGATCTGCCACAGAATGACTCCCACGACCACGACAGCCAGGATCGTGAAGAGCCAGGTCGCACCTTCCGCCATGGAGAATGCGGCGCCCGGGTTTCTCACAAAGTGCCACTGCAGGAATTCACCCAGCACCGGCACGGTCTGGCCCTCGGGCAGTTCAGCGACGACCCAGTTCTTGACGAGCTGATCAGCAGCGTAGATGAGCGCCGCGACGCCGAGGAGCAGCAATATGGCTCCTCGGCGTCGCGACGGTGAAGCGGTTCGTCCCGCCTCGTCAGATGCGCGATTCACGCTCCGGTGCTAGTCGAGGCCCTCGGGTGCCCCGCCCGGCTCCGGCGACCCATCGAGGCTGCGCAGCTGCGACTGGATGTACGAACGCAGCGTCGTGCGGTACTCGCCTTCGAAGTCCCGCAGTTCCTTGATCTTCTCCTGAACGCCCTTGCGCTCGTCGCCGAGCAGACGAAGCTCTTCGGCACGCTGCTGCTGCGCCTCTTCGACCAGGCGGCGCGCGGTGCTCTCGGCCTCTTCGATGAGACGGTCCCGGGTCTCCTCGCCGTCGCGCACGTGCTTGTCGTGCAGCTCGAGTGCGAGCTGCAGCATCGCGCTCGACTTCTTCGCATCGTTCGCGTTGCTGCTGTCTTGAGTGGCCGGCGCCTGGGACTGGGTGGGCACCGCAGGAGTCGGAGCGGGTGCGTCGACGACGATGGTGCGGTCGACAGCTTGCACCGGCTGTTCCGTGTCCTCGGCGGAGGACTCCTTCGCCGCCTCGAGCTGAGAGGTCAGTTCTTCGACCTGCGCACGAAGCTCATCTTTCTCCTGCTCGTGCCTGCGCAGCTCCTCGACGATCGTGTCCAGGAAGTCATCGACCTGGTCGAGATCATATCCGTCACGGAACTTAGTGATCGTGAACTTCTGATTCACGACGTCTTCGGGTGTCAGTGCCATTCGTCAGTCTCTTTCGAATCGGGACCAATTGCGTGGTCGAGGTCTACGCTAGCAAACTCTGAATAGATCGTACGCCTGCGACCTGATGACCGCACGCCTGAGCAGCACCCGTCGGGGAACTCTCACGGCAGCAGCGCGACGAGGATCCAGCAGCTCAGCAGGGTCAGCATCCAGCCCAGGTCGAGCTGGATTTGCCCCAGACGAATCGGGGGCAGGAGGCGGCGGAACATCCTGATAGGCGGATCAGTGATCGAGAACACGAACTCCACGAGCACCACGAACAGCCCTTTCGGACGGAATCGTGGATTCAGCACACGCACCCAGTCGAGCACGAAGCGGATCCAGAGAATCAGGATGTAAATACGGAGGATCAGACGGACGATGCCGCTGATCAGCAGGAACCCCTCCAAGGTCAGGCGGACGGAGCGACGAAGAACGACCCGCTGTCGTTCGCCCGCTGCTCATCGCCACTCACGGCGATATGCTCCGGCGACAGCAGGAACACCTTGCTCGTCACCCGCTCGATACGACCGCGAAGCCCCATCGAGAGCCCGCTCGCGAAGTCCACGAGACGCTTGGCGTCGGTGTCGGCCATCTGCGACAGGTTGATCACCACCGGGATGCCCTCTCGGAAGCTTTCCGCGATGACGGCGGCGTCGCTGTACTTCGTGGGGTGCACGGTGAGGATCTCGCTCATCGACGGCGCGACCGACTGCCGAGTCGGGGTGACCTTGCGCAGCGGGGTTACAGCCGCGCGTTGAGCACTCTGCCGCTGCGGCGCCGCAGCCACAACACCGGTGGGCTGCTCGTCGGCCGGCACGGACGCCGCAGCCACCTTCCCCGGACGAGAAGTCTCCTCCTCTTGCGCCTGCAGATCATCCTCGGCCAGACCGAGGAATACCATGGTCTTCTTCAGCGGGTTGCTCATGTTGCTTCTCCCAACGATGCGTTGTATCGAGACTAACGGGGCTCCGGGCGCTTGCCCGTGATTGCGCTGCCGATTCGCAGGTGTGTCGCTCCGGCTGCGATCGCCTCGGCGAAGTCGTGCGTCATCCCTGCCGATATTGCATCGGCATCTGGAGCGATGCTCCGAATCCGCTCCGAATATCCGGCCAGCCGCTCGAAGGCCGCGGCAGGCGTCTCGTCGAGCGGTGCGACTGCCATGACTCCGCGCAGACGGAGCGCCGGCGATTCGAGTACGCGTTGCGCGAGCGATTCGAGGCCGTCCGGCGCAACTCCTCCACGGCCGGGATCATCGGTCATGTTGATCTGCACGAAGGCGTCGATCGGCTTCGCGAGCCCGCCTTCCTCGGCGAGACGGTCGAGCGGGTCGACGAGGCGAGCGCGATCGATCGAATGAATCGCATGCGCATACCCCGCGGCCTGACGCGCCTTCTTTCCCTGGAGTTGGCCGATGAAGTGCCATTCGAGATCAAGGTGCCCGAGTTCCGCGGCCTTCGTCTGCGCTTCCTGGTGACGGTTTTCTCCGACGGCTCGGACACCGAGCTCGGCGAGCGCCTCCACGAGCGATGCCGGATGGAACTTCGTCACCACGATCAGCGTCAGCTCATCGGGGCTGCGCCGGGCGGACGAGGCGGCCTCAGCGATCTCCCCGCGCACGCGGAGCAACCGCTCCTCGAGCCCGGGGTACGTCGGCACCACTCCGTTCACCGCGTCCACGTGCTACCGGAGAAACTCGGGGATATCGAGGTCCAGGTCTTCGCCGTCGAATGCCGGGTCCGACATCTGCGCCTCGACGGGAGGGTGAGAGATGACCTCGCCGAATTCGCCGGTCGTCGGCTCCTCTTCGGTGCGGCCTGCAGACGTAGCGGGAGCGTTCGAACCGCGATCCTGCGCAGCGGCTTCTTCGAGCGTCTCGACATGGCTGCCACGGCGGCCCCTCTCAACCTCGGGCTGCGGCCGCCCAGCAGGGTCGGCATCGAATCCCGCCGCAATCACGGTGACACGCACTTCATCGCCGAGGGTGTCATCGATCACGGTGCCGAAGATGATGTTCGCCTCGGTGTGCACGACGTCCTGCACGAGCGAAGAGGCCTCGTAGATCTCGCTGAGGGCGAGGTTCGAGGAGCCCTGAATCGAGAGGAGCACGCCGTGCGCCCCCTCCACAGATGCTTCGAGCAGAGGAGAGGCAACGGCCAGCTCTGCTGCCTTGATGGCGCGATCGGCGCCCCGCGCGGATCCGATACCCATCAGGGCGGAGCCCGCTCCCTGCATCACGGATTTCACATCCGCGAAGTCGAGGTTGATGAGTCCGGGCGTCGTGATGAGGTCGGTGATGCCCTGAACACCGGCGAGCAGCACCTGGTCGGCAGCCGCGAAGGCCTCGATCATGCTGATGCCGGGCTCGCTGATTTCGAGCAGGCGATCGTTGGGCACGACGATGAGGGTGTCGACGGCCTCGCGGAGGGCGTTGACACCGGCATCGGCCTGGGCCGCGCGCCGCTTGCCCTCGAAGCTGAAGGGCCGAGTGACGACACCGATCGTCAGCGCGCCGACCGACTTCGCGATGCGAGCGACTACTGGAGCGGCACCGGTACCGGTACCGCCTCCTTCACCAGCGGTGACGAAGACCATGTCGGCGCCGGTGAGCGCCTCCTCGATCTCCTCGGCATGGTCCTCGGCGGCGCGACGCCCCACCTCGGGATCCGCGCCGGCACCGAGACCGCGCGTCAGCTCGCGTCCGACATCGAGCTTCACATCTGCGTCACTGAGCAGCAGTGCTTGGGCATCGGTGTTCACCGCGATGAACTCGACACCACGGAGGCCGAGCTCGATCATGCGGTTGACGGCATTGACCCCGCCGCCGCCGACTCCGACAACCTTGATCACTGCGAGGTAGTTCTGGTTCGCTGACACGTGGGTCCTCCCCCTCGACCTTCAACCTCTACTTCAAGGTGAAAGTTAGTATTCGGGTATACATTTCCTGACCACCAAGCTAAGTGCAGGCCCCTGTTCTCACCTTCAGACACGCCGCGCGTCGGCACGATTCACATACCGACTTCTGCGAGGCCCGCGAGTCGTCGCGCCCAGCACCAGCGCCACCACAACGACGATCGCGCCGGCCCCGATGAGGATCGTCGGAAGGTCCAGAAGATATCGGAAGGCTCCGATCATCGGCGGAGTAGCGATTCCGCCGAGCAGGCCGACCACCAGCACGAAGGTAAATCCCTCACCCGGCCGCGAGGGATACGTCTCCGCCGACCAGACCGCGAGCACTGCACCACTCACGCAATATCCCGTACCTGCCAGCAGCGCCGAGGCGATGATTCCCAGCAGGCTGTCGGTCAGCAACCCCAGAACGACGCAGGCTGCCCCCACCCCCAACAGCGTCAACACTCCGATGAACGGAGTGCCGAAGCGCACACACCAATCTCCGGCGAACGCGCCCGATATTCCGACTACGCCCAAGACGATGAAGATCACTCCCGCTGAACGCTCACCCGCACCGGCGGCGATCGCGGCATCGGCCGCGTACGTGAAGTAAGCGGTCACCACCACGAATAAGAACACCGTGTAGATGAGCGGGGCGAGAGCGGCGCGACGGAACAATCGTTCCCGTGCGGGTGTCGGATCGCGCACGCCATCGAGCATCGGCTGCAAACGGCCCCGTGTCTTCGGCACCCACCGCAGGTTGAGGAGTGCGGCCACGGTCGCGCAGATCGCGGCCACTGCCCAGACACCTCTCCAGGGCACCACGACGGCCAGCAGCGATCCCAAAAGCGCGAGCCCAACCGCCGTCCCGGTGCTGATGACCGCCAGCATCCTCGGCCGCAGATGCTCAGGCGCGGCCGCTGCGACGATGTCGTTGTATGGTGCCCAGACCAGGCCGGACGAACTGCCTGCGAGCAGCACACCGGTTGCCAGCAGTGTCGGCGTCTGGGCCGTGCACACGAGGGTTGCTCCGATGGCACCGCACACCCCTCCGAGGGTGGTGGGTGCACGCGGTCCGAAACGCGCAGCGAGCGGAATCGCGAGGAACAGGCCGATCAGGAACCCGGCCTGCGACCCTCCGGCGATCACGCCCAGCAGCACCTCGCCCAAGCCGAACTCGCTGCGCAATTCCGGGAGGGTTCCCCCGTAGGCATAGCGGTTGAGCCCGAATGCCGTGCCCACGACCATGGCGCCGGCTACGGTCAGCCGCCAGAGACTTCGTTGCTCCCTCACAGCCGGAGCGTACCACCGGTACGGACGGTGTCTAGCGGAAGACCGGCGCCTCCGTCGACGAGACGTCGATGACTTCGACCGTGCGGTCCTTGAGCGCATCCACCATCGCGGTGAGCACGACGGCTTTCCGGTTGGTCTGTTCGGCGTCACCCCAGAGCACTTTTACCCCGTCATCCAGCGTGAGCGTGAGGTCCTGCGGACTGGTCGCCGAGACCTCGACCACCCGTTTCCTCAGCTTGGCCGGCATGTCGCGGAGCACCGTCCCCGCACTGGCATAGGCCGGCGAACTCACATCAGCGAGCGCTCCTTTACCCTGCGGAACTCCTTCGGGCCGCTCGCCCGACACTGCGAGGAGCACACCTGCCGGATCGTGGAGTGCGAACTCGCCGTCTTGCTCGAGCGCGATCACGGGAACACGCTCCTCGATCCGCACGATCAGCGAGTGCGGCGGGACGCGTTCGATCGCATAGCGCTGGATCAACGGGAAGGGCTCCAGTGCACGGTGCACTTCGGCATCATCGACGAGCGCGAGTGGCACTCCCTCGAACTTCTCGAGCGCCGCCTCCACATTGTCCGCGTTCACGAGCGAGGCCCCAGCAACCTGGATGTCGCGCACGGCCATCAGCGGAGTGACCACTCCTGCGAGCACGAAGAGCACGAGCGCGCCCACTGCGCCCGCAGCGATGAGCCAGTTCCGACGCCTGCGCCGCGCCTGCACCGAGAACCTGCGGCGTTCCTGTCGCTGCTGCTTGCGGCGAGCGCGCTCGGCGCGCTTGAGGTCGCGCTCCGCAGTGCGCACCGGATCCTCGTCCTGCCTGCGACGCAGTACGGGAAGTGCCCCCAGCATTCGTCGACCCACTGGGGCGACCGCTGGGGTACGGGAGAGTTCTCTCGTGGCTTCCGTGTCCTCATCACGAAGCCGATCGAGCTCATCGAGCGCCTCGGTGGGAACACTATCGGTGTGCGTTCCTTCCGATGCCTCCACTTCCGAGCCTCGCCTGTTCATGAACGGCACAGAGACATCGTCGAACTCGTCCGAGTCGGCACCGTCTGCGGCAGTCGCGTCCATATCCGACGGCGTGCCTCGAGGAAATCTCCGACGGAACAGTCGCGTCACGCCGCCCGTATCGCGCTCCGGTCGTTCCGGCCGCTCCACGGCTGCGTCGTACACTTGACGCTCTTCGAGCGCGGACGGTTCTTCGGGCTCGATCGCCCCGTCGAACCCGCCTGGCCGTTTCACTGCTCGGCCGGCTCCGCATCGAAGCGGTCGCGGAGCGCGTCGATGACCTGCGGGATGATCCGATAGACGGTCCCGCAGCTCATCGTGACCATGACGTCGCCGGGGCGGGCGATAGTGGCCAGGTAGTCGGAGGCGTCCTGCCACTCCGGACGATAGGCCACTCGCGAAGCGTCGACGAAGTCGTTCGACACGAGTTCTCCGGTCACCCCGGGAACGGGGTCCTCGCGAGCGCCGTCGACGGCGAGCACGACCGTATGATCGGCCCCGCTCTCCAGCACTTCGGCGAACTCACGGTGGAAGTGCTGCGTGCGGCTGAAGAGATGCGGTTGATGGATCGCGATCAGTCGTCCATCGCCTGCGACTGCGCGTGCTGAATCGAGCAGCGCCGCGACCTCGGTCGGATGGTGAGCGTAGTCGTCGTAGACTCGCACCCCACCGACCTCAGCATGAAACTCAAAACGTCGCTTCGTCCCGCCGAAACCGCCGATCGCCTCGAGCGCCGATGCAGGCTCATACCCCAGACCGGTCAGTACCGCGAGCGCTCCGACCGCGTTGACCGCGTTGTGCCTGCCGTAGACCGAGAGCCCTCCCCAGTAGCGGCGCCCGTCGATCTCCACCTCAAATCGCACCGGCCCCGAGTCGTCGATCTCAAGAATGCGAACGTCGGCATCGGGGTCCTCTCCGAACGTACGCAGCGGCATCCCGCCCTCGGCTCGGAGCAGGTCGAGCACTTCCCGGGCACCCGGGTCGTCTGCCGAGATGACGACCGTCTCCCGCGCCCCACGAGCGAAGTCGACGAAAGCCTGCATGAACGCTTCGCGCGACCCATAGAAGTCGAGATGCTCCGGGTCGACATTGGTGATGAGCGCGATACTCGTGTCGTAGAGCAGGAACGACTTGTCACTCTCGTCTGCTTCGATCACGAACAGGTCATCAGTACCCGGAGCCGACGAGACACCCAGCGACTCGATGATGCCGCCGTTCACGAACGACGGATCAGCACCGATACCGAGCAGACCGGTCACGACCATCCCAGTCGAAGTGGTCTTGCCGTGAGCGCCGGCGATCGCCACGACACGCTTGCCCCGTGCGAGCCAGACGAGGGCCTGCGAACGGTGGAGCACCGGCAGCCCAAGTGCCAATGCGCGTTGGTACTCGGGGTTGTCTTCCCAGAGCGCACCGGTGACGACGAGCGTGTCGGCCTCCCCCACGTGTGCGGCGTCATGCCCGATCGCGACCGGGATTCCGAGCTCCTCGAGCGCAGCGGTGCTGTAGTTGGCGCTGCGGTCGGACCCGGTCACCGACACTCCGGCCCGATGCATCATGCGGGCGATACCACTCATGCCAGAGCCGCCGATGCCGACGAAGTGGACGCGCCCGAGTTCTTCGGGTATCTCCATCTCGAGGTCGGGATAGATCATCTCAGCTCCTCCTGTGCCAGTGCCCGTCAAGCGTAGCGCTCCCACGCTCTGAAGCGGCTTAGCTCGCGGCCAGGGCCTCGCGTACCAGTTCGAGAAGCCGTTCAGTTCCGTCGAGCGCGCCGGCGGTCTGGGCGCGCCGCGACATGTCATCGAGGCGTGCACGGTCGTTCAGAAGCGGCAGCAGCACGCCGCGTACCCACTCCGGAGTGAGTTCGGCATCCTCCACGAGCAGCGCTCCCCCGGCTTCGGTGACGCCTCGCGCGTTGAATCGCTGTTCGCCGTTTCCCGAGGTGTACGGAACGAGGATCGCCGGCACCCCGAGACCGGCGAGCTCACTGACGGTCGTCGATCCTGCGCGTGAAACCGCGAGGTCACACGCCGCGAACGCGAGATCCATTCGATCGCAGTACGGGACGACCACATAGCCCGGAATCTCCGGATCTTCGAGCTCGGTGAGGCCACCCCAGACGTGCAACACCTGCGCCCCCGAAGCAACGATCTCGGCAGCAGATCCGGAGATGCCTCGGTTGATGGCGCGGGCCCCGAGGGACCCTCCGGTCACGAGCAGAGTCGGTAGTTCCGGGTCGAGCCCGAAGTGCGTTCGGGCCGACGCGTGCAACCGCATACGGTCAAGGCCGGTGATCTCAGGGCGCAGCGGCATGCCCGTGACCCGAGCGCCTCGGATGGGCGTTCCGGCGAAGGTCACGCCGACGTAGGGAGTACTGCGCGCACCGAGCTTATTCGCAAGCCCCGGTTTCGCATTCGCCTCGTGAATGACGACGGGCACGTTCTCCGCCCGTCCCGCACGGTATGCCGGTGCTGCAGCGTAACCGCCAAACCCCACGACCACGTCCACGCCTCGTTCACGAACGATCGCACGCACTTCAGTCACGGCACTGGCAAATCGTCGCGGAAAGCGCAGGGCGGCCAGATTCGGGCGCCGCGGGAACGGCAGACGCTCGATCGTGCACAGTTCGTAACCTCGCTCAGGCACGAGTCGGGCCTCCAGCCCCTCGCGAGTGCCCAACACCACGATCTCCGAATCGGGTTCCTCTGCCCGAATCAGGTCCGCGAGCGCCAACAGCGGATTCACGTGGCCGGCGGTTCCGCCGCCTGCTAGCAGATAGGTGGTCATGGAATCCTTTCTCCGGCGCCCGCTGGCTCGGAGTCCTGCGCCGTCGTATCCCGTGCAATCGAAATTACTACGCCCATCGCAGTGAGACAGGCGATGAGCGCCGTACCTCCTGAACTGATGAGTGGCAGCGGCACACCCAGCACCGGAAACACGCCGGTGACTACGCCGATGTTGACAAAGGCCTGACCGACGATCCACACCAGGATGCCACCGACCACTGCGCGGCCGAAACGATCGCGCGTCTTGGCAATCACACGCAGCATGACTATTGCGAGTGCGACGAACATCGCGATGACGAGCAGCGCCCCGATCAATCCCAGTTCCTCACCGATGATCGC
Organism: Leucobacter sp. GX24907; assembly: GCF_053567335.1. Lineage (NCBI taxonomy): Bacteria > Bacillati > Actinomycetota > Actinomycetes > Micrococcales > Microbacteriaceae > Leucobacter > Leucobacter sp. GX24907. Next base: position 32,730 of record NZ_JBSGPD010000002.1, on the reverse strand, counting down.
AAAAATGTAGTCGTTGTCGGCTTCCGGGAGCCACGACCACTTCGCCTTCGAACCGCCGAGACCGACCCCGAAGATGCCGCCGCCCGCCAAGGCCCAGGTGCCGTGCAATGGCTGCCAATCAAGACCGCTGTAGTCATCGCCGGCGGCGGTGATACGCGCGAGTCGGTTCGGGCTCGTCAGCACGAACAGCCCGACGGAAACGAGTGCCCCAGCTGCAATGAGTGCTAGAGATCGCCCGCTCACGCCTCCGAAGTACATCGCGCCGACGACTGCAGCACCCATGATCATGGCGGTACCGAGATCGTGTCCGAGCATCACGAGTCCGAGTGAGAGGATGGCGCCCGGCAGCACGATCGGGATCAGTTCGTGCTTCATGTCGTGCAGCAACGGCTCCTTCTTCGCCAAGATGGCACCGATCCATACGATGAGCGCGAGTTTCAGCGCTTCAGAGGGCTGCGCGCTGACCGGCCCGAGCTGAATCCAGTTCCTGTTGCCGTACACCTCCACGCCGATCGGGGTAAAGACCAGCACCTGAAGCAGGATCCCGAGCCCCAGCAGAGGCCACGCCCATCGCTTCCAGAAGGCGATGCGCATTCTTGCGGCGATGATGAGGAACGGCAATCCGATCAGCGCGAAGGTCGCCTGCTGCCAGAACGCGCCGAAGAAGCCGCGGTCGCTGAGATACGAACTGATCGATGACGAGGAGAGCACCATGAAGAGGCCGAAGGCGACGAGCAACAGTGTGATCGTGTACAGCGACACGACGAGCGTGTTCGGCCCACCGCTCGCCTGCCCGCCCAGTCTGATGCGCAGCCGCCCGAGTGCGCTCCCTCCGGTGCTGTCGTCCGACGAATTCATCGGCTACTCCCGGCTATACGCGCTCAGCGCCGCCTGGAAGCAGCGCCCGCGATGCGCGTAGTCGGTGAACTGATCCATCGACGCGGCGGCCGGTGAGAGCAGCACGGTATCGCCTGATTCGGCGATTGCGGCAGCCTCACGAACGGCCTGCAGCATGACTTCATCAGAGTCGCCGGCGTCGACCTCGGCTACGGGAACGCCGGGTGCGTGCGCCGCGAGCGCTGCGACGACTTCAGTTCGATCGACCCCGATCACCACGGCGCCCCGCAATCGGTGCGCATGGGCGGCCACGAGATCTCCGATGTCGACCCCCTTGAGGAGCCCTCCGAGCACCCAGACCACGCGGTCGAGCGCACGCAACGACGCATCGGCTGCGTGCGCGTTCGTCGCTTTGGAGTCGTCGATCCAGATGACCTCGTCGAGTCGTCCGAGGTGCTGTGCACGGTGCGCATCGGGTTCGAAGGCGAGGATCGCCTCCGCGATCTCCGCCGGTTCGACACCGCGACTTCGCGCGAGCGCCGCAGCGGCGAGAATGTTCTGCACCATGTGCGGTGCTGCGAGGTGCCGTTCTCCGAGTTCGTCGAGCGAGACGAGCTCGAATGCGGACTCCCGGCGCTCGGCGTGGAACCCTCGGTCGATGAGCAGGTCGTCAACGAGCCCGAACCCGCTCGGCGGAGGGCTGTCGAGACCGAAACTGATGGCGCGGGCACCCTCGACGACGTCGGCTTCTTCGACCATGCGCTCGGTCGCCGCATCGGCCCGGTTGTAGACGCAGGCGATCTGCGTGTTCCGGTAGACCTTGCCCTTCGCGCTGCGATAGGCATCCGGGCCACCGTGCCAGTCCAAGTGGTCATCCGCCACGTTCAGGCACGCACTCGCATAGGGAGAGATCTCCCCGAGGCGTTCGAGCTGAAAGCTCGAGAGCTCGACGACGATGGCGTCGTAGCCCTGAGGGTCGCGGAGCGCGTCGAGGATCGGCGTACCGATATTGCCCGCGGGTGTCGCGCGGAGACCACCGGCGACCAGCATGTGCGCCGTCAACTGGGTGGTCGTGGTCTTCCCGTTCGTTCCGGTAATGCAGATCCAATCCGCGATCCGCGGCGTCTTGTCGCGCAGCCGCCACCCGAGTTCGATGTCTCCCCAGACCACGACGCCCTGCTCCAGTGCCCACGTCGTGAGCGGATGATCGGGCCGATAGCCGGGCGACACCACCACAAGCTCCGGCTCGAACGCGACGAGATCGGTGAGTTGCTCGTCATCGCCTCCGGTGAAGCGTTCGGCGCCGATGACGTCGAGCAGTCGTTCCCGCTCGGGATCCGGAGCACCCGCGATGACCCGCACGCGACTGCCGAGTTCCACGAGCGTATCCGCCACCGAGAAGCCGGTCACTCCGAGCCCGAGCACGGCGACGCGCAGGCCTGCCCAGTCATCGTGCCAGCTCGTCAGTGCGAGCACTCGCTCCTGTGTCGTCGTCATTGCTGCAGCACCCATTCTGCGTAGAAAAGTCCGATGCCAACGACGACGAACAGGCCCGAGATCATCCAGAAACGCACGACGACGGTGACCTCGGCCCACCCTTTGAGCTCGAAGTGGTGGTGAATCGGACTCATCAAGAAGATGCGTTTGCCCTTGGTGACCTTGAAGTACAGGCGCTGCACGATGACCGAGCCGGTTTCAATGATGAACAGCCCGCCGATGAGCACGAGCAGCAGTTCGGTGCGGGTGAGGATCGCGAGCGCAGCGATCGCTCCGCCGATGCCCATCGACCCGGTGTCTCCCATGAACACCTGCGCCGGGTTGGTGTTCCACCACAGGAAACCGGCGAGACCTCCGAGGAAGGCTGCGGCGATGACTGCGAGATCCATCGGGTCGCGCACTTCGTAGCAGCCCTGCTCGTTCAGCGTGACGGCGCAGCTCTGAGCCGACTGCCAGAATCCGATCACGAGGTAGGCGCCGAACGCGAAAATACCCGCACCGGCGGCAAGCCCGTCGAGCCCGTCAGTGACGTTGACGGCATTCGTCGTCGCCGTGACGATGACCATGATCCAGATGATGAACAGTACGATGCCGACGACGGAACCGAGCATCATGAAGTCGAAAGGCAAGTCTCTGAACAGTGAGATGTTCGTCGAGGCGGGCGTCACCCCGGCCTCGTTCGCGAACCTGATGCCGAGCAGCGCGAAAGCGACGGCTATGAGGATCTGGCCGACGATCTTCGCCCATCCGTTCAGGCCCGCCGAGTGCTGGAGCCTGGCCTTCATGAAGTCATCGACGAAGCCCACGAGGCCGGCCCCCGCGGCCATGAGGATCACGAGCAGTGCCGACGGCGTCGGCGTCTCTCCCATGACGAGCTTGCCGACGAAATAGGCGAGGATCGATCCCGACAGGAATATGAGGCCGCCCATGGTCGGCGTGCCCCGCTTCACCTCGTGCTCCTTGGGGCCATCGACGCGAATCGGCTGACCCCAGCGCAGGCGGTTGAAGACGCGCACGAACGCGGGGGTGAGCAGCAGCGAGTACAGCAGCGAGAAGCCACCGGCGATCATCAGTGCGATCATGCGTAGGCCTCCCCCAGTCGGTCACCGAGTCGTTGCAACCCGGCCGCGTTCGAGGACTTCACCAATACAGTGTCCCCCGTACGCAAGTTTTCGCGCAGGTAGTCGAACGCCTCATCTTGCGTTTCGAAGAACACGCTCTCACCGTCCCAGGATCCCTCGTTGATCGCACTGATGTGCAGGTCCCGAGCCTCCCGTCCGACAACCACGAGTTCGGAGATGCGCAGACGGACCGCCTGCAGGCCGATTCTGATGTGCTCATCGATCGAGTACTCCCCGAGTTCGCTCATCGCGCCGAGCACCGCGACTGAACGCCCCTCCGGGCGTCGGATCTGGGCGAGCGTGCGCAGCGCAGCGCTCATGGAGTCCGGGCTCGCATTGTAGGCATCGTTGATGATGGTGATCTCATCGCGTCCACCGAGCACCTCCATGCGACCGGGAGCCGCGAGTGTCGCCGCCTCGAGCACCTCCACGATCTGTCTGGCGCTGAGCCCGAGGCGGGAGCCGACCGCGGCGGCGGCAAGAGCGTTCATGACGTGATGCTCCCCCAGCACGCGGAAGCGCACCGGGAGGGACTCACCGCCGACATGCAGGGTAAAACTGGTGCCGCTCGCGTCGGACTCGATATCGCTCGCGCGAACATCCGACTCCGGGTGCTGACCGAACCACAGCACATCGGCACGCGTCAGCTCCGCCATCTTCGCGACACGAGGATCATCACGGTTGAGCACGGCAACGGCACCGGCCGGAAGATCCCGAACCATCTCGCTCTTCGTTCGGAATGTCGTCTCGATACCGCCGAACTCGCCCGCGTGCGCGAGACCCACCGACAGCACCACACCGATATGGGGCGGTGCCATCGCGGTCAGCCTCGCGATCTCGCCCTCCGCACTGGCCCCCATCTCGGCGACCAGCGTTCGAGTCTCACCGGTGACACGCAGCATCGTGAGCGGCCCGCCGACCTCATTGTTAAAGGACTTCGCCGACGCGACCGTCGGCCCGATGCGCTCGGCCATCGACTCGACCAGGTTCTTTGTCGTCGTCTTGCCGTTCGAACCGGTGATGCCGACAATCGTCAGCTTGCCCTCGGCGTTGACTCGACGCACCACTTCGCCCGCGAGAGCGCCGAGCGCGATCGTCGCGTCCTCCACCACAATCTGGGGAACCTCTGCATCGAGCTCACGCTCGACACGGAGACTTTGCTCGTCGAGCTCACGCTCGACGACGAGCAACGCGGCACCGGCTGCGACAGCCTGACCGGCGAACAGGTGACCGTCAGTCTCCTCACCGCGCCGTGCGAAGAAGATCTGCCCGGGACTCACCTCGCGCGAGTCGGTCTGCGATTCGCCCGAGACCACCCGATCGGCGTCGCCACCAACGAGACGTCCCGATACCGCCTCGGCAACTTCGGACAGTGTGAGTTCGATCACTGCAGCAATCCTGCCTCGCGGAGTGCTCCGCGTACTTCCTCGCGAGCCGAGTACGGCAGGTGCTGCCCGTCGACCTCCTGATAGTCCTCGTGACCGGGACCGGCATACAGAATAACGTCATCGGGTCGAGCGAGCGAAACCGCGTGCCGCACCGCCTCACGCGGGTCGGCGACCTCGATGATTTCTGCGTGATTCGCTGTACGCGCCCCGGCAATGAGCTGTGCGCGGATCGCCGCCGGATCTTCGGTGCGAGGGTGGTAGTCGCAGACAATGAGCACGTCCGAGCCGGCCGCAGCGATCCGGCCCATCTCCGCACGCTTGGTCGTATCGCGGTCACCGTCAGCACCGAACATGAAGATCACCCGCCCGGGAGCGACCTCGCCGAGCGCATCGAGCATCGCCGAGAAAGCCCCGGGAGTATGCCCGTAGTCGACGTAGAAACGCGGGCCGCCTCCCTCCGAGATCTCCTCGAGCCGGCCCGGAATGTAGACCGGAATACGCCCGTGCTCAAGCCCTGCTTCCACCTGCGAGATCGGGATCCCCGCCTCATGCAGCATGATGAGCGCGAGCGCCGCATTCTCCGCCATGAACCGCCCGAACACCGGCACACTGCCGCGGAACCTGGCACCCTCCGGGCCCTGCAGCACGAACCCGACACCATCGAGGTCCTGTCGGGTGATTGCGAGGTGCCAATCGGCGTCGCGGCCGTACTCGGTGGCAAGCGTGGTCACCGGGATCCGGGATTCTCTCGCCATGCGCGCACCATGATCGGAATCCACCACGACAACGCCGCGCTCAGCGTGCGCTGGGGTGAACAGGAGCTGCTTAGCTGCGAAGTAGCTTTCGAGATCGCCGAAGTCGTCCAGGTGATCCTGGGAGAAGTTGTTGAAGGCGACCACATCGAAATGCACCCCGTCCACGCGGTGTCGGGCGGTTGCGTGCGCCGAGACCTCGAGGGCGATGCCTTCCACCTGCTCTTCGAGCATGCGTGCGAGCAGTCCGTGCAGCTCCGGCGCTTCGGGGCTCGTCAAGTTCGATGGGATCACGGTATCGCCGACCCGGCGCTCGGCAGTGGAGCTCAGTCCCGGACGAAGCCCTGCGGCCCGCAGCAGCTCGGCGAGTAGATACACGACACTCGTCTTGCCATTGGTGCCGGTGACGCCGAAGACGGGAACGCCGCCTTCGGCCGCGCCGATCCTGCCAGTGCCGCCGATCCTGCCAGTGCCATAGACGGCTGCGGCAACCTCTCCGAGCACTTCCCGGGGCCCGCCGGAGGTCACCAGCACCGGAAGGCCCGAGTCGGCCGCGATCCGTGCACCCTCCGCGTCGCTCAGCATGGCGACCGCGCCGCGTTCCTTCGCCTGGGCGGCGAACTCTGCGCCGTGCCGCCGGGCCCCCGGGAGACCGACGTAGAGGTCTCCGGGCTGCACATCGCGCGAATCGAGCGTGACCCCCGTCGCCGCAAGAGGACCGAGCACGTCAGAGTTCGCCACGGTCAGATCGAAGCGTCGGCTCAGCTCCCCCAACCGGCAGGGCTCGGGGTTCAGGGGGCGAATGCTCAGCACGTCGTCGGCGCTCATCGGTGGCTTAACTCCTCGGCTTTCGTCTGCGATCAGTACTCGAGCGGAAGCGGCTCGAATTTACCGCTCGACGGCGGCAGGTTGTAGTTGCGAATCATCGCTTCGATGACCTCGCCGACCGTGGACACGGCGGCGACGCCACCATTACCCGACTTCGGATAACCAATCGATGCTACCGCGACGTACTGCGGGTCCTCGGCAGGGAAGATCGTGGCGAAGCTGTGCACGTAATCGGCGCGATAACCGCCCTGCCCGTCCGACTGCTCCGCCGTGCCGGTCTTGCCGGCGATGCGGTAGCCAGGCAGATCGATCGTGTCTTGGATCCATTCCTGTGCAGCGGCGGTCTCGAGAATGTCGAGCATCTGCTTCGACGTATCCTCAGAGACCACATTCACCGGATCACCGTGCTCGAGCACGTGCTCGGTTCCATCTGCGTCCGTGCAGCTGCGCACGATGCTCGGAGGTACGCGCACGCCACCGTTCGCGATCGTCTGGAAGACCCCGGCCGTTTGCACGATGGTCGACGACAAGCCCTGTCCGAACATGGTGTTGTACGAGGTCTGGCGATCCCAATCCTCAACCGGATGCAGCGTTCCCGTGTCCTCAACCGGCATCCCGGCATCGGTTGCCGCACCGATTCCGAACTTCTGCAGGTAGTCGTAGCGCTTCTCCTCCGACAGGTTTCGACCGAGCGCCGAGATGCCGACGTTCGAAGAATTCGCCATGATGCCTGCAAGCGTCCAGTTCATGGGAGGGTGCACGAACGAGTCGCTGAAGCGCACCCCGGGTTCAGGCTCCCAGTAGTCCGGGGTGCTGTTCCGAGTCGCGGCATTGGCGACGCCCTCATTGATCAGGGCAGCTGCGGTGATGGTTTTGAAGGTCGACCCGGGCTCGTACGGATCGACGAACGAGCGCGCCTCGCGTTTGGCAGGATCCCCGGCATCGACGTCGTTCGGGTCGACCGATCCGTCCTCGGCGACGGCGAGCAGCTCGCCAGTCTTGATGTCCATGACGACGGCACGCGCCCACTCGGCATCGAACTCATCGACCTTCGCGTTCACGGTCTGCTGAGCCTGCCAGTTGAGGTCACGATCGATCGTGAGCTCGACCGTCCCTCCATCGACTGCCTCATTCGCGATGACAACACTTCCGGGAAGAGGTACCCCGTCGGCTCCCCGCTCATAGGTCTCTGCCCCGTCTTCCCCGGTCAGACACGCATCCTGCGACACCTCGACGCCCGACTGCGGCACGTCCTCGAAGCCGGAGAACCCGATGATATTGCCGGCGACTGCTCCGTTCGGGTAGCTCCGGGTGTGATGGCTCTCGAACGTGAGCCAGGGGATCCGCAACTCCTTGAGCCGGTTCAGCGACCCGAGGTCGACAGCCCGCTTCACGTAGGCGAAATCCGATTTCGGATTCTCTTCGAGCGCGTCGTCGACGATCTCCTCGATCTCGGCAGCGGACTGGCCCGTGATCTCGCCGATCTCGGCAAAGGCCTGCTTGGCGGTCACCTCGACGGTGGCCACACCCTGGTCGTCCTTCGGCCGGTAGAACTTGCCGTTGTTGAGCCGCGTGTTCTTGGGCGAGAGTTGCACATCGTAACGCTCGTCGGTCGTGGCGAGCGTGACGCCGTTGCGGTCGACGATGTCCCCTCGCAGACTCGGGATCGAGACCGGAACTGCCCGCTTGTCCTTCGCTTCTTCGTTCAGCGCCGCAGCGGAGACGACCTGCAGATCGACCAGTCGGAACACGAAGATCAGGGCGGTGAGCAGGATGACGAGCAGTGCGACGGCTCTGCGGAACCTGGGTCGTGCACTCGCTCTCATCATTCCGCTGACTCCGTTCGCTGCTTTCGCTCGTTTCGCACCTGCTGAGCCCGTCGCGATCCGGTACTGCCGGTATCGAGATCGGCTAGTGCGTTGTGGGCGCCGGCAGCTTGCCCTTCCACGGTACCGGGGGTTGCGTCGATACTGCGCTATCCGCGCCGACCTGCCCTGATCGCGGCACGAGGAGGCCCTCCGCATCTACGACCGGCATCGACTCGAGGGTGGCGTTCGGCACCGTGTTCTCGCCGACGGCTTCGGTTTTGGAGTCGAGCGACCCCAGCACCGCGGCGTCACTCAGACGAAGCGAGGCGGGGTTCAGGTTCTGCACCATGCCGAGCTCAGCGGCGTTGTCGGCCAGGTTCTGCGGCGATGCGAGCTTCTGCACGTTCTGAGTCAGGACGCGCTCGACGCGCAGCAGATCGCGCTGCTCAAGTTCCAGTGCGCGCTTCTCGTATGCACCCTGGGAGATCACGATGCTGAGGCCCAGCTGGGTGGCGAGAATCGCGAGGAGGATCGCGCCCACCAGCAGCGCTGCGGCGATCGGGCTGCGTCGAGCGCCCTTCTGCTGAGACGCCAACTCGGCGATGCGCAGGTGAGGACGTCGCTCTCGCGGAGCTTCATGCGGCGTGGCCTTCTGCTCTGCGCCGCTTGCCTGAAGCAGTGCACTCCGGTCGAACCGATTCGTCATGATCTGTGCGGTTTCGCCGGCCATCAGGCAGCCCTCGCCCGCTCAGCGGCACGCAGGCGCACCGGGATCGAACGCGGATTGCGCTCGCGTTCTTCGTCGGAGGCGACCTCGGCTCCGCGGGTGAGCAGACGCAGTTCGGGGCGGTGCTCGGGAAGCTCGACCGGCAGCCCGGGAGGTGCCGTCGATTTGCTGCGAGCCGCGAGTGAACGCTTCACGAGGCGGTCTTCGAGCGATTGATATGACATCACGACGATCCGACCTCCGACGTCGAGCAGTTCGATGGCTTCGGGAACGGCCTGCTCCAGCGCCTGGAGCTCACCGTTCACCTCGATCCGCAGAGCTTGGAACACACGCTTGGCAGGGTGCCGCTGGTCCCGTACTGCGGCGGGCGTCGCCTGCTGCAGGATGTCGACCAGCTGCCCGCTGCGTTCGATGGGCGCTTCGGTACGGGCTGCGATGATCGCGCGGGCGTAACGCCCGGCCAACGGTTCCTCGCCGTACCGCTCGAAGATTGCCCGGAGTCGTCCTTCGGGAGCCGTGCGCAGCACATCGGCCGCAGTCTCACCCCGCTCCTGATCCATACGCATGTCGAGCGGAGCATCCTGGGCGTAGGCGAAGCCTCGCTCGGCCTCGTCGAGCTGGAGGGACGACACACCGAGATCGAAGAGCACGCCATCGACACGCTCGAATCCAGCTCCCCGCACCGCCTCGGCAATTTCGTCGTAGACCGCGTGCACCAGCACCGCGCGTTCTCCGAAGGGCGCGAGGCGCCGCGCCGCGAGCCGCAACGCTTCCGCGTCTCGGTCGAGTCCGATGACTGTGAGTTCAGGGTGCGCATTGAGCAGGGCTTCGGTGTGTCCGCCCATCCCAAGGGTCGCGTCAACCACGACCGCACCGGCATGTTCGATGGCGGGCGCGAGAAGTTCGAGGCAGCGCTCGAGCAGCACGGGAACGTGCAGTTCGCTGGCGTCGCGGGTATCGAGGTGTTCCATATCCATTCCGGGCTAGAACATGCCCGGAATCACCTCCTCCTCGATCTCGGCGAAGGCACTCTCCTGAGCGGTCAGATACTGCTCCCAGGCCTCTGCGTCCCAGATCTCGGCACGAGTACCCGCACCGATCACTGCGAGTTCCCGGTCAAGTCCCGCGTATGCGCGCAGTGCCGGAGGTATCGTCACGCGGCTCTGCTTGTCAGGCGTTTCCGCGTGAGCTCCTGACAGGAACACACGCAGGTAGTCGCGACCCTGCTTCGACGTGATCGGTGCCTGCCGGATGCGCTCATGCATCTCGCCGAACTCCTGCTCGCTGAAGACGTACAGGCAGTGCTCCTGACCGCGAGTGATCACGAGGCCGTCTGCAAGCTCATCACGGAACTTCGACGGGAGGATCAACCGCCCCTTGTCATCGAGCTTGGGCGTGAAAGTACCGAGAAACATCGGTGCTCCTTTCGCCCGTCGATGACCGTGATCGCCACTTTACTCCACTTCACTCCACTTTTATGAACTTTTCCTCCACTCCACCGATTTTTGGGCAGAAAAGTACGCTGACGATCGTCGATACGGCAGACGAGAACGAACCTGAGCGCACCCCGCAGGGCTCTAAGATCCGCAGAATCATCGCGAAATTGACGACGCAGGATCAGGCGGCAGACCAGCAGGAAGGTCGACGTGGAGCAAAGTGGAGTGTTCAACTGCTCTTCAGAGGACGCGCATGAACACCGCGCTCAAAACGCAAAAAAAGGGACCGTGGCCGAAACCACGATCCCTGCACATCTCGCGCGCCTTGACCTACCGCTCCACAGCTACCGGCCCCTTTAGCGCTTCGCTCCGTGGGCCCCGGCTGTAGCCGGGCCGAGCGGCGACCTCAGACGCTTCGCGTCTTCAGTTACCGCTCGCCATCCATCCGCTGATCCCAGCGCTTGCTCATGCGGTCGCTCAGCGATTCCTTCGCAACTCGCTCGGAACGGCCCCCCGGGCGCTCGGCACCCTCGGAGGCCTCTGCAGACCCTCCACGACCGAATGCCAGCAGCACGCCGCCGAGCATCACAATGAAGCCCACAACGCCGAGCCAGGGCTGCTGCGCGGCAACCCCGCCGATCAATGCACCGATACCGACGAGCGCGACGATGATGCCGAGCACGAGCGAACGGTAATTGACGGAGCGACGAGCGCTCGGTTGCACCACGTCAGCCTCACTCTGATAGAGGTGACGCTCCATCTCTTCGAGCAGCTGCTGCTCTCGCTCTGACAGCGCCATCACGGCCCCCTCGATGGTGGTGAATCTTCTGCCCCAAGTCTAGCCGTCACCTGCCGGGATAGGCTAGTGAGCGTGCAAGAAACGACTCGACTCGCAGGCCTTATACAGGAGCGCATCTCCGACCGGCTGGCCGAGCAGCGCAGGTTGCTCGAACCACTCGGCCCCGATGCCGCTCCCCTGCTCGACGAGGCCGTCGGCTTCCTCATCGGAGGCAAACGTTTCCGCGCACAGTTCGCCACACTCGGTTACCGAGCAGTGCGTCCGCTCGACATCGACGACGGCGTCGAGGCCGAGTTCTCACGAGTGCTTGATGCCGCATGCGCACTGGAGCTGTTCCATGCCGCAGCGCTGATCCACGACGATGTCATCGACCGCTCTGACACCCGCCGAGGGCGCCCCGCCTCGCACCGCAGTCTGGCAGCGATGCACGAGCTGCACCGCTGGCGCGGTTCGGCGCATCACTTCGGGATCGCGGGCGCGATCCTGCTTGGCGATCTGCTGCAATCCTGGGCCGACGAGCTCTTCCAACAGGTGTGCGACGACACTCCCGACCGACACGCCGCTCAGGCGGCGCGGGAGCATTTCAATCGCATGCGCAGCGAGGTCGCGATCGGCCAGTACCTCGATGTGCTCGAGGAGCAGCAGCCGGTCTTCGCCGAGCATGCGGTGCAGTTGGAGCGCTCCACGCGTGTGCTGGTCTACAAATCGGCGAAGTACAGTGTCGAGGCCCCGCTGCTCATTGGTGCAGCGCTCGCCGGCGCGGACGCCGCCCAAGAAGACGCGCTCGCAAACTTCGGGCTGCCCGTTGGCGTGGCCTTCCAACTCCGTGACGACCTGCTCGGAGTGTTCGGCGATGAGGAGCTCACGGGGAAACCGACCGGTGACGATCTCGCCGAAGGGAAGCGCACTGTTCTCGTGACCCTGGCGCGGCAACACCTCCCGCACACGCAGGCGAGAATCTTCGATGACTTGCTCGGCACGCCCGAACTCGACCGAGACCAGATCGCCATGCTGCAACGCACGATCCGCGAGAGCGGAGCCGTGGGACGCGTCGAAGAGATGATCTCGCGTAACGTCGAACGCGCCGTCATTTCGCTGCAGAGCGCGCCGATCGAGCGCACTGCCGCCGAACGCCTCGCGGCCCTCGCCGAGCGCGCGACGCAGCGAGCCGCTTGACGCCACTCTCGACGGGCAGCCGGCGGGCGATCACTGCACGATCGGCCGGCAACGGCCTGACTCGCATGTCAGAACGCGAGCCCCTGGGTCGCACGTCTCACACCGCTCTTCCGACCGGCGCGCAGCGCATCGATGGGCCGCTCCCCGAGTTCGTCATTGTCGGCGAGCAACCAGGCCACCGCTTCTTCCTCCGCGAATCCGGCGTCGAGCAGCGTGAGCAGTGTTCCGCGCAGCGATGGGAGCGGCTCTCCATCCTTCACGAACTCTGCGGGAATCTTCCGCACGCCATCGATACGGACCTCGGCGACGTGACGCTCCTCGATGAGGCGGTGAATCTTGCCGGGTGAGACGCCGAGGAGCTCGACGAGATCGGGGACGGTCAGGAATGGGGTGTCGGGATCGATGTTCTGTGCCACGTCTCAACTCTATAGATTCCAGCGCTCCACTAGACTCTCCACGTGACCTCCGCTCCCGTCGACCCTCTGATTGGCCGAACGCTCGACGATCGCTACGTCGTACGTTCGCGCATCGCCAGGGGCGGCATGGCGATGGTGTACCTCGCGAGCGATCTCCGGCTTGAACGCCGAGTCGCGGTGAAAGTCATGCACGCGCACCTCGCCGATGAAGAGAACTTCGTCAGGCGTTTTGAACGCGAAGCGCTGAGCGCGGCGCGCCTCGCACATCCCAACGTCGTCAATGTGCTCGACCAGGGCACCGCCGATGGACGCGCCTACCTCGTGATGGAGTATCTCCCGGGCATCACCCTGCGCGATCTCCTGAAGCAGCAGCGTCGTCTCACACCGGATCAAGCGACGGAGATCGCCGAAGCCGTGCTTGCCGGGCTCGCCGCGGCGCACCGCGCTGACATCGTGCACCGCGACCTCAAACCTGAGAATGTGCTACTCGCAGATGACGGGCGGATCAAGATCGGCGACTTCGGTCTTGCGCGCGCCGTATCCGCGAACACGACGACCGGCCAAGCATTGCTCGGCACCATCGCCTATCTCTCCCCCGAACTCGTCACGCGAGGCATCGCCGATGCACGCAGTGATGTCTATGCGTTCGGCATCATGATGTTCGAGATGCTGACGGGAGCACAACCGTTCACTGGCGAACAGCCGATGCAGATCGCGTATCAGCACGCCCATTCAGACGTTCCGGCGCCCTCCTCCCGCGCACGAGGTATCAGTCCGGAACTTGACGAACTCGTGCGGTGGACGACGCAGCGCGATCCCGACGCTCGCCCCCGGGACGCCGGCATGGTGCTCGACCACCTCACGACTCTGCGCGCCGGTTCGATGCAGCAGGCAACACGAGTGCTGCCCACGGACGAGTTCGCGAGCGGTGCGACTCCAGCAACGACGGTACTCGACGAGGCCCAGCGCGATGCCCTGGCGGCCCCGCCGCCAACGAGCTTCGAGGAGCCGGACTCCGCGGCTTCCGAGGCTTCCGAGCCTCGCGCACCAATCGGGGCTGCGCGTGACGCGGCATCCCAACGCAAGCGGCGCGGCAAGATCAGTGCGATCGTTATCGTGGTGCTCGCGTTGCTGGCCGGAGGTGCCGCCTGGTGGATATTCCAGGGCCCTGGAGCACGGGTCACCGTTCCTGACGTCGCCGGACTCTCTATGGACGATGCCCACGCTTCGCTCTCTGACCTCGACTTGGAAGCCGAGGATTTCTCTTGCACCAGCGTCGACGTTCCGGTCGGCAGTGCGGTGCGGACGGAACCCGAGGCCGGAACCAGGGTCGACCGCGGCGGCGTGGTGAAAGTGTGCGCCTCGGCGGGACCTGAGATGCTTCCCGTACCGACCCTCGTCGGCCTCACTGCGGACGACGCGGAGCATGCGATCGAGGATGCGGGCTTCTCCGTCGGCGACGTGGCGGACAAGCGCTTCACCGATGCAGATGCGGGCACCGTCATCGCGGCGCTCGATGCTGACGGCGAAGAACTCGGAGACGAGTACGCCGAACAGGGACGGGTCGACCTCATCCTGTCGATGGGGCCGATTCCCGATGTATCGGGACTCAGCGTGCAAGCGGCAACGGACGCACTGACCGAGCAGGAACTCACCGTCGACCCCGGGCTCGCTGAGGAGTCGCATCACGATCAGGTTGAGAAGGGCCAGGTCATCGGTCTCGTGGTGAACACCGATCCGCTCCGCGCCGGTGACAGTGTTGGACTGCGGGTCTCACTCGGGCCTGAGCTCTTCCCGATCCCTGACATTTCCGACAGACCGCTGCAAGATGCCATGGACGCGCTGGCTGCTGAGGGCTTTGAACCGACGACCGCGGTGCCGTCCGCACTCCGAGGGTTCGCGAAGGCGACCGGAACCGACCCCGCCGCGGGCGAGCAAGTACGCAAGGGCGCGACCGTGCAAGTACGGGCCACGATCGACCTCTGAGCGCTGGCCGGCCGAACAGCGCCTCGGTGCCCCCGGTAGAAGGGAAAGCCCCCGGTAGAGGGGAGACGAGTTAGCGACTGAGGCGCTTGAGCTCCTCAGCGACCAGGAACGCGAGCTCGAGCGACTGCATGTGGTTGAGTCGCGGATCGCACAGAGACTCGTACCGCGTGGCGAGCGTCTCCTCATCGATGTTCTCGGATCCGCCCAGGCATTCGGTTACGTCATCGCCCGTGAGCTCGACATGGATGCCACCGGGGAAGGTGCCTGCCTCGCGGTGCGCCTCGAAGAACCCGAGAAGCTCATCCATGACGTCGTCGAAACGACGGGTCTTGTAACCGGTCGAGGAGGTGATCCCGTTGCCGTGCATCGGGTCGGTGACCCACAGCGGCTGCGCACCCGCGTCCTTCACACCAGCGAGCAGCGGTGGCAGGGCCTCACGAATCTTGCCAGCACCCATACGGGTGATGAAGGTCAGGCGCCCGGGCTCGCGCTCCGGATCAAGTTTGTCGATGAGGCGCAGCGCGTCTTCGACGGTGGCAGTCGGACCAAGTTTCACACCGATCGGGTTGCGCACCTTCGACAGGAACTCGACGTGCGCACCGTCGAGATCGCGCGTCCGCTCTCCGATCCATAGGAAGTGCCCGGAGGTGTCGTAGATGTCTCCGGTTCGAGAATCGATGCGGGTGAGCGGGCGCTCGTAGTCGAGCAGCAAAGCCTCATGGCTCACAAAGAATTCGGTCTGGGTCAGTGCCGAATGGTCGACTCCGCAGGCATCCATGAACCGCACGGCACGGTCGATCTCGGCGGCGAGCGATTCGTATCGCTGGTTCGCCGTGTTCGAGACGAAGCCCTTGTTCCACTCGTGCACCTGGCGAAGGTCGGCAAAACCGCCCTGCGTGAATGCACGGATGAGGTTCAGCGTCGAAGCCGAGACGTGGTACCCCTGCAGCAGTCGACGCGGGTCTGCGGTGCGAGATTCAGGAGTGAAGTCGTATCCGTTCACGAGGTCGCCGCGGAAGGCCGGAAGCGTCACCCCGTCCCGGGTCTCTGAATCACTCGAGCGCGGCTTGGCGAACTGGCCGGCCATGCGTCCCACCTTGATCACCGGCATCGAAGCGCCGTAGGTGAGCACAACTGCCATCTGCAAGAGCGTCTTGACCCGGTCCCTGATCTTGTCAGCGGTGGCACCCGCGAAGGTCTCCGCGCAATCGCCGCCCTGAAGCAGGAATGCCTCACCTCGAGCCGCGACAGCCAGACGCTCGCGCAGCTGATCAGCTTCACCAGCAAAAATCAGCGGCGGCTGCTGGGCGAGCTCGGCTCCGACCGACTGTGCGGCGGCGGGATCCGGCCAGCTCGGCTGCTGCTTCGCTTCGTAGCGGCGGTACTCATCGAGTTCCGCGAGTCGCTGCGCTGCTCCGCTACCGTCGATGTGGCTCACGATTGCTCCCGAGGTTCAAATGGTGGTGCGACGCTCCGCCGCAACCTCTCCAGCCTACTCGACTTCCTACGGATCGAGCAGAGGAGCGGAGCAGCGCAGCTGCGCGGAACGGCCCGGCTTCAGGCGCTTCGGGCCGCACGTACGCTGGAAGCGTAGACGTCGACGTATTCCTGACCGCTGAGCCGTTGGATTTCGAACATGATCTCGTCAGTGACACTACGCAAGACAAAGCGGTCGGCGCTCATGCCCGCGAATCGACTGAAGTCGATCGGCTTACCGATGACCGTACCGATACGGCGGATCTTCGGAAGCTTTGCCCCGATCGGCATCGCCTTCTCGGTGTCGATCATCACGATCGGCACGACGAGTGCACCCGATTCGAGAACGAGGCGTGCGACCCCCGTGCGGCCGCGGTAGAGCTTGGCATCTGGGCTGCGCGTGCCTTCCGGATAGATACCGAGTACGTTGCCCTGTTCGAGCACCGACAATCCGGTATTGAGAGACGCCTCAGAGGCCTTGCCCCCGGAACGGTCGATCGGCAGCTGCCCGACCGCGAGCATGAAGTTCTTGACGATCCAACCTGTGAGGCCTCGCCCCTTGAAGTAGTCACTCTTCGCGAGAAAGTACACACGCCGGTCGATCATGAGCGGCATGAAGAAGGAGTCCACAACTGACAGGTGATTGCCCACGATGATGACGGGCCCCGTTGCCGGCATGTTCTCCGATCCCTCGACCCAGGGTCGATAGATCGTCTTCAGGAGCGGCCCGATGATCAGGTGCTTAAAAATCCAGTACATCACGGCGTGCGATCCCTTTCGACTCGAACAGGATAGCGGAGGCCCGCATCCTGGGCGAGCATGCCGACGCGCGGCGCCTCCAGTCTTCCCAGCCGAGTCGGCCGATAGGGTGGTGGGTAACAGTGCAAGCGACACGCACCGTCCGCATTCGCGACAGCGACGCGATCGGAGCCTGCGAACGGGTATCGAAGGAGTTACCGTGAAGACGTCAGAGACCCCCCTCATCGTTCCCCAGGCCCCTCACGACAACATTTCAGACCTGCTTGAAGAACGCGTCTCCGCAACCCCGGAACGGGAGCTCTTCGCAGTGCCCGCAGGCGATGGTTGGCGTGGCATCACCGCCACCGCTTTCAGAGATCAGGTGGTGTCGGTCGCGAAGGGACTTGCGGCCGCCGGAGTGCGACCTGGCGACCGGATCGCCTTCATCTGCAAGACGAAGTATGAGTGGTCGCTCATCGACTTCGCGCTGCACTATGCAGGAGCCGTGATGGTCCCCGTCTACGAGACTTCCTCCCCGCTGCAGATCCATTGGATTCTCGAAGATTCCGGCGCGCGCGGCATCATCACCGAGACACGCGATCAGTCTGCACGATTCGAGGAGGTACGCGATGAGCTGCCGCTCGTCGATCTCGTTTGGAACCTCGACGATGGAGCGATCGATGCGCTCGTCTCGCAAGGCTCAGAGGTGCCCGAGGAAGAGATCGAGCGTCGACGCTCACTCGCGAACGGTGACGACATCGCCACGCTGATATACACCTCCGGCTCTACCGGACGCCCCAAGGGCTGCGTGCTGACTCACTCCAATTTCGTCGACCTCTCGCGCAACTCGGCTTCAGCACTGAGCAAGGTCGTTGAGGAGCCCGGGTCGTCGACTCTGCTCTTCATCACGCTGGCACACGTATTCGCCCGCTTCATCTCGGTGCTCGCGGTGCACGCGGGCGTGCGTGTCGGGCACCAAGCCGACACCACGCAGCTGCTTCCGGCGCTCGGCTCCTTCCAGCCGACGTTCCTGCTTGCGGTGCCTCGCGTGTTCGAGAAGGTCTACAACTCGGCTGAGCAGAAGACGGAGGCCGAAGGGAAGGGCAAGATCTTCCGCGCAGCCGCGAAAGTTGCGGTCGCCCATTCGGAGGCCTTGGACGCCGGACGAGTGCCGCTCGTTCTCGGGCTGAAATTCAAGCTCTTCGACAAGCTCGTCTACGGAAAGCTGCGCGAGCGTCTCGGCGGACGTGTGAAGTACGCCGTGTCAGGATCCGCGCCGCTCAGCCGCTACCTCGGTCACTTCTACCGCAGTCTGGGCGTCAAGATCTTGGAGGGGTACGGGCTCACCGAGACGACGGCCCCCGTCACGGTGAACCTTCCCGACAAGTTCAAGATCGGTACGGTCGGCCCCGCACTCCCCGGACACACGATTCGGATCTCGGATGAGGGAGAGATCGAGGTCAAAGGCATCGATGTGTTCAAGGAGTACTGGAACAATCCTGAGGCTACGGCTGCAGCATTCTCCGAAGACGGCTTCTTCCGCACCGGCGATGTCGGCGAGATCGACGAAGACGGATACCTCGCGATCACGGGACGCAAGAAGGAGATCATCGTCACTGCGGGCGGTAAGAACGTTGCCCCTGCTCAGCTCGAGGATCCGATCCGTTCCAACTCGATCATCAGTCAGGTTGTCGTCGTTGGTGAGCAGAAGCCGTTCATCGCGGCGCTCGTCACGCTCGATCCCGAGATGCTGCCTGGATGGCTGAAGAACCAGGGTGAGGATCCTGAAATGTCACTGGCTGAGGCCTCAGCGCACCCTAAAGTGCATGAAGAGGTCCAGAGGGCCATCGACCACGGCAATGAACACGTCTCCCGAGCCGAGTCCGTGAGGAAGTTCACGATCCTTCCGACCGAGTTCACGGAGTCCAGCGGACACCTCACGCCGAAGATGAGCATCAAGCGCGACAATATTCTGCGTGACTACGCGGGCGAGATCGAGGCACTCTACGGCGACAACCCGCAGACTCAGGCCGTTACGACGTCTGCCTGACCGGGCGGCCGCACCCTTCGCTCAGAACCAGGAAGAGGTGCGGACCCGGCGCATCGCCTCGCCTCGGGTCTCGCGATCGAGTCGGCTGAGATAGAGCTTCCCGTCGAGATGATCGCACTCGTGCTGCAGCGCCTGGGCGAGTAGCCCCTCCCCGGCGATCGTCCGCTCGACACCATCGAGGTCGATACCACGCACGGTGGCCCGCGGGTAACGCATGACATCGAACCAGAGTTCGGGAACCGAGAGGCACCCTTCCCCAGTCGGCACGGGATCACCCTCGAGTGCAACGATCTCAGGGTTCAGGATGTAGCTCACCTCGCCCTCGATATGCAGGCTGAAGGCACGCAGCGTGTAACCGATCTGCGTCGAGGCGAGCCCGGCACGCCCATCGAAGGCAACCGTGTCGCACAGGTCTGCCACCATCGCGCGGACCCCGTCGTCGATATCGACGACGGGGTCGCACGCGGTGCGGAGCACCGGGTCACCGAAGAGTCTGATTTCACGTACAGCCACGCTGCAATCCTAGAAGACTCCGACGCTCGGGAGCGCCAATGCTAGGAGATGACGAGGATCAGATCCCCCGATTCCACACCCCGCGTACCGGTGAACGCGACGCGCTCCACAGTTCCATCAACGGTCGCCGTGATCGCGGCTTCCATCTTCATCGCCTCGATCGTCGCGACCGGATCGCCCGCAGAGACCGTGTCTCCGACCTCGGCCTTCAGCGTCACCGTACCCGAGAACGGCGCAGCAACCTGCCCCGGCACAGTACGGTCGGCCTTCTCAGCCTGCGGAGCACTGACGGCGACGCGCTGATCCTTCACGAACACCGGACGCAACTGCCCATTCACCCGAGCCATCACCGTGCGCACGCCCTTGTCATCGGCCTCGCCAATGGCCTCGAGCCCGACATACAGACGAACTCCTCGCGACAGGTCGATCGCCTGCTCCTCCCCTGCCTCGAGACCGTACAGGTACGCATCGGTCTCGAGAATGGAGAGATCACCGAAGCGCCCCCTCGCATCGAGGTACTGCGCCGTGGGCCCGGGGAACAGCAGACGGTTCAACGTTGCCCGACGCTCCTCCCCAGCATGCTCAAGCAGTTCAGCATCCTCGGCGGCAACCGGCGCGACTTCGACCGAGCGGCTCCGGCCCGTGAGCACGCGCGAACGGAACGGCTCCGGCCAACCGCCTGGAATCTCGCCGAGTTCTCCCGCCAGGAAACCGACGACCGAGTCCGGGATGTCGTACTTCTCGGGATTGGCCTCGAAGTCGGCAGGATCCGCGTCAACCGCCGTGAGATGCAAGGCGAGGTCACCGACCACCTTCGAGGACGGCGTCACCTTCGGAATACGTCCAAGAATACGGTCTGCCGCCGCGTACATGTCCTCGATCTTCTCGAAGTTGTCGGCGAGACCGAGCGCGATCGCCTGCTGGCGCAGATTCGACAGCTGACCGCCTGGAATCTCATGCGTGTACACGCGCCCGGTCGGTGACGGCAGACCCGATTCGAACGGCTTGTACGTGGTGCGCACCGCATCCCAGTACGGCTCGAGCGCATACACCGCGTCAGTCGAGAGTCCGCTGTCGCGCTCGGTGTGCGCGAGCGCCGCCACCAGCGACGACAGCGACGGCTGCGAGGTCGTACCGGCCATCGGAGCGCTTGCCACGTCAACCGCATCGACCCCCGCTCGCGACGCCGCGAGCAGAGTTGCGAGCTGCCCACCCGGAGTGTCGTGGGTGTGCAGATGCACCGGCAGATCAAAGCGTTCGCGCAGCGCCGTGACCAGCTTCTCAGCAGCCGCGGGCCGTAGCAGCCCAGCCATGTCCTTGATCGCAAGAATGTGCGCTCCTGCTTCGACGATACGGTCTGCAAGGTGCAGGTAGTAGTCGAGCGTGTACTTATCTTCAGCCGGGTCGAGGAGGTTCCCCGTGTACGACATCGCGACTTCGGCAACAGCGGTACCGGTCTCGCGCACCGCATCGATCGCAACCCGCATCTGATTCACATCGTTGAGCGCATCGAAGATGCGGAAAATATCGACGCCGGTTGCCGCAGCCTCCTGCACAAACGCCTGTGCCACCTGTGCCGGATACGGCGTGTAACCGACGGTGTTCTGGCCGCGCAGCAGCATCTGAATCGGGATGTTCGGCATCGCCTCACGCAACCCTGCCAACCGCTCCCAGGGATCCTCGCTGAGGAAGCGGAGCGCCACGTCGTAGGTTGCACCGCCCCACGCTTCTACCGAGAACAACTGCGGAGTGAGCCTGGCCACATGCGGAGCAACCGCGATGAGGTCACGCGAACGCACCCGTGTCGCGAGGAGCGACTGGTGAGCGTCTCGGAACGTGGTCTCGGTGATGCCGAGCGCCGTCTGCTCGCGCAGCGCCTGCGCGAAGCCCTCCGGCCCCAGTTCCAGCAACCGCTGACGGCCCGCCGCAGGTGCCGGCTGCGATAGATCCGTCGCAGGGAGCTTCCGAGCCGGCGCCATCGTGCCCGGGCGCTTCCCGTTCGGTTCGTTCACCGTGACATCGGCGAGGTACTGCAGCATTCGGGTGGCACGATCCTGAGGCTTGTTCAAGCTCAGCAGCTCAGGCCGCTCCTCAATGAACGCGGTCGACACATCACCGGCCTGGAAATCGGCATCGGCGAGCACGGACTGCAGGAAGGGGATGTTCGTCGCCACACCGCGAATGCGGAACTCCGCAAGCGCACGGCGGGCACGCAACACGGCCGCCGGGAAATCCCGCCCGCGGCAGGTGAGCTTCGCCAGCATCGAATCGAAGTGCGGGCTGATGTGGTCGCCCGGGTTGATCGTGCCGCCGTCAAGACGCACCCCGCCACCGCCCGGTGAACGATACGCCGTGATGCGCCCCAGATCCGGACGGAACCCATCAGCCGGGTTCTCAGTCGTGATGCGGCACTGCAGAGCCGCACCACGCAACTGGATCCGGTCCTGCGTCAACTCCAGGTCCGCAAGCGTCTCGCCGGCAGCGATCCGCATCTGCGACTGCACCAGATCGATGTCGGTGACTTCCTCGGTCACCGTGTGCTCAACCTGGATGCGAGGGTTCATCTCAATGAACACATGCTCACCAGCCCGGTCTCCCTCAGTATCGAGCAGGAACTCAACCGTGCCAGCATTCTCATAACCGATCGACTTCGCGAACGCGATCGCGTCACGCGTCAGCGCATCACGCACAGACTGGTCAAGGTTCGGCGCCGGTGCGATCTCGACGACCTTCTGGTGACGGCGCTGCACCGAGCAGTCGCGCTCGAACAGGTGGACCGCCGCGCCGGTCTTGTCAGCGAGCACCTGCACCTCGATGTGGCGCGGCCGCAAGACGGCCTGCTCGATGAACATCGTCGAGTCGCCGAACGCACTTCCCGCCTCGCGCATCGCTGATTCGAGCGCGTCACGCAGATCCTCTTCGCGTTCGACCCGACGCATACCGCGCCCACCGCCGCCCGCAACCGCCTTCGCGAACACCGGGAAGCCGATCTCACGCGCGCCCGAGATCAACTCGTCGACATCGGTCGACGGTGGCGTCGACCGCAGCACCGGAACGCCCGCCGCGATCGCGTGCTCCTTCGCCGCAACCTTGTTCCCCGCCATCTCAAGCGCTTGACGCCCCGGCCCGATAAAGCGAATCCCCGCCGCCTCGGCAGCCGCCGCAAGTTCCGGATTCTCCGACAAGAAGCCGTATCCCGGATAGATCGCATCCGCTCCCGACTCCTGAGCCACAC
Source organism: Leucobacter sp. GX24907 (assembly GCF_053567335.1). Lineage (NCBI taxonomy): Bacteria > Bacillati > Actinomycetota > Actinomycetes > Micrococcales > Microbacteriaceae > Leucobacter > Leucobacter sp. GX24907. Next base: position 9,947 of record NZ_JBSGPD010000002.1, on the reverse strand, counting down.
GAACAATCTCGGAGACATCCAGGTACGCGCGTACCGGGTGCCCCTCTTCGCCGATCAGATACGCCTCATCCGCCTTCAGGCGGTGCAGGGAATTACGGTCTTCATAGGGGAATACCGCGACCGTTCTCGCACCGAGCTCGTGGGCGGCGCGAAAGGCTCGGATCGCGATCTCGCCGCGGTTGGCGACCAGGATCTTCTCGAACATCTATGGGGGCTCCTTCGGGTGGCAGAACCGTTTCAACACTGAACGAAATCAGCCTAGCGCTTCATCACCCAAAATTGTCTTACAACCAGACAAAGATTACCAAATACCTCACACAAACTTTTGCGGGGGTAGTCTGCAGTTTCTTCGAAGCCGTCACCGTTTCCGACTCCCTGGCGCACTCAAGGTTACGTTCGTCTAAACTTGGGGCGTGCATGTATTGAGCGTGAGTTCCCTCAAAGGCGGTGTCGGCAAGACGACCGTCACCCTCGGCCTGGCCTCCGCAGCCTTCTCCCGCGGCCTCCGAACGCTCGTGGTCGACTTCGACCCGCAGTCCGACGTCTCGACGGGCATGGATGTGAACCCGGAAGGTCACCTCAACATCGCTGACGTACTCGAGAATCCGAAAGAGAAGACCGTACGCGACGCGATCGCACCCAGCGGTTGGACGCGCCATCATGAGGGCGGCACCATCGACCTGATGCTGGGGAGCCCGTCGGCCATTAACTTCGACGGCCCCCACCCGTCAGTTCGCGAGATTTGGAAGCTCGAGGAAGCGCTCGCTCACGTCGAGTCCGACTACGACCTGGTACTCATCGATTGCGCCCCGTCGCTGAACGCCCTCACGCGCACCGCATGGGCTGCGAGCGATCGGGTACTCGTCGTCACCGAGCCCGGCCTCTTCGCCGTCGCTGCCGCCGATCGCGCGCTGCGCTCGATCGAGGAGTTGCGTCGCGGCGTCAGCCCCCGACTGCAGCCGCTCGGCATTCTCATCAACCGCACTCGTCCGCAGTCGATGGAGCATCAGTTCCGCATCCGCGAGCTGCGCGAAATGTTCGGTCCGCTCGTACTCAATCCGCAGCTGCCCGAGCGCACCTCACTGCAGCAGGCGCAGGGGGCTGCGCGCCCCGTGCACGTCTGGCCGGGCGAAGCGGCGCAGGAGATGGCAGGTTACTTCGATCAGGTCCTCGACCGTGTGCTCCGCTCCGGAGGCATCGATGCTCCCCCGGCCGCGCCGCTCGCCGGGCGCGCTATGACTGTCGTCGACGACGCCATCCCCGATGAGATGTCGGATACGCAAGAGGTCGTCACCGACCGAGAGAGCGACTGACCCGAGACTCGAAGTCTCCTGGGCCTGAAGCCAGCGACTCCAACCCGAATTCAGGAAATCTTGCGCGCACGTCGCCGTGCAGCAAGCTCGTCCACCGCGTCAGTATCCGTGGCATCCGCGCCGGAACGATGGCTGTCGAGGTCGACGAGAGTTGACTCGACTTCGCGCAGCACCTTACCGACAGCAATGCCGAAGACCCCCTGGCCCCGGCTCATGAGGTCAATCACCTCGTCGCTCGAGGTGCACAGATAGACGCTCGCCCCATCACTCATGAGCGTGGTCTGCGAGAGATCGTGCACGCCGGCCTCATGCAGTTGGGCGACCGCGGTGCGAATCTGCTGCAACGAGATCCCGGTGTCGAGCAGCCGCTTCACAAGCTTGAGCACAAGAATGTCCCGGAACCCGTAGAGGCGTTGCGAACCGGACCCCTGAGCGCCGCGCACCGTCGGCTCCACCAGACCAGTGCGTGCCCAGTAGTCAAGCTGCCGGTAGCTGATGCCCGCCGCGCGGGCCGCCACCGCACCCTTGAAACCACCATTACGATCGGGCTTCGGAAGGCCGTCGTCGAAGAGCATCACCGCATCATCGGGAGCGACTTCAGGGGCAGTTCGATCTTCGTCCGTCACCGGGTCGCCCGACTGCGAAGGGGAGTCTTCCATCACGATCCTTCCTCATCGACGCGAACAGCGTCGGACTTCATTAACGGTACCCACAGGGAGGGCCAACTGCAACGACCTTCGACCCGCGAGTTGCGCGGGTCGAGAGAACTACCGGCCGCCGGCGAGGCGCTGACGCAGCACGCCCGAACGGACAGTCTCCAAGTAACCGGCGAGCTCGAGCGATTCCTCGCTCACCTCCGGCGAGCCTGCCCGGGCTCCGCGAGTGGCAACAGCCTGACCAATCAACTCGGCATCGCGCTCAGCAGCCACGCGCAGCGAACGCAGGTGGCGAGGGGTGACTCCCCGCTCAGCCAGCTTCAAGAGGGCCGTCAACTGCGCGACGCAGTCGTGCGGGAACACCTCCGCGGCGGGGAGCAGACCCGCAGCGATCGCTTCTCCGAGAAACCGAGCGTTTGCGCCGGTAAGACGACGCAGCTCATCGCCGCTCAGCACGCTGCGCGGGGCGAGAATCGTCGACGCACTGCGCGGGGCCGCGCCCGGAATGATCGGATCGCGCCCCGCATCGACCTCTCGAAGCACCTCTGCGATCACCTTCAGCGGCAAGTAGTGCTCGCGCTGCAGGGTGAGGATCAGGCGCAAACGTTCGATGTCGGACTGAGAGAACTTGCGGTACCCCGACTTCGTCCGTTCCGGCGAAACGAGCCCCTGCTCTTCCAGGAACCGCAACTTCGACGGCGTGAGGTCGACGAAGTCGTCCTGTAATCGCTCCAGAACTTGACCGATGCTCAGCAGACCCGGCGGCGACGGGTTTGCGCTCCGCACCCCCACGTCAGGCCGCGTCCGCCAGATCGAAGCGCGAAGCGAAGAAGGTGAAGCGGAACTTGCCGACCTGCACCTCTGATCCATCCTCGAGCTCACGCTCTCCGTCAATACGAGCGCCATCGCAGAACGTACCGTTCAACGACCCCATATCCCGCACCGAGAACGTGGTTCCCTGCCTCAGAAACTCCGCGTGCCGTCGAGATACCGTCACATCGTCGAGGAAGATATCGCCACCGGGATGCCGCCCCGCTACGGTCTGGTCTTGATCGAGCAGGAAACGTGCGCCGAGATCAGGGCCCCGACGGACGACGAGCAGGGCCGCACCCGACGGCAGAGCAGCGACGGCTTCTTGCTCGTCGACCGTGAGATCGGTGACGCGAGCACGCACCATCGCCCCCAGATCCTCGCGGAACTGCTGGGTCGAGCGCGACTGCGTATCATCGTTACGACGGGCCCTGTGTTCGGCGTTCACGTCCACTCTTTCCCTGCTCGAATCGACTGTGAGAAGGCCTCCTGGGCCAATACCACTACGCTATCGCAGCGGCGGGCCCCGCGCATCCTGACATCGGCGATTCAGCTCGACTCGCGCGCGCTCCGCTCAATGGCCGGCGCAAGCTCATCGGCGACCATGCTCGCGGTGTCGAGTTGACCGCTCCGATACGCGGCGCGGCCCACCATATGCGCAGCGACCGGCGCCGTCAGCGACTGGAAGACGAATACGGGCACCAGCGCGAACAGAGTTCCCAAGGAGCGCTGATCCAGGGCCACGGCAGCGATCACCAGCAGCAAACCAAAGATCTGCGGCTTCGTGGCCGCGTGCAGTCGACTCAGCGCATCGGGGAAACGCAGCAAGCCGATCCCCGCCGCTGCCGACAGTGCGGCAGCGAGCACGAGCAAGGTAAGCACGACGACGTCGAGCAGATCCTCATACATTGCCGGCTTCCTTTCCGGACGGCTCACCAGTGTGTGTCGTTGCGGCGTGCTCGGCACGACGCTTCACGAAGCGCGCCACGACGATGGTCGCGAACGTCGCGGTCGCGGCGATCGCAGTCATGAGCGCGATCGAGTCGGTGTGCCCCCGCACGACCATGTCAGTCCCCACGGCGAGCATCAGCGTCGTGAGCAGTACGTCTGATGCCACCATACGGTCGAGGATCGTCGGACCACGCACGATCCTGACGATCGCCGCGAGCGCGGTTACCGTGAGACCGGCAGCCGCAGCGACGATCAACGCAGTCGTGAGGATACTCATGCGACGGCCCTCATCTCTTCGCGAGAGCCCGCGGCCATGATGAGCAATCGCTCGATGTGGTAGACCTCATCGCGCATCATCTCGATCTCGCGCTCGGTGGGTGTGTTGATCACGTGGAGGTACAGGGTCGAGTTGAAACGGTCGACCTCGGCGACGAGCGAACCCGGGATGAGCGAGTTCGTCAGCCCGACCATCGTGAGAATGAAATCTGAGCGCGTACGAAGTTGCACCTCGATGATCGACGTCTTCGGCACCGGCCCGGGGCGCACGGCGAGCCACGCCACCTGCCAGGAGGCCCGGGAGAGATGCCAGAGGAAGTAGCCGACATAGCGCAACGCCCAGAGCACATTGAACCGCCCGGCGAGGTCCACCGGAGGCAGGTAGAAAAGTCTCATGACGAAGATCGCGACAATCACGCCGCTCACCACCGAGAGCGGTGAGAAGGTCTGCCAGAGCATCGTCCAGAGTATGACCAACCCCGCGATGAGCGGCAGTTCGTGCAGGCGCACGCCGCGCTCGATACGACGGGCGGGGCTTGCGGGTTCATGCAGCTTCGACATCAGTGCCCCTCCCCCTCCGGCTCGGTGGTTCCGCTTCCTCCACCGAGCGGTCCCGGCGAATCAAGAACCTGCTCGACCAGGCGTCCAGGCTTCGCGAGGTCATCGCCGGCGCGGGTCGCGTACGCGTACAGAGGTCCCGCGAATACGGTCAGCGCGATACTGACCACGACCATGCCACCGGTCGCCGACAGCATCAGACGCGGAATCTCCTTTTGCTCCTGCTTCGGCTGGGCATCGGGAGCGTCTTGCAGTCGCTCAAGGAGCGCCTCTTCACGCTCCCGAAGCAGCAGCGCCTCAGTGCTGGGGTTCTTCGCCTGCTTCGACTCCGCTGTGATGCGCGGGCGCCAGAACGCCAGCACCCACGCGCGTGCCAGGGCATACAACGTCAGCAACGAGACCAGTGCGCCAACGCCCATGAGCATGTATGCACCGGGAGTGGCGAGTTCAGCTGCAACTGAGAACAGGCCGACCTTGCCGATGAACCCTGAGAATGGTGGGATCCCACCGAGATTGAGCATCGGTATGAAGAAGAGAACCGCAATCGCCGGAGCACTGCGCATCATTCCGCCGAGGTCGGAGAGCGAGGTCGTGCCCCCCTGACGTTCGAGCAGACCGACTGCGAGGAACAACGTAGTCTGCACGATGATGTGGTGCGCGATGTAGTAGATCGTGGCAGCGAAGCCCGCGGCGTTCGCCATCCCGATACCGAAGATCATGTACCCGATATGACTGATCAGCGTAAATGAGAGTAGACGCTTGATATCAAGCTGCGAGACAGCACCGAGGATACCGATGAGCAGCGTCAGTCCCGCCACGACCAGCAGCACATTGTCGACGCTCGATTCGGGGAACAGTAGCGTCTGGCTCCGAATAATGGCATACACACCGACTTTGGTGAGCAAGCCGGCAAAGACCGCCGTCACCGGAGCCGGAGCCGTCGGATAGGAATCAGGTAGCCAGAAAGAGAGTGGGAAGACCGCCGCCTTGATCCCGAATGCAATGAGCAAGGCGAGGTTCAGGAGTAGCTGTACCTCTGCCGGGAGCTCCGCAATACGCACGGTCAGCTGTGCCATGTTCACCGTGCCCGTCGCGCCGTAGATGAGCGCGATCGCAGCGAGGAACAGCACCGAGGAGACGAGCGACACGATGACGTAGGTGACGCCCGCACGAATGCGTTGCTGTGTTCCTCCGAGCGTGATGAGCACGTAGCTTGCGACGAGCAGGATCTCGAACCCGACGTAGAGATTGAAGAGATCGCCCGCGATAAAGGCGTTGAAGACGCCCGCACCCAGCACAAGATAGGTCGGATAGTAGATCGAGACCGGAGTATCTTCGTCGCCATCCGCGAGACCCTGTCCGATAGAGAACAGGAACACGCCCAAGAGCACGAGAGCCGAGACGATCAGCATCAGGGCGGACACGCGATCCACGACCAGCGCAATGCCGAAGGGCGCGGCCCAGCCGCCCACTTCCATCACCAGCGTTCCCGCGCTGTCGACCAGCCACATGAGTACGCCGCTCAGCACTGCGACCGCACCAAGGGCAACCAGGGTGATGGCCTGCTGCAGTCTCCGGTGCCCCGGAACCGCGAGCGCGAGCGCCGCGCCACCGAGGGGAATGAGTACCGCGAGGGGAACCAATGCGATCATCGCTGCTCCTCCCGTGTGCCAAGCCCAGATTCCGGAGCGATCAGCGTCTTGATAGGCCCGGTCCCCGGCGCGAAGGGATCACCGTCATCGTCGACATCATCGTCGTCCGAGAGCTCTGGGGTCTCCTGGAGATCCTCATCCGTGACCTCCGCGGTCGTGAGCGCACCGGTACGCGCGACCTCGAGATCTGCCTCATCGTCCTGCACAGTATCGTCTCGGTGCTGAGCAAGACGCCATGACCGGTAGATGAGCGCGAGTAGGAAGGCGCTGACACCGAACGTGATCACGATCGCTGTCAAGATGAACGCCTGTGGCAACGGGTCGCTCATCTCCTCGGCACCGGTCTCCGCCGAGAGCGGTGCCTTCCCGAATGACCCCGACATCAAGAAGATGAGGAGGTTGGTGGCGTTGCCGACGAGCAGGAAACCCAGCAGCAGACGCGTCAGGGTGCGATCGAGCATCAGATACACGCCACAGGCGTAGAGTACGACCATCACGGCGACCAATACGAGTGGCATCGTCGTCATCGGTTCATCACCGCCTCATCTTCGAAGGCGGCAGCATCGGCCTCTTCCTGCTCATCGATCTCGGCACCCAGGCTGCGCAGCACATCAAGGATCAATCCGAAGACGACCAAGTAGACGCCGATGTCGAACAACGTCGATGTGACAAGCGGCAACGTGCCGAAGAACCCCAGGTCAAGGTCAACCCATGCCGAGGCGAGTGCGGACTGGCCGAAGAGCAGCGGCAGGAAGGCCATTGAGACCGCGAGCGCGAGACCCGTACCCAGAATCCGCCCTGCATCGAGCGGCACGGTCGCGCCGAGCTCGTAGCGTCCACCGGCGAGGTAGCGGGCCACAAGTGCGAGGCCCGCGACAAGGCCTCCTGCGAAGCCACCGCCCGGAGTGTTGTGCCCGGTGAGCAACAAGTAAATCGAGAGGATGATCAGCGCGTGGAAGATCAGCCGGACGACGACCTCTAGCAGTATCGAACGACGGGACTGATCAAGCTGCGGTCCTGCGAGGAGCCAGGAGAAACGACTCGCCGGATCGCTGGGGTCGGCGACGCGCAGAAGATGGGCCTGTGTGCGCTTGCGTGCATCGCGTCGACTCAGTTTCGGGCGCAGATCGACCCGGGTGTTCAGAAAAACGAGCGAGGCGACGCCCGTGGCGGCAGCGAGGATCACGGACAGCTCCCCCATTGTGTCCCAGCCGCGGATATCGACGAGCATCACGTTCACGACGTTGCTTCCATGTCCTCCCGAATAGGCGAGCGCTGGCAGTTCGAGTGAGATCGGATCGGCGATTCGAGCGCCGAGCGACACGATTGCGACCGCACCGAGAACCAAGCCTACGGCGCTGCCGATACCGAGACGGATCCAGTGGAGGCTGCGCTTGGGCCGCGGCCCGAGCCGCTGCGGAAGCCGCCGGATGACGAGCACGAAGGCGATCAACGTGACTGTTTCTACGAGCGCCTGGGTGAGGGCCAGATCGGGCGCCCCGTGCGTCGCGAAGATCGCGGACATGCCGTAGCCAGTCACGCCGACCAGCACAACCGACTGGAATCTCGTGCGCGCACGCAGGGAGTAGATCGCGGCGATGATCATGACGATCGCGATGGGAATCTGCACGGGTGCGCTGAAGAACGTGACCTGCTCAGGCCAAGCTCCAATACCGAGAACGGTGCCTCCGAGTGTTGCGACGACGACGAGCAGAATCACCGACAGGTAGAACGGCAGCGAGCCGCGCTGGGTGATTGACGTGACCTTTACTGCGATCGCATCGACCCAGTGAGTCACCGTCCAGTACATGTGCGAGCCCGAGAACCGTTCAGGAAGCACGGGAAGCACCGGCCGGGTGCGCGATGTCAGCAGTGCAACTGCCGCACCTACGACCAGGATCGCAAGCGAGACGCCGAGCTCTGCGGTGAACCCGTGCCACAGTGCGAAGTGTTCCGGTTCAGCGTCGGCAGTCTTCTGGATCATGGACTGGAGCAGCGGATCGAGCGAGGATGCGAGCACGCCGCCGACGAGCGTCAGCAGTACGAACACCGCCGGTGCGACCAGAATGCCGCGGTGCGGCCGATGCAACACGGCGCACTCCTGAGCGTCCCGCTTATCACCGAATGCACCCCACAGCAGTCGACCCATGTAAGCGACGGTGAGCACGCTGCCCAAGATCATGACGGTCAATGCGAGGTAGGCGATCGGGAACGACTCCCCCATCCGGCTCAGCTCGATAATCGCTGACTCTTTGGCCACGAAGCCGACGAAGACGGGCACACCCGCCATCGAAGCGGCGGCGAGTGTGGTGACCACCGCCAGTGTCGGCATTCTTCGGCCGACGCCGCAGAGTCGCCGCAGATCGCGGGTGCCGGTGGCGTGGTCGATGATGCCGACCGAGAGGAAGAGCGGTGCCTTCGCAAGCGCATGGGCAAACAGCAACGCGAAACCCGCAAACGATGCGCGTGGGTCGGCTAACCCGAAGACCATGACGAGCATGCCGAGTTGGCTGACCGTGCCGTGGGCGACGATCAACTTGATATCGAACTGCTTGAGTGCGCGGATGCCGCCGACGATCATCGTCGCGCCGCCCAGGATGACCAAAGTCTCGCGGTACCCGGCAACGTCGCCGAAACCCGGACTGATCCTTGCGATGAGATAGACCCCTGCCTTCACCATCGCTGCGGCGTGCAGGTAAGCGCTCACGGGAGTCGGAGCAGCCATGGCTCCGGGAAGCCAGAAATGGAATGGGAAGATCGCCGACTTGGAGAGTGCTCCGGCAAGCAGAAGGAAGACCGCAACATGTACCGCAGGACCGCCCGGTGGGTCGGCGATAATCTCTGACAGTCGGCTGGTGCCGGCTCCCTGGGCGAGAATCACGAATCCGACGAGCATGGCAAGGCCACCCAGCGTCGTCACCATCAGCGCTTGCAGCGCCGCCGAGTTGGCCGTGCGCAGACGGGTCACGTGTCCGATCAGCAGGAAGGAGAAGACAGTCGTGCCTTCCCAGAAGATGAAGAGCAGGTAGACATCGTCTGAGAGCACGAGGCCCAGCATCGAGGCGGCGAACCCGAGAAAGACCGAGGCGAACCGAGGCAGACCGGCCTCTCCCTCTTCAAAGTAAGCCGTGCAGTACAGCAGCACGAGGGCGCCGGCACCGGTCACCAGAAGAGCAAAGAGCGCACCGACGACATCGAGCCGGAACGTCAACCCCATCTGCAAGTGAGGGATCCATTCCGCTGCTTCAACAAGCGGCTCTCCACCCGTAAACACAGGCTGAGCAAGCACAAGAATCCATACGAAGACCGCGAGCATCGCGGCCGAGAGGAAGAGGAAGGTCTTCCGACCGAAACGGCGAACCAACGGGTAGGCGAGCAGTGCGAGGACCGAGAGGCAGACGATAGCACTCGTCATCGCACCCATAGGCGGCTCGCTCTCAATATCGTTGGCGGTCGGTGTGGTGTTTCAGTCATCCAGTTTAGCGGAGCGCGACTGGCAACCGCTTTCGGCTCGATGCGCTAGGGATCGTCGAGTCGCCCGAGCGCACAAAAAAAAGAGGGCCGTGCGACGGTCACCAGCATTGGTGTCCGTTGCACGACCCTCGATGAAGAGGTCCGGCGGTGTCCTACTCTCCCACGAGGTCCCCCTCGCAGTACCATCGGCGCTGTCAGCCTTAGCTTCCGGGTTCGGAATGTAACCGGGCGTTTCCCTGACGCTATAACCACCGTAA